>CAZUVM010000250.1:0-10930 GCA_964623885.1 uncultured Verrucomicrobiota bacterium
CGTCGGGAACCAACTTGTACGCGGGCGGACTTTTTACCAGCGCGGGCGGGACGACAGTCAACTACACCGCTTTATGGAATGGCCATTCCTGGTCACCGCTCGGCATAGGAATGGACAACCCAGTGACAACGTTGGCGGTGATGGGCAAAAACTTGGTGGCTGGTGGCTATTTCTCGCATGCGGGAGGAGTCGCAGCCAATTACATAGCTTTGTGGAACGGCAATTCCTGGTCGCGCTTAGGATCGGGATTGAACAACGGGGTGAATGCTTTGGCGGTATCCGGGAGCTCCAACCTCGTCAACTGGGTACCGCTACAAACCAACGTAATGGGCGGGCCATTGGAACATTTTAGCGATGTGTCGACCCCAAATTACGAGCGCCGCTTTTATCGCACCATGCTGAGGCCCCCGCAGTGACGCTACCATCCAAGGACTGGCGAGCTTCGCCGACAAAAAGTTGAAAGAAGCTATTCTAGTCGGAGCTATGAACCTTTCCCTGCGTGCGACCGCCGCCATTGTTGCCGGTCTGCTGTTAACCTTCCAGTTCTGGTGCGAGCCAGGGAACGCCCAGCAACGGCCGCGAGCCATGCTCTGGGTGGACGCTGTGGAGGGTGAGCCAGTGGCGTTCCAGGATATGCTCGAAGACCTGAGTCAAAGCCGGGTGATTTATTTGGGAGAAATACATTCGATTCCCAGGCATCACGAATTGGAGCGGGAAGTATTGGAAGGTTTGGAAAAACGAGGCCTTCGTCTCGTGTTGGCGATGGAGCAGTTTGAGTTTTCGGCACAACTTGTCCTCGATCGATTCAACTCGGGCGGAATGGATGTAAGCAGGTTAGTCAAGGAAGCGGAGCTGGAGAAACGATGGCCAGGCTATTCCAACTATGTTGGGCTGATTACGGCGGCACGCGCGCACGAGATTCCTGTGCTGGCGCTAAACGCACGCGCTGAAACCATAAGAGCCATTGGGCGCCGCGGCCTGGAGCGACTCACGACCGACCAGCGCCAGCAATTGCCGCAGCAAATCGTAACCAAGGATCCGGTCTACGAGCGGTGGCTTAACAAAGTTTTGGGTGTGCACATGGCTTTTGACACAAGCCGGCTGCGGCCTGCGTTCGAAGCGCAGGTCGCACGCGATGAAACGATGGCGGATCGATTGGCTAACTACCTGAATTCACCGGCCGGCCAAAAGCGCACCGCCGTGGTCGTGTGCGGCCGTGGACATTGCGAATATGGTTTGGGCACGCCGGCGCGAGTTTATCGGCGAATCCCCGGAATCAGGCAGCGTATCGTGCTATTCAGCGAGAGTGGCGATTTGGAATTGACCGAGCAGGAACGCAAGCAGGCGCGGAGCATTGAGGTATCTCATGAATTCCTGCGGGAACTCGAACGCCCGGCAGGCGATTATTTCCAAGTCACGCAGACGAGAGGTGACGCCGACTAAGCCTCGACCTTACGGGCCAACGAGAACTCGGTAGAAACGAGCAGGTCCAGCAGGACCGGGATCCGCGACGGAAATCGGGCTGGTGAGGCCGTTGGTTACGTAAAGCGTAACCCAGTTCGACCGCACCAAATTGGTGGAGTATTGAATTGTAAAATTCTGTCCGGGTGTGCCATTAAGCAGGAATTGGCAACCATGGCCCGGCACAAAGGTCGCCCCGGTCAGCGTCGGCAAACTTTCGCTGAAAGCGACGAAGTACTGGTTGGTCATGTTGTCGATATAGTCAATGCGCAGCACCGAAATGTCAGCCCAGGGAAAAAGGTTCGTTGCCGGATAGGTGTAGGAATAGGTAGATGGAAAAACTTCTGCATCTATCCCGTTCCCGTTCTGGTCAAAGAGATCGATGCGATTGGTCACCACGTAAGGCGGCGCACCACCGAGCGAGTTACCAAACTGATCGCGGTAACTCCAAGTGACGCTGCGCAGCAACCCATTCTGGGTATTGATAGTGGGCAGCGGAACCGTGATGCGCGAACCGGCTTGCGGGTCGGGCACCGTGAGATAATTGATGTTCGTGTTGTAGTTGATGGTCCAAGTGCCGCCCATGGCGATCGAAGGATTGCGGACCGGCGGCGAAAAGTAATAGACGGTGCTGCCGTCCTGAACGGCGCCGAACGCAGGGTCGGCCGGTGTATTGGTCAAACCGGAACCCGGCGGACCAGTGAACAATACCAGATTCGAGTTAGGTGGATTCGTGTCCGTTCGGAAGTAGATGGCACGGTAATTCTTGATATTCACCGGAAACACGACGGTGGGGGTGGCACGATTTCCGAACTCGCCAACAGCACCCAGGCTGTGACGGAAAAACAGGCTGCCCATAGGGGCTGCCCCGACGACAAAATTGACAGTTTGGTTTCCACTTGTCGTGTTGGCGACCTGACCCGGAGGGGAGCCATAACCGCGCTGCGCCAAACCCTGCGAGTCCAAGGTGACATTCCAACTCCCGGCCAGCACCGGGAGCGAATAATTCCCGCCACCGTCAGTGTTTCCACCGGCAACGTAGTTGGTCCCGTTAATGACCGCGCCGCTGAACACGTTCAAGCTGGTGATGCCGATCCCGCCCGCAGTCTTTACTGAGCCGGAAATCGTACGCGTCGCAATCGGAGCGACGTACGCAATATTCGAAACGCTCACGCCGCTGCTGACGTTGAAGTTAAACGACGGGGCCACCACGTTGTAAGACGCTGCCGTCCCATTTTCCAAGGAAATCGACCAGGCGCCGCCACCGGTAAGGGGAAGCGCGAAGCTGCCGTCACCGGCCAGTTGGGCACTGATGAATTGGTTGTTGGTGCCGAAACCAAGAATGCTGCCTCCGCCGATAGGATTACTGTTGGAATCCGTGGCGTGACCAACCAGCCATGCTGATGCCTGGTGCGCTACCAGATTCGTTTGCACAGCCTGGCCGATGGCGAGTGTAATCTGCACGTTCGGCAGGATGTACGATGGCGGCAATCCGGACTGATCGATGGAAGGACCTACGTTCCAGGTGGCCGCTGTGCCTACGACGTAGAAATTGCCATTCGTATCGGTCGTCGCGTTGCACTCGTAAAGCCCGCCGTTATCGCTGCTGTTGAGCAGCACACCGCCCAGCGGTCTGTTCTGATCATCTTTGAGCGTGCCGTAAATCATCGCGGTCCCTTTGAAGAGAGGTATCGTTAATCCGCTGACGTTGACCGAGCCCACATCGATCTTGGGCTTGTTCGAAGAACGAAAATATCCTGCCAGCGTTAAAGAATAGTCCGAGGGCTCGAACTTCCATTGGCCCGGGGTCACATTTACACTGAAGTTGCCGGACGCGTCGGGAAACAACACGAGATACTCGTTGTTAGTGCCGGTGACAAAGAACTGCAGTCCAGGAAGCGGCACCGAATTGCTGGCGTCGTTCACGCTGCCGGAAATGGTCAGGCTGGGCGCAGTCAGAGATACGGTCACGTTAGTATTGGCGCCCGAGACCGCAACCATTGGGCTGCTCGCGAAGTTGCCGACGTAACCAGCTTTGAAGGCGGCCACGACGTAAGTGCCATTTGATACCGCCAGCGAAAAATTACCCGACGCATCGGCAGCTGTGCCGGCGATGAACTCACTATTGTTACCGACCTGTATCAACAAGCCCACCATCGCGTTCGTGAGCGGTGTCCCGCCGCTGAGAACCGTGCCGGTGATCTGCTGGGGATAAGAGGCCTGTGTCACCGTCAGCGACTGCTGCACCGGTGAAAAGCTCAAGGTTGGACTCGACACCCTGTAAATGTAGCTGCCGCTGGCCCGGCTGAACTCCGGTCCATTCGCGAAATTGACCGTTGCGGTGATTTGTCCGTTGGCCGTTAAGTCATTGTCACCGGGAATGTCGTTGTCTCGCGCCCCACCGATCGAGGTGACTTGCCCATCCGTGACACGGAAACTCTGGACCAGGGGCTCTCCGGCATCGACTACTCCGTTGCCGTTCAAGTCGAGGAACCGCTGAACCAGCACGGTGTCCCCGCTGGTAATTCCGCCGATTTGCAGGGTAATATTACCTTGGTACAGAGCCGAGATACTGGTTGGAGATATTGAGAGGGTGGCCGCCTGAACCTGCAGCCAGCCAGCCGCGAGGCCGAACAGGCAAATAGCCAGGCGCCGCCCGAGAGAAATCATTCTCATAAGGCACATCAGATTCGCTGACAAGAGTAGCAACCACGATACCATCGTCAATTCTGAGAACGCGATGAAAGGGATTAGCTGTTAGCCCGATTCCGTAATTCAGCGGATTCGCCTCCGTAAAAAGACTCGGGAGCAGGCGCTTGCATGGTCGGGCAACGCACACTTTAATTTAACCGCGAATGTCGAAAGCGTTTTATGGCGGGGAGGTTTGCCCAAGCCCGACTGGAATCCGATTGCCCTCGTGCTTAGTTGCGATTTTGGTTCTACTGTTTGGCGGATCAGCCTGCCCCGCTCAAACAAACTACCAGCGACTGCTTTCTTTCGGCGTGTATTCGGACTGGGGCAAATTGCCTTACGGCCAGTTAATGGAGGCGAGCGATGGATTGCTCTACGGGACCACTTACGCCGGCGGCGCAAGCAATCTCGGCACGGTTTTCCGCATCGCAAAAGACGGCAGTGGCTTTAGCGTGCTGCGCAGTTTTTCGGATCCCAATTTTCTGTATGGCGGCGTCGTAGAAGGCACTAACGGCGTTTTGTATGGCACGGCTGCCGGCGGGGGCAGTCATAGCGGGGGTGCGGTTTTTGCTATCAACAAGGACGGCAGCGGCTTCCTGGTGGTCCATAATTTTGATCCCGGTTCTGCGGATGGCGCTGCTCCCGTGAACGGCCTGATTCGAGCTAAAGATGGCATGCTTTATGGCACGTGCTCGAAAGGTGGTAATACCAACTTGGGAACGGTATTTCGAATTAGTGCTGATGGGACCGTTTACGGCGTCATTCATAATTTTCTGGGACAGACCAACGGAGGCGACGGCAGTTCACCGGGAGCCAGCCTGACACAGGGACTGGACGGTGATATTTATGGGACGACGCAGGCTGGCGGCAACAACAACATGGGCACATTGTTCAAGTTGAACACCGACGGCAGCGTCTTTTCGATCCTGCATCATTTTTCCGGCAGCTCCAACGACGGGCGAGTGCCGCTGGGCAATCTGGCCCAGGGTCCGGATGGCCTGCTTTATGGCACCACCGAATACGGAGGGGTGAACAGTGTAGGCACGCTTTTCCAAGTCGATACCAACGGCAACAATTACGCGGTCCTGATGAGTTTTTCGACCTCGTCCGGGGGATACGAACCGCTGGGAGGATTAACCTTCGGCTCCGACGGTGCCCTGTACGGGACCACTCGTTACGGTGGACCGAACGATAGTGGCGTAGCGTTTCGCCTCAGCACGACCGACACCAACTATGTGGTTCTTCACCAGTTCCTCGGGGTCGCCGGTGACGGCGCCCAGCCGTTTGCCCCACTTTTGCAGGCGAGCGACGGCGCATGGTACGGCAGCACGTATTATGGCGGCGATCGTTCTGTGGGAGTTCTCTTCCGGCTCTTCTCCGGCAATGCCCCGGTCACCATCACTGCAATCACCAGCACGCCTACGGACGTGACCTTGAATTTTGCCGGCGGGGCTGCCTCTCAAGCCTACGGAATTCAAGCCTCGCCCTCACTTTCATCTGCCATTTGGCAAACGATAGGTACCAACACCGCCGCGATTGACGGCTCGTTCCAATTCACCGAATTGGGCGGCGCCGGTTTGCCCACCCGGTATTACCGAAGCGCGGTGGTGCAGTAGCAGTCAGCCTCGGGCGTTAACGGCTGGCAGCTTATCTGGAGAGCGCAAGCGCTTGTCGAGCCGCCCTGCCTGACCTAGAGTCCCACGATGTCGTTTCCAGCCGATTATCACATGCACACACCGCTGTGCCAGCACGCGACGGGTGAACCCGTCGAATTGGCAGAACAAGCGGTAAAGATTGGTCTCCAGGAGATCGGGTTCTCGGACCACAACCCCATGCGGCGCGACGATTTTGATAATTGGCGCATGAAGAACTCCGAACTCGACGCCTACGTTGAAAAGGTTGAACAAGCGCGGCGCAAGTTTCCGCGGCTGACGATCAAACTGGCGCTCGAAGTAGATTTTTTGCCAGGTTACGAGGATTGGATCCGCGACTTGGCCGCACGACATCCCTGGGACTACTTCATCGGCTCGGTGCATTATCTGTCGGATTCGTGGGCCATCGACAGCCCGCACCAACTCAGCGAGTGGAAACGCCGGGATCCATTTGAGGTGTGGAGCGCCTACTTCGAGCGATTGGCCATGACAGCAGAATCGGGCCTATTCGAGATCATCGGCCATGCGGATTTGTGCAAGAGATTTTGCTTCTACCCCAACGAGGATTGCCGGCCCTTGTACCGGCGTTTCCTCGAAGCGGCCAAGCGCAGCGGCGTGGCGATCGAGTTGAACACTGCCGGTCTCCGCAAAGATTGCCGGGAGATCTACCCTAGCGCTCCACTGCTGCAAATCGCCGCAGAGCTGCAGGTCCCGATCACGTTCGGGTCGGACGCGCACGCTCCAGGTGAAGTAGGGATGAACTTCAGCGAGGCAATCGAACACGCTCGCTGCGCCGGCTACACCCATTGTTGCCGGTTCACACAAAGACGGCGCGAGCGCGTTCCGATTTGATCGCGCGCTTCGGCCATACTCCCAAAGCCTCAAGCTGACGGCAGGCCACACCCGGCCAGTCGCGATTCGCCGCCGGGCTGGCCGGGCTCGGATGCAGGATCCGGCCAATGCGAAGCAAACCATTAGGAAAGACGCTTTGCGCTCGTTGGCGAGCAAAGTCGCCGATCGCGATGAGCCATTGAGGCTGAAGCGCGGCAACGGCCGCACGCAAATGCTGGTCGCATGCCGCAAACAAACCGGTTCGCTCCACGGCCGACAATTTATCCGGCGTACGATTTCGTCCGCTGCTCTCCAGGAAGGCCAGCGGGCAATAATTCAGCACGAAGTGTTCGGCAAAGAACTGGTTGGCCCCCACGAAACGATCTGCAAACAAGCCCCACAAGCGTCGCCCACTCACTTCAGAACGCGCGCACGCAAACCCGGTCACTGGCCGCCGCGGATGTTCGCGCGGAGGCTTCTCCACTGCGGCCTCGATTCCCAGCCAATCGCGTACTGCGGTAATTTCTCCGAAAGGGACTCCGGTTTGCACCATGCCGAACGGCCCAGGGTTCATGCCCAAAAACACCACCGGTTTCATGCTTGTGGCAAATCGGCGCAAATACAACTCGTGAGCCGCCCATGCGTAGTCCAACGGGTTATATACGTGCGCCACCGGCGCGCCAAACGTGAGGCCATTGATTTCCCGCCGCAATCGTTCGGCCGCCCGAATGAGCCGCGCGCTGGTTTCTGAGGTTTCAAACTGCATTTACGTTGTACATGTAATCTCCATGGCAAGCCTAATCAGGTTTTGCAGAAGAGTCGAGAGAAGGACGAGATGAATGACGGTTTTGGGGGGATCGCCCTGCAAGCAGAACTATCACCTTCGCCCGTGGTGCTGACCTCCGTCCCGATGCCGCTGGAGTTGGCGCAAAGCGTGCCGCAGCGATTCAAGTTCCCGCTCGTCGGCGTTCGTCTGCCGTTCGAATGACTCGATCAATTCCAAAACATCCTCCATCTCCTCCAGCGCTTCCCGAAGGGCAGCAATCACGCCGTTAACGTGGTCGATGGCCTCCTGCACGGACGCGGGTGGGGCAGGTTTTTCCCGCCTCTCTCTCGCCGGCGCGGGTTCGGAAGAAGGGACTGGAGCAACAAATTCTTCGCCTCTGGATCCTTCTTCCTGGGTCTCCGACACTTCGGACGCCTCTGAGGTAGGCGCGGATGGTTGTTCTGTCTCGGCAGGTTCAGGTGCCGATTCGGGCGAACTCGGTTCCTGCTGTGCTGGTTTGCGCCGGCGACCGCGCCCACGATGACCGCGGCGCGAACGGGCGCGTCGCTGACCTTCACCGGTACCGGTGGCCTCAGACGACCCAGCCTCCGGTTTAGATTCTTCTTCGGGAGTCATTCTCGATGCAAGTTGCCTGGATCAAACCCGTTTGCAAAGGGAATTATTGGTTGGACTGCCTGATGCCGCTGCGGCAAAATCAATGGCAACATGAGCAAATGCGATCCCCTGCGGCGGCTCATCGCGGTCGCCATCTTGTTGGGACTGGGAAGCTTCACGGCATGCATTGCTGAGGGCCAATCCACCAATGTCACGACCAGTGACGTGCGCCCGGCTTCACGGCCGAACATTATTTTGATCGTCGCCGATGATCTCGGTTACGGTGACCTCGGTTGTTTTGGCCAGAAGAAAATCAAAACGCCGAACCTCGACCAGCTTGCGGCCGAGGGCGTGCGCTTTACCGATTTTTATGCGGGCAGCACCGTTTGCGCGCCATCGCGGTGCGCCTTGATGACCGGTTTGCACACCGGACACGCATTCATACGGGGCAATGCCAAACTGGCATTGCGGCCTTCCGACCTGACGGTCGCCGAACTTCTCAAGACTGCTGGATATCATACCTGCCTGGTTGGCAAGTGGGGGCTTGGCGACGAGGACACCACCGGGCTGCCTCAGAAAAAAGGCTTCGACGAATTTGTCGGGTATCTCGACCAGACGCACGCGCACGACTATTATACCGATCACCTTTTTCGATACGCACCAGAGAACAAATTCGAAGGGCGTGAATTGCTCGCCGAGAATCTCGGCGGCAAGAAAGTCATTTACACGCACGACCTGTTCACGATTGCCGCGCTGAACTTCGTGCGCAAATCAAAGCCCACTCCGCAAAATCATTTCCAGCCTTTCTTCCTGTACCTGGCGTACACAATTCCGCACGCCAATGACGAGGAAGGCCAACGTACCGGGAACGGTATGCAGGTACCCACGGATGCGCCCTACTCCGACGAGTCATGGCCGCAAACGGAAAAGAATAAAGCCGCCATGATCACCCGCCTGGACGCCGACATAGGAAAACTGATGGAGCGGCTCAAAAAGGACAAAACCGAGGACAACACGATTATCTTTTTCACCAGCGACAACGGCCCGCATAAAGAAGGCGGCGTTGACCCAGCGTTTTTCCAGAGCTCGGGTCCGCTGCGGGGAATCAAACGGGATCTGTACGAAGGGGGCATTCGGGTGCCGATGATCGTGCGCTGGGCCGGGCAAATCAAACCCGGGCGCGTTTCAGACCAGGTATGGACGTTTTGGGATTTCCTGCCTACCGCTGCCGCAATTGCCCGTGTCAGCGCGCCAACGAATATCGACGGAATCTCCATGTGGCCCGCTGTGCTCGGCCAAACCCAGACCAACCAGCACGCTTTTCTTTATTGGGAGTTTCATGAACGTGGGTTCCAGCAGGCCGTCCGAATGGGTGATTGGAAGGCGGTTCGACCTCAGGCGGATGAACCACTGGAGTTGTACAACCTGAAGACCGACCTTAGTGAAAAAAGAAACGTGGCAGCGCAAAACCCGGAGGTCATCGCTAAAATCGAAAAGTATCTAAAGATCACACGCACCCATACACCTGACTGGCCGATAAAGAAGCCGCCGCAAAAAAAGTAGCAGTCTCGCTTGACCTTGCGGCTTCCCCGGCTTAGAAGCGACGCATGAAATCGAGAATAACCCGTCGCACCTTTGTTGCCGCAGCCAGCGTGAGCGCATTGGGCGGGCGCGCTCTGCTTGCGGATTCAACCGCGCCGCAAGTCATAGCGAGGAAAAGTGCCCGGCCGGTGGTCATCTCCGCAGCCAACGGCAATATTTCCAAGGACGCAAACGGACTCACGTGCGTTGCCAAGGCGTTCAAAATGATTACCGCCGGCGCCGATGTTTTGGACGCGGTTATCGCCGGAGTGAACATCGTTGAGCTGGATCCGGAGGACACGAGCGTCGGCTATGGTGGTTTGCCGAATGCCGATGGCGTCGTACAACTGGACGCGTCAGTTATGCATGGCCCGCGCAAGCAAGCCGGTGCGGTAGCTTGCCTGGAAGGGGTGCGCACACCTTCACTCGTGGCGCAAAAGGTGATGCAGGAAACCGATCATCATTTGCTGGTCGGCGCGGGCGCGCAGCAGTTTGCGCGGAGCGTAGGATTCAAGATTGAATCGGATCTGAACACGGAGAAATCCCGGCGGCTCTGGCTGGAATGGAAACGCCGCACCGACCCCGAACACTACCTCAATCCGAAAGACCGGGCTGATGCCTGGCACCGGGCGGGGCTTGAGATGGTTGCGGAAGGGTTGATCGATCCTGATCATTTCTACGGAACAATCAACTGCAATGTCGTTAACAGCGCCGGTGACATTGCTGGCGTGACCACGACGAGCGGGCTGGCTTGGAAAATTCCGGGTCGAGTCGGCGACTCGCCAATCCTCGGCGCCGGCCTTTACGTCGATGGCGCGGTCGGCGCGGCGGGCTCGACCGGGCGCGGTGAAGCGAATCTGTTCGCGCTGGGCTCGTTTGTCGTCGTGGAAATGATGCGAAACGGGGCGTCGCCCAAGGACGCCGGTATGACCGCGCTAAAACGGCTTGTCGCCAACACTGTGGAGAAGCGGCTGCTGAATAATCGCGGGCAACCGAATTTCAGCGTCATCTACTATGCCGTGAATGCCCGTGGCGATTACGCGGCAACTTCACTTTACGCTTTGTCAGGTAAAAGGCCGGTGCAATTTGCCGTTTGCACCGACGACCATCCGAGAACCGAAACCGTTGAGGGGTTGTTTGAGGGCGCCCCGGGAGACTCGTAGCTCAAACTATTTCTTGTTGAGACAGATTACGCCGTTCTTCATCACGAACCGCACGTCGCGCGCGGCTTCAATGTTGGCGATCGGATCTCCATTGACGGCTACCAGATCGGCCAACCAGCCGGCTCGAATTTGGCCCAGCATGTTTTCCATTCGAATGATCCGCGCATTCG
>CAZUVM010000251.1:0-18653 GCA_964623885.1 uncultured Verrucomicrobiota bacterium
CGTGCCCACCATCAAACCGACGCGCGAGCACTCGCATTTTGCCGGGATGACTTCGGTAGCGTGGAATCAGGACACGATTGCGGGTTTTGATTTGGTGTTGATCGCGACGAACCACGCATCGGTTAACTATCAGGAATTGGCGGACTGGGCGCCTTGCATCGTGGACACCCGCAATGCCATGAACGGAATCAAAACCCGGGCCGACCAGGTTTGGAAGGCGTAACCAGCGCCATCTGCTGGTGGCGCTCGGACAAAGCACTGCAGCGCGGCAAAGCCGCAACCGAACTTAAACGCGGGCATTCTCGCCCGCAGAAAAGCCCGACCCTTGCTGCGGACAGAATTGTCCGCCCAGGTTTCTTCGCGGCTTGCGACAAATCAGCCATTTCTTCACGTTCTTTCGTCTTTCGGATTTGTCGCTTTGCCCTTACTGCTATTGCGGTATGAGTTTGTCCGGTTCTCCAGCGGAAGTACCGCGCTCGCCTAATTGGACGCGATTGCTGACCCGTTTGGTGGTCATTTTGATCGTGGCTTTTGCTATCGGTGCGGTGCTCAACCGCATCTCTGTTTCACTGGCTCACAGTACAAGTCCGGCGGGTTTCCCACGCGGCGTGTTGCAGGGCGCGCTGATGCCGATGGCCTTGCCGAACCTGCTCGTCGGTCGAGACGTTATGATTTATTCCGAGCACAACACGGGAGTGCCCTACAAACTAGGCTACACCAGCGGTGTGAACGGTTGTGGAGCCATCTTCTTCGGTTTCTTGTTCTGGCGTGTTACCCGTTGGCGCCGGGGCGCACGCAATTCACCGGCGGTTCCGGTTAAGGGCACCCAAGCCTGTGGCTGAAAGTCTTCAGCCCTTTGCAAGTTACGGCACCAAAGCGCGATAAAAGCGCGCGGGGTAATTTGCGGCGTCCGGGTCGGTGACGATTACCGTACCATCCGTGGCACTATTAGTGAGAATCGGCGTCCAATTCTGCAAGTCAACTGTCGCCTGAATCACATAGGTCGATCCGACAGGTAGCGACAATTGGAAAGTGAACCCACCGGGTGTAACACCACTGCTAACCGGGGCTGAAAGCGAACTAGCGGGATTGGTTACCGTCAATGTCGCCGTTGCGCTCGCCGACCCGGCGGTATTGCGCACATAAACAGTGTAGTTGCCGCTTTGCGATGTCAGTGTGTTGGTCAGCACAAGTGTTGAATCGGTCGCACCCGCCAGCGCTATACCATTCAACCTCCACTCGTAGCTCAGCGGTGCGGTTCCATTCGCTGCAACCTGTAAAGAAGCCGGCTGATATTGCACCACCGTCTGGCTCACTGGCTGGGTCACGATCTGCGGCGGCACAATTACCGTCAAATTGGCCGGGGTACTCACCGCGGAACCCCATGAGTTATTAACCGAAACCGAATAACTCCCTGCTTGCGACGGTTGGATGTTTTTCAGCACCAACGAAGACGACGTGGCGCCTGACAATGGCGCGCCATTGAAACTCCATTGATAATAGAGCGGGGTCGATCCGCTCGCCCCTACGGTGAAAGTAACCTTCTGGCTAAGAATAGCGGTTTGGCTCTGGGGCGGATTCGTAATGCTCGGTGGTGTAGCAACACCTAGTATCGCATTCGCGCTCATCACCGAGCCGCCCGAGTTGCTCACCTTCACGCTATAAGTGCCGTAATCAAGGCTCAGCACGCTCAGGATCGTATAAGTGCTGGAATTGGCGAGCAGGATAGGGTTGCCATCTTTATACCACTGGTAAGACATGGTTGTGCCGCTCGTCGCCCCCACCGAGAAGCTTGCAATGCCCAATAATTGGACATACTGGTTCGTAGGTTGGACAGTAATCACCGGCGGCGGTCCGCTCGCCAGGCAAGTCCAACCGACCAAGCAACTCAACGAAATCAGCCATTTGGCTGCATTTTGTTCGATGCTATGCAAAAACCGACTATTTCTCATTCACGACTGCCTCATTTCTAGAGCAGCACCCATGCCACTGCCTAGAATCTGTACGTTAATTTCACCCGAAAAGTACGCCCGTCCTGTGCCAATATGTCCTGCTTGTGGAATTGCGAGGCAGGATCGAAGTAATTACGGTCCAAAAGATTGTAGATGCTCGCCGAGAACTCCAGATTCTTGATTATCTTCTGACTGAACAACGTCAGGTTGATGATCCCGAACCCCCCGGCGTCTTCACCCTGCACCGTAATCGGTTGCCCAGTGGGGTCCGTAGTATTGTGCAAGCTCAGACGGCCGCTGGTGTATTGCATTTCGAGGCCGGCAAACACCTTATCGCGGTAAAGCGGCACGATGACATTGAACCGCAACAGGTGTTCGGGTGAATCCGGCAGGTCCCAACCAGCGGCAGAATCATGGGTCTCTTGAAAGGAATAGCTCGCCCGGCCGCGGATCCCGTTGGCCCAGTTACCTTCGAAAGCGACCTCGACACCTTTGGCTTTAGCGTTGAAATTGGTGAAGCTGCCGCTGCTGAATACAAGCAAATCGTTCATTTCATTGTAGAAACCGGACAGGGACGAGCGCAAGTGCTCGCCGATCTCCTGTTCGTAGATGAGCTCATAAGCATCGATTTTTTCCGGCCTTAAGGGATTGCTTGAGGTGGTCTCCTCATAAAAACTCGGCGCGCGGAAGGCCGTGCCATAGATGGCTTTGAGCGTCGAACTTGCAAATGGGTGATAAATTAATGCCAGGCGCGGGTTGAAGGCCGGCGCGAAATCGCCGTATTGATCGTAGCGTCCGCCGGCCACGAAATGCAGGTTGGTGACCACCTCAAAATCGCCCTGCCCATAAAGACCGAAGTTCTGGCGACTGCTGGCTACGTGCGATCCCTGGTCCGGCGCACCCTCCACATTCACTTGCGAATCCTGAATGAAATCATCCCGGTATTCCGCGCCAAGCGTAAGCACGTGCCGATCCCACAGCCGCTTGTTCAATTGCAGTTCCGCGCCCCACCATTCCCCCAGGTCCCGCTCCGATGAGAAGCGGCTGAACACCACGTTGGTGCCCGCCAGCACCGATTGCGGATAGCCAATCTCATGTTCAAACTGGTCGTAATAGATGTGCGCGGTCACGTCCACCACGTCGGGGAAGCTGTGTGCAAACTTCAGGTCCGCATAACTGCGCTGATCGATCGTGCGCAGCCGCGGATCGTTAAAGGTAGTAAGCGGATATTGAGCGGTTGGATTTACCTTCTCGCGGTAATTATACCCTCCCTCCAGGCTGAAATCTCCGTACGACAACGACCCGAATGTGCTGCCGTATCGGTCCGCATCCATGTCCTGGGCTACGCCGTTGTTTTGGGCCGGCGTGTCGAATTCCTTGTAGAAAAGCCGGTCTTGCCCCTGGCTATCGAAGTAAGTCCCCGAGACCAGTACTTGCATGCCGTTGGTAAACAGTTTTCCATAGCTGGCGCGGACTTTGTACGAGTCGAATGAGCCGTATTGTCCGGACGCTTCCACCCCGTTCAACTGCTTACCTTGGCGAGTAATCACGTTGATTACGGCGAAAAACGCGTTGTTGCCGTAAATCGCCGACCCCGGGCCGCGAATGACTTCCACTCGATCCACAAGGTCGATGTCCAGGAAGAACGCCGTATCAACGAACGCGCCGTCATTGTAATTGTTATTGATCCGATGACCGTCTACGAGCACGAGAATGCGATCATTGAAATCACCCAAATTGATTCCCCGGACACCTACGAACGCGTAATTACGGTCGTAAGAAATATTGAAGCCCTGCACGCTGTCCAGCACGTCAGCCAGCGTTCGGTACCCGTATTTTTTGATTTCATCGGCGGTAACAATCGTGACGGAAGAGGGTGCTTCGGTGGTCTTCTGCTCCATTTTCGAGGCGCCGTATACCGTCCGAACATCGATATTCATGAGCGTTTCCAGTGGGAGCTCGGTCAGATCGACAGGTTTGGGCGCGGCCGTATCCACCTCATTCGCAAGCAAGCCGGTCGCAAATAAAACCTGCAGGAGGAGGGCATGAACCAAGGCTAAGCAGCAGCAGCGGCGCGCGCCCGCAAGAACGGGGCGAACTGGGCGATAGACTGCTTTCCGCGCGGAGACAATCATGCCGGTAAGAAGCTCATTCCAGCAAGTTGCGAGCCAGCGGACAAGGCCCGCAAGAACTCTCGGCCCGCCAACTGCTTCCGCAGATACTTCGCTGCAAAGACCAATTTGCCATGGTTACGCCTGCAATCTTTGCCTTGTTTTTTGCCACGAACTGCGCGGAAATGAAAACCACCGAATCGCAGGACAATGCTGGACTGTCTCTGCGCTAAACGGTTTATGCGTGCTGGCGCGATCTCACTTCTCGGCCTCGGCCTGGGCTGGCTGGCTCTGGCCAGCCCTGCCGCACCCGCCACGGAGAATGCTCCCACGGAATATCAAATCAAAGCCGCGTTCCTCTTCAACTTTGCCAAATTTGTGCAGTGGCCATCTGCCGCGTTTGCCGAGCGCAACTCTCCGCTGCTGATTGGTGTTCTGGGTGATGACCCTTTCCACGGCGATCTTGCCGGCACGATTCACAACAAATCAGTTGATGAACATCCCCTGATCCTCAAAGAGGTCCCTTCGCTCGTCGAGGCAACCAACTGTCATATCCTTTTCATCTGCGCGTCGGAAAAAAAACGCTTGCCGCAGGTTCTCCAAGCACTGCAGCGAGCCAGCGTTTTGACGGTCAGCGAGATGGAAGGCTTTACTGAAAACGGCGGTATGATCAACTTTGTCCTCGAGGGCACCAAAATCCACTTCCAGATCAACCAGGAAGCCGCCGCCCGGGCCGGCTTGAAGATTAGTTCGAAGCTAATGAGCCTGGCACGGCGCCCTGGGTCTTCCTGACCACTTAGCACTTATGCGAATAAACCGCCTTGGCACGTCAGTTGCATCGACTGGGAGATTCAGTGGAACCGGATTTACATGCGGAAAAGACCGGACCATCCTGTCTTTTTCCTGGGCACTCTGGCGCCTTTATGGCCGGGGTATGCCTGATTTGCACCTCCAACTCGGGCCAATACCCCCTTGGTTTAGCACTCTTTCCCGCTTCGAAATGCCTCAATGCCGCCGCTACTGAGCCCGGCGGCCCACGCGGATGAACCTGGTCCAGTTTATTCGCGATCTCCCCATTCGCCGCAAGATGCTGGCGACCACCCTCCTCATTTGCGGCGCTGTCCTCTTTGTCGCAACCACTGCCCTGTTCACATTCCAAGTCCTGACCTTCCGGTCCACTTTTCAGCGCGACACGGCCACGCTAGCCGTTGTCATCGCCAACAACAGCACGGCAGCGATGGCATTTAAGGATGAACAAGCAGCCGCCGAAGTGGTCGGCGCTCTGCAGGCTGAGCCCAGCGTGGTCGCCGCCAACCTGGCGCTGGCTGACGGTACGGCCTTCGCTCGTTTCGGAAAACTGGAGGATGCGCAAGCGCTTTCGCAGTTTCCAAGCCCGGGCCAATCCTGTTTTGTCGGCGGTGAACTGCTGGTCACCCAACCCGTGAGCTTGAAAGGGGAACGGGTCGGCACCTTCTATTTGCGCTCGGATTACCAGCGCACCTTCCGCGCATTGCTTTGGTTCTATGGACAAGTAGTCCTGGGTGTGATGATCGTATCCATCGGCCTGGCGGCATTCCTGTCTACTCAACTTGGCCGCACCATCACGAGCCCCGTCCGGGAATTGGCCAGGACCGCGCGTATCGTCGGCGCTCAGAAGGACTATTCTGTGCGCGCGGCGGTAGGCAGCCGGGCCGATGAACTGGGCAGCCTTGCCGAATCGTTCAACGAAATGCTGGCCCGCATCCAAAGCCAGGACGCCGCCCTGAGCCTCTCGCAACAGAAGCTGGAAGCGTTGATCCATTCGATTGACGGCATTGTGTGGGAGCGCTCCCCGGACACTTTTCGTTTCACATTCGTCAGCCGGCAATCAGAAAAGGTTCTCGGTTATCCTCGCGACCAATGGCTTAGCCAAGCCGATTTTTGGGAGGACAAATTGCATCCGCAGGATGCCGCCAAAGCGGCCAAAGCTGTGCGCGAGTTAGTCGCCCATACGCCGCACTACACATTCGAATACCGCATGCTGGCTCGCGATGGCAGCACGGTTTGGATCCGTGAAAGCGGAACGGTTCTGCTCGAGGGCGACCGTCCGGCTGTGGTGCGGGGAATTTTGTTGGATATTACGCGCGAGAAATTGGATGCCGAGCAACTCGATAAATTGAACCGCCAGTTGATCGGCACGTCGCGACTGGCCGGCATGGCGGAAGTCGCCACCGGCGTCCTCCACAATGTCGGCAATGTGCTTAATAGCGTGAGTGTCTCCGCCAGTGTCGTCACCGATCGCCTCCGTCACTCGAAGGTGACCGGACTGCAGCGCGCCACTGCCTTGCTGCGAGGCCAAAACGGCCGCCTCGCCGAATTCCTCACCAGCGACCCGAAGGGCAAATTATTGCCCGAGTATCTGGTTACCGTCGCCGACCAGATCGCCGGCGAGCAGTCTAAGCTGGTGGCGAAAATGGAAGTCGTTGGACAGCATATCGAACACATCAAAGAAATCGTCGCGATGCAGCAGAGCTATGCCAAAGTCTCGGGTGTTTACGAGAGTTTGCCGGTCACGACGCTGATTGAAGATGCGGTCCGGATCAACACCGCCGCCTTCGACCGCCATGGCATTGAAGTCGTGCGCGAATTCGAGGATAACCTTCCGCCGGTTCATGTCGACCGCCACAAAGTCCTCCAGATTCTGATCAACCTGCTTCGGAACGCCAAATACGCGATGGACGCGCAAGAGGGTAAAGTCAAACGCTTGGTCTTGATGGCCGCCCAGGCCTCGCCCGACCGCGTTCGCATCATTGTCGCCGATAACGGCGTTGGGATACCCCCCGAGCACCTCAACCGCATTTTCAGCCACGGCTTCACCACCCGCAAAGATGGCCACGGCTTTGGCCTTCATAGCGGCGCCAATGCTGCCAAAGAAATGGGCGGTTCCCTCACCGCTCGCAGTGATGGCCCGGGCAAGGGAGCCGAATTCACTCTGGAACTGCCCACCACGCCTCCCGCGCGCCACGAACCACCGGCAGCAACTTAGGACTAACATGACCAGCCAGAATCTCGAACCCAATCGTCGCATCCTGATCGTTGACGACAACGCCAGCATCCAGAACGATTTCCGCGAGATCCTCTGCCCGGATGACACAGGCGAATCGGCGGTAGACCAGCTGGAGACCGTTCTGTTCGAACAGAAAACCACCGCGCCCACACGATGCACGTTCGAGCTGGACTCCGCGTTTCAGGGTCAGGAAGCCCTGGAACTGGTCAAGCACGCCCTGGCCGAAAAACGACCCTATGCCATGGCGTTCGTCGATGTCCGCATGCCTCCCGGTTGGGACGGCATCGAAACGATCGCGCGCATCTGGGAAGTGGATCCCGAAATCCAGATCGTCATTTGCACCGCTTATGCCGACTACTCCTGGGATGAAATGCGCGCCAAAGTCGGGCAGCCCGACAGCTTGCTGGTCCTCAAAAAACCTTTCGACAACATCGAAGTGCAGCAGTTGGCGCATGCGTTAACTCGTAAGTGGCTTCTTAATGTCCAAGCGCGGTTGCAGATTACCGAATTGGCCGAGGCCAATCGCTCGCTGGTGATGTCCGAAGAACGGTTTTCCAAGGCCTTCCATGAAAACCCGCACCCAAGCGCGATCCAGAGTCTTCCCGATCGCCGGTTCGTGGATGTCAACCAGCGCCTCGCCGAAATCGCCGGCTTGTCGCGCGACGAAATGCTCAACCGCACCCCGGCAGAGCTGTTTCTGTGGGAGAAACCCGCCGTAGTGGATCAATGGTACGACGGGCTGGCGCGGCAGGAATTGGTCCGTGAGCAGGAGGCCAACCTTCGCAATCAGGCCGGTGATTTGCGCGAAATGCGCGTTTCCCTTTCCCCGGTAACCCTGCGCGGCGAACCTCATGTGCTGCTATTGGCACAGGACGTCTCGGAGCGGGTCCTGCTCGAACGTCAACTGCGCCAGGCGCAAAAGATGGAAGCTATCGGACAGTTGGCGGCGGGCGTCGCTCACGATTTCAACAACATTCTAACCGTAATCCAGGGCCATGCCGGATTGATGCAACATCGGCTGCCGCCGGGCAGTCCTCAGACCAAATCCACACAGGAAATCGCCAATGCCGCCGCCCGCGCCGCTACGCTCATCCGCCAGTTGCTCATGTTCAGCCGCAAGCAGGTCATGCAGTTCCGGCACCTCGATTTGAACGACCTGTTGCGCAACTCAGTTAAAATGCTCGAACGGCTGGTCGGCGAACACGTCCACATGGAATTTGAGCCCGCCGCAAACCTCGCCGTTGTCCATGCGGACCCGAGCATGATCGAGCAAGTGGTCATGAACCTCGCCGTCAATGCCCGCGATGCCATGCCGAATGGGGGCAAAGTGCGGATCGCTACTTCGTTGGAAAAAGTCCAACGCGCGACAACGCCGATGGATCCCGAACCCCGAACCGGCGAATTCGTCTGTCTCACCTTTAGTGACAACGGCACGGGCATGGACCCCCAAACTCTCAACCGCATCTTCGAGCCGTTCTTCACTACCAAGCCCGTCGGCAAAGGCACCGGCCTGGGCTTATCCACCGTCTTTGGCATCGTCCGCCAGCACCGCGGCTGGGCCGATGTCCAAAGCCAGCTGAATCATGGAACGACGTTCCGAATCTACTTCCCGGTAAGCCCCCAGGCCGCCGAGAAAACTGAACCGGTCGTGGATACCGTCCTGCGAAATGGCCGTGAGACCATCCTGGTTGCTGAAGACGAAGAAGCCTTGCGTCAAATGGTAGTCGAGGTCCTCAAGATCCAGGGTTATACCGTCTTTGACGCGGCCACCGGCCCTGATGCCCTCGAAGTCTGGGAGCAAGCCAAACGCCCCGTGGACATGCTGATCACCGACATGGTCATGCCCGGCGGTATGATGGGCAGCGAACTGGCAGAACGACTCCTCCAAAGACGTCCCGACTTAAAAGTGATTTATACCAGCGGTTACAGCCCCGGTATGGCCGGCAAGGACACCTCCATGCTGGCAAAACGCAACTTCCTGCCTAAGCCCTACTCCATTGGCAAGCTGGCCCAATTCGTCCGCGAATGCCTCGATCGTAATGGCAATGGAAACGGCCACTCTAAACACGGCGAACTCGCTGCCGCGTTTTGAAACCAGACCTGCTCCATGGTCAGTCCGCCAGTTCGTAACATCATCGAACTGCGCAAGTCTGCACAATCAATCAATGCCGCTGCCGTCCCGCTCTACGCGAACGGAACGGCAGCCTCGTTGATTATTGGGGTTTACCTATCAAATTGTTTTTGGTGCCTTTAACTTGAGCACGTAATAGAACGGTTTCATTCCCGCAATGGTGACATCGCCGCTCTTCCATTCGAAAAATAGATACGGCTGGCCATTGAGCGTCCTAATCTCGTAGCGGCTCGCGGTCTGGTCCCCGTGATGAAGCACGAATCCCTTGGTCCAGGTCCACCACGGTTGCGGCATTTTGCCGTTCTCCTGGAAGGTCAGTCCTTTCAGAAAGAGCTTGCCGTTCCAGGCGCGCTTCAACGGGTCGAACTGGCCGATGTCCTGCACAAAATCGACGCTTTCCCATTCCCCAAGCACCTGCGGGTCATTCGCGAACGGCAGGTTGATGTTGTCTTTGGTGCCGACCTTGGCGGTCAATTGCGTGCCGGCCAACTTTCCCTGCCATTGCCCGCCGCCGATGTAATTCATGATGAATTCGCCGTCGGCTTCCGCCAGGGCGCCGCTGCTGCTTCTGAAATTTCGCAAACCCCGATAGGTGACCTTGAACGGCGTCGCGCTTTCTGTTTTTGCAGCCACGGCCACTTGCAGCTCGTCACAGGTGGCGCCGGTCTCAGCAAATCGGGCGGCCACCTCGGCCTGAATCTTTTTCTGGATAACGTCCATCGTGGAGCCCGGCGGCGCGTCTGCGGCCCGCGCGATACCAAAGCCCAGGGGCAATTGGCATAACATTCCGATTAATAACGTGGTTAATACTGGTTTCATTTTCATACGCTGATCTTCTGGTTTATTGGTTTTTCTTCTGCAGGACGTAATAAGGTGGTTTCCGTCCCGAAATCGTAAAATCGCCGCTCCGCCACTCCAGGAAAAGATAGGCCCGGCCTTTAATCTCCTGGATTTCATATCGGCTGGCGGTCTGATCCCCGTGATGGATCAGGACCCCCTTGGTCCAGGTCAGCCACGGTTGCGGCATTTTGCCGTTCTCCAGAAAGGTGAGCTCTTTGAGGAATAGTTCGTGGTTCATCATCCGTTTATCGGGATTGAACTGAGCAATCGCTTCGACGAAATCAACGCTGCTCCATTGACCGAGCACTTGAGGATCATCCACAAACGGCAAATCAATATTGTCCCTGCTCCCAACCGTCACCGTGAATCGAGTTCCGGCCAGCGCGCCCTGCCACTGACCGCCCCCGATGTAGCGCATGGTAAAAGAGCCGTCGGCCTGCGGCGTCGTGCCGTCCACTCCTCGAAAGTTTCTCAGCCCCGAGTAACTAACCCTAAATGGTGTCGCGCTTTCCGTCTTCTCGGCAATCGAGACTCTCAAATCTTCGTAAGTCGCGCCCGCTTCCCTTAGCCGGCGCCCGATTTCATTCCGAATCGTCTGCGCCGCCGTGTCGAGTGTCTCCGGCATGGGACTCCGCTCCAGCCCTGTTGGCCTCAACGCAAATGCCACGATGATCGCGACCACAACGGCCAGAATCCCTAGCGCCCAGCCCACAACGAACCGCCGAGAAAAACCTCTTGCCGCAGCACCATTGGCCGCGGCCGGACCGGCCACTCCGACAATGGTCTCCACCGAGCTCTTTAATTCACTGGCATGTTGAAACCGCCGCTCCGGCTTCCGCTCCAAGGCCCGCAACACAACCTCATCCAGTCTCACATCCAGGTGTACTTTCCTGGAGGGCGGCTCGATTTTTTTGCCGGGCAATTCGCCGGTGAGCATCTGGTAGAACACCACCCCCAACGCATAGATGTCCGCCCGGTGATCCACCGCGCCCGGCCGTTCGAGTTGCTCGGGCGACATGTACCGAGGCGTGCCCACGATTTTGCCCGCTTCGGTCAACGTGGCCGAACCCGACAATCCATCAACATTGCCAGCCACCTCGGCGCCACGGCTCACCAGCAGCGCCACGCCGAAATCCGCAACCTTCACCCGGCCGTGCCGATCCAGCAGAATATTCTCGGGCTTGATATCGCGATGGACGATGCCCTGGTCGTGGGCGAACTGCAGCGCATCACAAATCTGCGGGACAACGCTCAACGCCTCGCGGGGCGAGATCCGATCGTTCGCCATGGCCTGAGCCAGGTTCACACCGTCCACAAATTCCATCAGGAAAAACGGCATCTCCGCCGCCTGCCCGAATTCGTATAGCGTAACGATCCCCGGATGGTTTAGCTGGGCCAGGGCCTGCGCTTCTCGGGTAAATCGTTGAGCAAACGCCGGTTCCGCTCCCACGCCCGGAGGGAGGATTTTTAACGCCACCAGCCGGTTGAGCTGCTTTTGGCGCGCCTTGTAAACCGCCCCCATTCCCCCTTTGCCAAGCAGGCTTATAATCTCCAGCTGCGGGAACAGTTTCCCCAACTCCTGAACGGTCGGCGGGACGAAGCCCGAAGCACCGCCAGGCTCGGATTCTGTCTCGATGCCGCTGCGGAACCCGACCTTCACCAGGCATTCCGGGCACAACCCCATCGGTGTGTCCGCCGGGATTGGCTTCCGGCAGTTTTGGCAAATGCGTATCGTTTCCATACGAGCCTTCAACTCATTCTTAGGAATTGCCGCGTGAAAGGTTACAGAGTTATGAATAAGCGGCCGGCCACTACATCCGAAAACTAAGGTCCGGACAAAGCGCCAAATAAATGCTGCAACTCCTCGTCCACGTTCGCTCCCGCCGCCGAGGTTTGCGCGATTTCGTCCCGCAGCAGCCGTCGATACCGTTTGCGCAAACGGTGCACGGCAACTTTCACCGCGCCTTCCGAAAGTCCGGCTTGCGCTCCAAGCTCGGCATAGGACCGCGAGTCGCTGCCGCCCAGCGTTGAATGAAGCGCCGCAAACACTTCGCCTTTGCCCTCCTGCTCGTATTCGCGGCGCAGCCGTTGCAGCACGGTATCCAGTAAGGTCAGGGCCCAGCGTCGCTCGAAATATTGCTCGGGCGTGCGATCGTCCGCCGGTTCGCACCCATACCGGGTTTCCGCATCATTGAGCTGCAGGGGGACATGCGCTACACCACCACCGCGCTTTTGCGCCCTGAGCTTGTCCCATTCGTCGGCCATGAATCGATTCATGGCTGTGAGCAGGAAAGTCCGAAAACGCCCGCGCTCGCGGTCCGCATCCGCCACCCAATGGCGCTCCAGCAAGCGAGCAAAAAACGCCTGGGTCAGATCCTGGGCATCCTCCACCGAATGTCCGCGCCGCCGCGCATAAGCATAAAGCGGATACCAGTAAGATCGGCATAACCGCTCGAGGGCCGCTTGCGCGTTGGGGGTATCGGCTCGACCGGCTGCTACGATCACCGACCATTGCGTCGTGACAAAGACAGCTTGCTCCGCCGGTTCGCTGGTCGCGCTTCGGTTTTCCGAGGGAACAGATGTGCCCCTCATGCCGAAGTCTGCGACGGTCACGCCCGCATTGTCAAGCTTCGATCAATCGCCACGCTGCGTCTGCATTATCGAAGCGTATTGGCAACCGTTATGCCTTCAATCTGCACGTTTTTCGCGGCTGCCAGGTCAACGCCTTCCTTCCGCACCACCGTCTCGAACAAATGGAGCCGGGGATCTCCACCTTTCACCCGAAGCTTTTTGCTTCGTGTGTCATACGTGAATTCCGTCCAAAGCCGGCCATCTCGCAGTACCCTCTTTGGTTTTTCTTCCAAATGACTCGACCATGTCCCCTCTGCCTCACGGCTCCAATGCTCGATCAGGTCCGCCCCGCTAATACTGACCTGTTCGCCTTTCATGGCGCGAACAATCACCCGATCTGCGCGCGGGCGGAGCAGTTCGCGATATACTCCACCGCGCAGAATTATCGTCTCACCGGATTTGGCCAACTCGCACGCCCGGACTGCGGTCTTAAGCGGCACCGCTGGATAGCCCCATGCGGGCTCATCGCTTGCCGCCGGGTGACATGGATCAACATAATAGACGTTCGGATATTCCAATGCTCCGATGGTCACCCCCTCCTTCCCGGCGCCAATGACGGGGCTGCCGGGTTGCAGCCGAAAATCGCGCTTTGCCGCCTCTATGAACAGCGGGTCCTTGCCATTGATATTTTTCTCGCCCGCGGCCGGTGAGGTCTTGTAGGTCAGGTTGTATTCGACCGAAGGTTGGGCCGACGAGAAATCGCTGTCGCCGGTAATGATGGCCCGCTCCGCGTTGCAGAGAATATTATTGTAAATCTGCCCGCCGGTGGATTCCTTTCCCCTTAAACCAATCGTCGCCCAGCGCACCGTTGAAATTGTATTGTTGGCCAGCGTGACGTTCAGCGTCTGAATGATGTCGGGCCCCCAGCCGCCGCTCATACTTGGTGAGTTGGCCGAAACAATGTTGCCGCGGATCATCCAATTGCTGACGCTGCCAATGTGAGGCGCGCTTTCCACCATGCACATCTGGTGGAAGTCAAAACAGGTGTTGTATTCGAATACCAGATCTCGGGCACTTTCCCCATTCACGGTAAAAGTCTGAAGGCAATCCACGTGCGCCACGCGGATCTCCGACGAGGTGCTACCGTGAAAGTAATTGTACCGCTCGATACAGCCGGCTCCGAAGAATCGTGAGTAATCGCAGTCATCATAGCGGTTGCCTGGCGAGTACATGAAAAGCCGGTTCACCTCGTTGTTCTCTACGAGCCAATCATTGCCGCCTAGCATAAAGCCGTACTGGCAGTGATACACGCGATTGTAGGCTATCCGATTGTGCGACACCGCCGAGTAATCCTGCGTTTTGCTATCGAGGCTTGGCCGGCCAACAGTCCCCGCAACCCCGACCGACATTCCGTGAATATAGTTATCCACTACCTCGCAATAGCTTCCTCCCAACTGCACCGCCACGGCCGGCTTCTCCGCCGTGATTTCGAACCCTTCGACGCGGAGGTAATTGCCCTCGAGGTCAAACCCTTCCACCACGGCCATGTGCAGAGGCGCGGCCCGAAAAGTGATTGGCTTGCCCTGAAGCCCGCTGGTCTTAATCCTGATCCTTTCGCCATAATCTCCTTCCATCACGAAAACGGTATCGCCGGGCTGAACCAGATCGGCCGCGCGCTGAATCGTCATGAAGGGCCGTTCCTCAGTCCCAGGATTGGAATCAGCCGCCCCGCCGGCGGCTTGGTCCACCACATAAGTTGCCGCACGTCCGAAGCTCGCTGCAAGCTCTGCCGCAATTGATCCGGCCAGGACCAGGCCTAGGGCAATCCCTCTCGCACGATTTGCGCGATACTCCGAGCACGTTCGGCACGGCTTCATAAATGGATTGAATTCCGGTTGCTGGCGAGGCGCAAGGGGGAAAGATGAGGCCTTGGTCCACACATAAGCCATAAGGAGAAAACGACGAAACACACGAAATGCACTAAAGCACAAGACGTCTTTCGTGTATTTAGTGTATTTCGTGGTTATATTTCTTAGCAGCCGAATTCTCCTCTCGGATTGATTTCTCGTTCGGATTTGGAGCAAGCTTCCCGCCCGACTTCCACCAACGAGCAAGAACTGCATACCGGAAAACGCTCGTTGAGCAATGTTTGCGCAGCACTGAGGAGAAACTCAGGTCAATCAGATGAAATTCCGCTGGATCCTTGAACCGGCGGGCTTGGCCTCCTTTGTGCTATTCCGTGGAGCTGGATAAACGGCTTATGAAGGGATTTTTATCACAGACGATATGTAAAGACGAACTGCGACGCGAAGGTCAGCTCCCGCTTGCCGCCACTGTGGGGGCCCAAGGCGAAAGGAGTCACCCCGTCAGTCGCACGCCGCGCCCGCCCCTGAAACTCGATTTTCGCCGCGTGCGGCTCGAGATAGTATTGGACCAATTCTATCGGTCCGCCGGCTTGATTATTCGCGCGAAGCCCAATGTGCAAACGGGCTGCATGATAGACCTATGCCACGAGCAGCCGGTTAGCGCTCCGGAAGCACTCGCCCTGCTCAAAAAGGTGCTCATTGGAATGGGTTGCACGCTGGTCCAGAAGGGCCCCCTTTTTAATGTGATCCGCAGTCAGGATCTGAAAAAGAATTGGATTCCACTGCCGACAATTTAATCTTCCCAATTTAATCTTCTTTCGCACTGGACAACCCCCAGCCTGGATCGTTGAATCCACCCGGCAGGATGAAGCTCGTTTGCGCGAAAAAAGCACATGAAGATTACCGACTTTAGCCCCGAACAAAAGCAGGCAGTCATGGATCTGCTGATCCTGGGCATGTATGCGGACCGCAATCTCGCGTCCGCGGAAGATGCCTGTGTTCAGAAACTGCTGGATTCATTTAATTTTCCATCCGATTTCGAGCGCGACAAGTTTTCCGATTCCGCGTTCACGCGCACGAGCCGGCATACCGACTCCCCGGAGGCCGTCAGAACTTACGTGAACGAACTCGCCAAACGCTTCACTGAAACCCAAATGCGCCAGACGGTTTACAACCGGCTCAACGAACTGCTTACGAGCGACGGCAAGACTACGGCTGAAGAAAGTCAACTTCTCTGCGCGGTTCGATCCGCCTTTCAGTTGTAACCGGTCCGAACTTCAGTGGCCAATAGTGGATGGGCCATCGACCGAGGTGATGGTCATCGGCTTGGAGATGGTCATGGTCTCAGTAGAGTCGCTGGGTTGGATACTCGCGTTGATAGCAATCGTCCCGCCACTGCCCACGGCGTTTACGCCGCCGGCCAGGGTGTTGTAGGGATCAGAGTAAGTCCCGGAGTAAATGCCAAACGGATTGGTGTAGTTGAAATCAACCCAAACCGGGCCCGTATACGTGAAGGAGACCGGGTCGGACGCGATGCCATTGGCCACCACGACCAGAGAGTACGCGCCGGGTGGCACTGTGCCCGGCACGATGAATTCCGTCGTGACGGGCTTGCTCCCGGTCGCGACCCCAGTGCTACTCCAGTTGTAGGTTCGCGCGTAATACACATTCCCACCGGTATCCGTCAAGCGCACCAGCGGATAGTTGCTGTCCATCTGGTAATCGTCGCCAAAAGCCGCGCCAGCCGAGAGGCCGTTGAGCTTTGTACCAGCCAGATGATAGGAAACCCCGGCAATGTTTGCAGTGATGCTGCTGATCGTCGGCTTGCCCGCGGTAATCGGAGGGCCACCGGGCACGTAAACGCGCACGATGGGAGTGGTGCCGTCACTCATCAGGATGTTACCATCCGGCAGCGCCAGCATGGCATGGGTTCCACTGGCGGTATCGAAGTTGCCAATCGGCGTGAACTTATTGGCAGCGGGATCAAATTCGTAAAGCCCGTTGGTTGGCTGCCCGCAACCGAAAAAGCACAGCACTTTGCCATCGACCGTCACGGCTGCGGGGTTGTCCCAGGCGCAAAACGGAGCGGGAATATCGGCCGCCCGCGTCCAGGACCCCTGGCTGTTATCCCCGGAGGGGGAGTAAAAGACATTAGTCCGCGTGCTCCCCAGGAAAAACGCCCGTCCGTCTGGCAGCAGCAGGCCCGCGCCAATTTCCGTCGCACCGTTATAGAGTTGTACCGGGAGATCGCTGTCGGGAATCCATTGACCCAAACTTGGGATATATCGCTGCGAGTGAAAGGCATTGTCAAAGGTCAGAATGCTATCGTCGGGAAGTTTAACCCAGCTCTGCTCGTCTGTGTTTTGGACGAAATTGGTGAGAATCGGCCCTTGTGACAAACCATTCGATTTAGGATCGAAGATCAAGGTGCCGCCGCGGACGGTTGGCACGACGGGCGAAATCATTACGGTACCGTCGGGCAAAACCTTGCTGGCCGCGTCAGCGATACCGGGAAAGTTACAAGTGTTACAGATCAGGCTAGGCGGCACGGGAATCTCACGCCATGAGTCTTTTATGGGGTCATAAATCTCGGCTGTGCTGCCGTTGGGAGCAGGATAAGAAGGATATTCCCCGCCCGCCACAAACACCCGACCATCCTGCAAGACGGCGGAAGAGAAAAAATTGCGGGCATACTTCATAGCATGGAGGCTGCTCCAAGTACCATTGATGTAGCTGCCATGACCATCTGGCGTCAGCCGATACCAATTGCTGGAGGTATTGGCGCCATTCGCCATGACCGTGCCATCCGGCAGCAGAAGCATGAGCTCCACCACTGGGTTGAGGGCACCCGGAACTACGCTCGTCCAGGAGCCAGTCGCGCCGGCTTGGCAGCAGACCAGTATGGCTGCAACCACTACGATACACCGTGCAGGAAATGAGTGTGTATCTTGCTCAGAAATCCGAAATCCGTAGTGCGAAATCCGAAACCAGGCCACTCCTGATGTACTAGCGGCGACCGTGGCATTTCGGACTTCGAGCTTCAGTTTTCTTTCGGCCTTCGGATTTCGGGATTCGGATTTCATAGCTAACTGCGAAATCACTTGGAACTTGTTACTGCAGGGTTACTAAAACCAACACCAGGCCGTCCCCTTCGCTCAGACCGGTCATGGCTTTGCCGAGAATCGCCCCTTGTGCTCGGGCGTGGTCGGTAACTTTCATGGCATGCCCGGGCCGGCTGGATGTCGTCAACAAATCCCCAGGTTTAATCGCGCCATTGGAAGCATCCGCCTGCACATAGACGCGGCCGGTTAGCGCGACGTTTCGCCCGCCTTCGAGCAGCCCCTGTTGTTGCATTTGGATGCCCGGATGAACACCGTTGGCGCCGCTCACCACGCCCGCGACATGCGAATCGTAAGCCCCCGCGCTCAACTTCAGCCGGCCAGGATTCTCCTCGTCAATAACCACAACTGATCCCGCAATGATTTCCTCGGCTGCGGTCGTTAGCGGAAACGGCTCGGCCACGTCAGCGCCGCCGTTAATGGTGATCGAGCTGCAGGCGATGTGCATCCAGGCCCCGGCGGCGGTGTTCCAAAACCCGACGGCCGTGATGAGGCTGTTCATGCTGCCGATTTGCACATCGCTACCCGAGCCATTGCCGCCGATGTAGGCATCGATCGGGCCATTCCCGTTGTCGGCGTTGTGGCCGTCGATCAAAACGTAATTACCAGCGACTTCAAGACGTTGTGACGGGCTGGTGGTGTTGATACCAACAAACCCATTGGCGGCAATCGACATCCGGTCGTTGGAAGAGGTATAGAAATCCAGTCCATACTGGTTGCCGCCCGCGGTGCGTTTTGACGCAATGCCTTCCCCGCTGGAGAGCGCGCCGCCAAACTTGAGTCCGAAATCAATCGTTCCGTTATTGTTACCCATGCCATCGACGTGGACTCCATTAGTGCCGTCGTAGAAGAACACGCCACCGCTCGCGAGCACGTTAAAAGCATTATCGACTCCCGCTCCCGTGAAAGGATTTTGCGAGCCATCGCCCCACATGAAGGTCCCATTGTTTACGGTCCGGACGTCCTGCCCGGCACCAAAGCTGCCGATCCCAGTCACGGTGTTTCCGCTCCCTCCAGG
>CAZUVM010000252.1:0-10743 GCA_964623885.1 uncultured Verrucomicrobiota bacterium
CGTGATCGTCTGAGAGCAACACAGTGATTTTTTTCATCAGTTTCCTTTGGTTTGATGAGACAACCGGCTTCGGTGCGCCCCATTAACGTGCGTGCGCTTTGCGGCATGTCCCGTGGTGGTGGAAGCAACGCGCCATGCCGCACGCTCCCGGGCCGGCGCGGGCAAGGGCTCCCGCGGCAGCGTGTTGTGTGTCAGCCAAAAGTCCTTCATGGCTCTTACCATTTCTTCAAGCTTGGCCGCTTCGGACGGCTTGGTCAGAAACGCGTTGGCCCCCAGGCGGTAGGCTTCCACAATATCCGCCTCCGACCCGGAGGCCGTCAGCATGATCACGGTCAAAGGCAACCCGGGCTGCTGGCGGATCCAGCGCAGGACGTCCAGTCCCATGATGAAGGGCAATTTTAAATCCAGTAGCACCAGGCATGGAAACGGGAATTTTGCGCGGTCGGCGAACTTGCCCGCGCCTTGCAAATAGTCAATCGCCTGCTGTCCGTCACTGGCGACCTGGATCGGATTGGCGATACCCACCTTCCTCAGGGCGTGCTGCAAGAGGAAGATATCGTTGGGATCGTCATCAACCTGGAGAATAGTTTTCACTGTTTACGCCTTTTGTAAGTGAATCCAGAAACGGGTGCCCTGGCCGAGTTCCGAGTCGAAGCCGACCTGCGCGCCCATGCGTTCGGCTGCCTTGCGCACGATGCTCAGGCCGATGCCCGTTCCCTCGTATTCGGTCGCGGGCTGAATTCGCTCGAACAGCCGGAAGATACGCTCGTGATTTTCTGGGGCGATGCCGATGCCATTGTCCTTGAACCAAACGCGCACCGACGCGTCCTTCATCGTTTCGGCAGAAACCTCCAGGCGAGGCGTGGTGCCGGGCGCAACAAATTTTGCGCCATTGCTCAGCAGGTTGGAGACGCATTGGGCCAGCAGCGCCTCGTTCCCCATCACGTGGGGCAGCGTGCCTTGAATGCGGATCTCCGGTTTGATCGGCTGGCCGTTCGGGAAGGTTTCCACCATGTCGCGCACCAGCCGGTCCAGATCCACCCGCTCCAGCGGCAAGTTGGCGTGGAGGATTTTCGTATAGCTCAAAACATCCTGGATGAGCCGGTCCAGTCGCACGGCGGAACGCATGATCCGCTGCAGGTAATCGACGCCTTGTGCGTCGAGCTTGCCGCTATATTCATCCACCAGGAATTGGGCGAAACTTTGCATGGCCCGCAGCGGCGCGCGCATATCGTGCGAGACGCTGTAGGAGAATCCCTCCAGCTCACCGATGGTCTTGCGCAGTTCAGTGGTGCGTTCCGCGACTACTTGCTCGAGTTCAATGGCATGCCGCCCGATCTCATTTTTCGCCGCCAGCAACGCCTGCTCGGCCCGCTTGCTTTCGGTGATGTCCAGGGTTACCGCGAGCAGGTTCTGCTCGTTCCCGAGGCCGTGGTTGATGCGGGCAACGCTGCTGCGCACCCAAACAATTTCTCCATTGGGCCGCACGCACCGTTTTTCGATAACGAAATCGCCGCCTTCCTTCTTCAACTTCTTCAAGAGGGCTTCGTTGTGCGCCAGGTCGTCCGGGTGAACGATGTCCTGCATCTTTAGGCTGAGCAATTCCTTGGGCTGGCGCCCGGCAATATCGCAGTAACATTTATTGACGAGCGTGAAGCGTCCATTGATATCCGTCTGAGCGATACCGGCGGTGGCCTGGGTGAAAATGACGTGAAACCGTTGTTCGCTTTCGCGCAAGGATTCCTCGGCGTGCTTGCGCTGGGTAATGTCGCGAATGTTGCACTGAATGACGTTTCGTCCGCCTTCATCGTAGAGATTGCTGACAAACTCCACTTCGCGGCGCTGGCCTGCTTTGTTTTGCAGCGGCAGGTCCTCGTAACGAATGAAATGTTTCTTCTGCAGCTCGCGAAAAGCCGACTGGTTGGCCTTTTCGTCCTTGAGCAACCCGATTTGCCAAAGCTCCTTGCCCAGCAATTCCGCGCGCGGGTACCCCAATAATTCTGACATGAATGGATTGGCGTCGGTGATTTTGCGCGTGCCGGGATCGAGAATCAGGATTCCGTCCCGGGCCGCTTCAAAGAGGCGACGGTAACGAATTTCCGAAACCTCCGTGGACGCCTGGGCCTGCCGCCGCTCCGTGATGTCCTGGATGAACAGGAGAATCCCCGGCAGGTGATCCACCTGGCACCCGCTCAACAGCATCGTGCGCCATCCGATCTTTTCGAACTCGTGCGTCACCTCGAAATCCTTGAAACGCTTTTTGCGGGGCAGCACTTCCTCGAGCAACGTGCGCAGCTTGGGAATGTTCCATTGGCCGCTGCCCAATTCATACACCAGGCGGTTCACCGCCTGGCGCGAAGAGATTTTGAATGCTTTGCAGAAAGATTCGTTAGCCGTCTGCACGCGCAGCTTGTCGTCCAACACCAATAGCGGGGGAACGGCCTCGACGACCGACTCGGCGTAATCGCGCGCGGCCAGCAGTTGGTTTTGGAGCACGAAAGCTTCTTCGAGCTGCATCCGTTCCTTGTGGCGCACGCGTTGCCCATTGGAATTCCGAGGCGCCTTCCTGAGGGGGTAGGTTTTCACTTCTGAAATGTAACCCCCGAAGTCGACCGGTCATATTGTGGGGTTGACCGTGGGGTGTTTCCCCCTTGCAGCCGAACCGCGTTGAACGTGAGAGCGAACGCGCCAATCTCTCCCCGCATTTCCTCAGGTCAAGCGGCGCCGCTGAACCAGCCTCACCACGACACAGATGATAGCCGCCAGCAGCAGAAGGTGGACGAACCCCTGCAGCGCGTACCCGGTCATCAGACCGAGCAGCCAGAGCCCGAGCATTACGAAAGCAATCACGTACCACATGTTTTTATTGGCTGCGTAAAGGAGGCCGCCGCCGCCTCCCAGGCAACCAAAACCGCTCTCCGGCTCGCTGCCCGGCCGCAGACCAGGCCGTAAGGCAAGGCGGCGCTTTCGTGGGTGGTGCCGGACGCCACTCGCCGTTTTGCCACGTCACTCTCTGCAAAAGCAGCTCGTAACGCGAATTGAACCTTTACAGCGAGCAGGCTCCGGTGGACTCCGTTCTTTTGCGACCTGGTGGTCCCGCGGTTGACTTCAAAGATCTTCGCCATAACGTTTGGTTTAGCCGGTGGTTTACTGATTTGCGCTCACATCCAGGCGTGTTTTTTTTCCGCCATCCACGTGCGGTCCGACCTCGGCTTCAATGGCCAAAGCGGCGAGCGGTTGACTTCTATGATTCCGCTGCTAACCGCGTAGCGGGTCAAAGCCGAAGTTTTATGCAGGTTCAGCTTGAGCATGAGGCTCTGCCGATGTTTTTCCACCGTCTTCGTGCTGAGGCACATCAGCGCGGCGATTTGTTTGCTGCAGTATCCCTCGGCGATCAATTGGAGGACTTCCACCTGTCGCCCGGACAATCGGGCGGGCTCGGTTGCGGCCTCGCGGCTTTCGCTCGGATCTCCCCAACTTTCCTTCGACAGGCGTTGAAGCATCGCGGGGCTAAAGGAGGCGCCTCCTTTGTCCGTTTCGCGGACCGCTTCCAACAAATCATCTCCGGCCGCTGCCTTCAGCAAATAGCCGGTCGCCCCTGCCTCAATGGCTTCCCGCAGGTGCTGCGCGTCATCGTAACTGGAAAGGACGAGCACCTTGCTCGCCGGCGCCCTTTTGGCAATCTGCCGGGTAGCGCTCATTCCGTTGAATCGCGGCATGGCCAGGTCCAGCAGCACCACATCCGGCCGCAGCCTCTCGGCTTCGCGCACGGCTTCTTGGCCATCTTCCGCCTCGCCGACTACCAGCATGTCTCCTGCCGCCTCGAGCAGGGCCCGCAGCCCGGCTCGAACTACGGCATGATCGTCCACCAAAAGAACTCGAATGGTTTTCATATATCGCTCCTGAGAATGCCGGACGACACCTGGGTGAGGGACCTGGTTGGCGGGGCGTACTGCTGCACGGCTTGCGGGTCCGCCAACCGCTCCTGACCTGCGTTCAACGCCGGACACGGCGGCGGCGTGTTTTGCGTCAACCAGAAATCGTTAATGGCCTTGACTGTCTCGCACAGTTTGCCCGTTTCCGCCGGCTTCACCAGATAGCCTTGGGCCCCCAAGCGATACGCCGTCGCGACGTCTGCCTCCACCCGCGAGGAACTCAGGATGAGCACGATGGGAGCCAGGCTGGGCTGCTGGCGAATCCACTTCAGCACGTCCAGCCCCATCACGAACGGCAGCTTCAAGTCCAGCAGGATCAGGCAAGGCAGCGGGAATTTCGCGCGCTCGGCGAATTTCCCCGCGCCTTGCAGATAATCAAGGGCCTCTTGCCCGTCCCGGGCCACCTGGACGGGATTGGCTATGCCCGCCTTGCTGGCTGCGCGTTGGAAGAAAAACACATCGTTCTCGTCGTCTTCGACCAAAAGTATTGGTTTGGTGATCATGGTTTAACCTTTCTTCAGCAGCATCCAGAATTGACTGCCTTTGCCCAACTCAGATTTGAAGCCCACCTGTGCGTGCATGCGCTCAACGGCTTTGCGCACAATGGTCAAACCAATGCCCGTGCCGTCGTAATGCGAATCGGGGTGGATGCGCTCGAACATTCGGAAAATCCGGTCGTGATCCCGTTCGGCGATGCCGATGCCATTATCCTCGAACCAAACGCGGAACCCGCCCTCCGCGGTTTCAGCCCAAATGCGCACGCGCGGAACGGTTTCCGGGGAAACGAACTTTAACGCGTTGCTCAACAGATTCGAAATGCATTGCGTCAACAAGGCGTCGTTGCCCAATACCAGCGGCAGCCCCCCCTCGATCCGGATCTTCGTCCCCGGCCGCCGTGCCCGCGGCTGGGTCTCGATGATGTCGCGCGTCAGTCGATCCAAATCCACGGACGCCAGCGGCGCCTCGGCGCGCAATACTTTGGTGTAGCTCAAGACATCCTGAATCAAATGATCCAGCCGCAGTGCTGACCGGCAAATGCGCCGCAGATAATTCGCCGCCGTTTCATCCAGAGGCCGGTCCGCATATTCCTCACCGATGAGTTTCGCATAACCCTGCATCGCCCGTAGCGGCGCCCGCATGTCATGCGACAGGCTGTAGGAGAAAGCTTCCAGTTGGCTCACCGTCTCCCGCAGCTCCGACGTGCGTTCCTGGACCACTTCCTCGAGTTGGCGGGCGTGCCGGCTGATGATCTCCTTGGCCTCCTGAAGTTCCCGCTCCGCCCGTTTGCGCTGGCGGATGTCCCGGATGTTGCATTGAATGACCGCGTGGCCGTCCTCATCGTAGAGGTTGCTTACGAACTCCACCTCGCGTCGCTCCCCGGCTTTGGCCTGGAGTGGTAAATTCTCGTAGCGAATATAAAGGTTGCTCCGCAATTCTTGAAATGCGGCCCGGCTGACCTGCTCATCCTCCAGCAACCCGATCTCCCAAAGTTCTTTGCCGATCAATTCCTCATAGGCGTACCCGAGCAGCTCGCTCATAAAAGGATTGGCATCGGTGATCGTTCGCGTGGCCGGGTCGAGGATCAGGATCCCGTCGCGAGCGGCCTCGAATAACCGCCGGTACCGAATCTCCGAAGCCCGCGCGGATGGCCGCGTATCCCGGGGCCTGGTGACTGCGGTTACTGTTTGTCCCGGGTATGATTCTAATTCCAGCCCTGGACCTGCGTTTGACTCTATGGTGGCGATCATGCGGTGACAGTAACACGACCGGGAGCAGATGGGGTATTATGGGGATGACCCTTAGGGATTCTCCCCATAAGGTGGATTGCGTTTTGTTAAACCCTGCGACCGAGCTTACCCGGTCGCAGGGTCGCCCCTCGGCGAGTCAGGTACGAGCATGGCTGCGGGTAGCCGTGGCAAGGTACGGGCGATGCTCGGATGCCGGAGTTTCCTTGGCGGAAGAGGATGCCGGAGCGGCATAAATGTTCGGCGTTGATTTCAAGTAATCAGTGGCGAGGCAGTCTTTGTTGTCGTGCGAAGCGCGTTCCTTTCAGGAGAAATCCCTGGTCAACCGTTCGTAAGTACTCTGCAGCGCCAACGGGGCTGGGCGCACAGCCCGCCGCCTCAATGGCTGACATAACCTGCTCCTCGTCCATGATCAGTCGATCCCGTTTGTAGATTGGGTAATCGGCGCGCATCGCTCTGGGGGTGAGATTGATCGTGGCCAGGTTCGCGCCCGCGTTCAACGCCCGAACATAGCCGTCCTGCGCGACCATCCGCAGCGCGCTGACTGCGGGTATGATCCAATGCGGCGCGCGCAAACGCAGCCAGGCCAGGCAATTCAGAGTCTGTTCGATGTCCCCGTCCGGCGCACTGGCAAACGGTGTTTGCTCGCCCGCCACGAAGGGACTTACGCTGCCGCCGCATAGTGGCAGCAGGGTCAGCAGGTTCAACGTCTGCTCCACGTGCGCCGCCGTTTGCCCGGGCAGGCCGATAATGAGACCTGACGACACTTTCCACCCTTTGCCTGACAGATAACAAATCGCTGCCATGCGCTCGGCCATCGTCCCGGGGGCCTCAACGAACTCGTAATGCTCGCCATTGCCCGTCTCAATCCTCATCGTGTAACCGTCGGCACCCGCCTCACGCAACCGGTCGTACTCGCGTGGCGATAAAGTGCCGAGGCCAATCGTGATGCCCAGATCCGTGTGCCGGCGGAGCTCGCGCACCAGCGGCAGCACCACCTCCCGCACCGTCTCGGGGTCTTCGCCCGCCTGGATCTCGAGGTCGGTAATCGCAGCGGGTCGATGGTGAATAATCAGCTCCGCGAGTTCTTCCGCAGCCAGCCGGTAGCGCTTCAGTGAGGCGTTGTCGCGCCGCATCGCGCAGTAACGGCAATTCTGCCGGCAGTGGCTGGACACCTCAACAACCCCGCGCACAAAAACGCGGCGCCCGAACACTTCATCCCGCGCCGCCCGCGCCTGCTCGTGCAAGGAAGTATCCAATCCCTCGGCGGCCAATGGAATCGGGCGTAGCGGTCCCGCCGTTCCCGGCGGAGCAGCGCGGTCAAAGGAAATGGAGAGCGACATCGTGGAGCAAAAATGACCGGGTAAGAGGTTTGCCGCCATTGGGGATTCCCCCGATGTCCGTTTTTGTGAACCCCTCGCGCCTTGCCCCAGCCCCAAATCCCAGGCAACGCACCCGTCCCTATTTATGAGATGGGTTCTAGCACTATCACCGCTGTAAGGCGCTGTAAGGATTGGGCGGCCGGCTATCTGCGCCAGACTGGCCGCGGTCGATTGGTTCGCGGGTACTGGCGCTCTCGCCCATGACCTCGGTCACTGCTTCCAATAGCTCCTTGCCCGAAAAAGGCTTCTCCAGCGTCGCCGCCAGGTGCAACCATGGGTTCCGATTTAACTCCTCCGTCGGCATCTCACCTGACACCATGATGATCGGTAGGCCTGTGGCTTCGCCGCGCAGCATCTTGATCAACTCTACCCCCGAAACCTTCGGCATGTTATTGTCGGTGATCAGCAGATCGTAATTCCTGGCATGCAGCGCCTCCCAGCCGCGGTCGCCATCTTCGGCGGTGTCCACCTGGTAGCCGAAGCGACTTAGCACCGTGGCACTCCATAGGAGAAGGACGTGGTCATCATCGACCACCAGAATGCGCCTTTGTGTCATGTTTCACTATTTTAAGCCCGGGGACCAGCCTATGTCAGGTAAGGGATTCACCGTAGGGTAGTTAACCCCATTTATAAGAGCCATAAGGCCAGCTGCGGGGGCGCACCCCATCGCAGCAATCAAACCGACGTTTTGACGAGTTCAAATACCTCTCCGGCACGCATCAGCTCCAGTAGTTGCTGCACGCCTGCGCCGGGGTTCACCAGGCGTACCACTCCCTTGCGATCGCGGGCGAGGTTGCGGATGGCGATCAACGCGCCCAGGCCCGCGCAATCCATGGTCGTCGTATGAGAGAGATCGATCTCGACGCTGGTATGGCCATTCAACGCGGCGCGCACTTGCTTCTGAAATCGGCGGCCATGCGCCGCGGTCAACTCGGCGACTCCCATAATCTTTAAGACGCCGCCGGCTTCGGGCCGTTCCTCCCGGCAGCGGGCGTCCTTCAACTCTTCCGCGCTGAGTTCGGGAATGGCGATGTCCTCATCGAACAGGCTGTGATGCTTAAACGGGTTGAGCTCGATCCGAGGGGGAGTGCCGGCCAACTCTCCCAGCAGCAGGACTTGAGTATTGTACACGGCTGAACCATAAGCCGGGAACCCCTGCGCACGCTATTCGGGGTTAACCGTGGGCTGTTTACCCCCTATCTCGGATCTCATAAGTCCATTCCGAAATGCCAATGGCCTGGTGTCCTGCACGATGGTGATGGATGAAGTACTACCGGGCGCCGGCCAGACAATCCAAGGCCTGTTCGCCCTAAGGAAGCGATGCCTGCCATGCCGTGTCGGCGGGGCTTCTGCAACCGTTGACGGCGAGGGATAGACCCTACGGCTCATCCCTTACTAGCAGGTCTTGTTTCCGGGGTTATGATCCTCAGCACAAAATACCGGCACGCTGGACGCTGGAGAGCAAACAGGGAACAACGCGGATTCCAAGTAGGAAAAACCAATCAACACCCGCCGATGGATGAATTCGAGCGTCTGGTTCGCCGTGTAAGAAAGAAAAAATAAAACGGCAGAAAACTAAAAAACGGAAGAAACAGAACTATGAAACATAAATTTCAAATCATTATCAGCGCTTCGGCCGCCTCGCTCCTGGCCCTTTCGGCTCTGGCCCAAGTCACACCCGCTAAGGATGGACTCGATTCTCCCCGTGGCCCCATGACCCACACGCAGCGAGCGGATCGGTTAAACGACGCTGCGAAAGCCAGCGACCTCATCGGAATGACCGTCCAAAACTCTCAGGACGAAAAACTGGGCAAAGTGGAAGACCTGGCTGTAGATGTGGAATCCGGCCGGATTGTTCAGGTGATTCTGTCTACCGGCGGGTTTATTGGCATTGGCGATACGCTGACAGCCGCGCCACCGGGAGCCTTCCATCGCGATGTCGCCAACCAGGTCCTTCATCTGGATGCCGACCAGGCGAAACTGAAGGCCGCTCCTAAATTCGAGATGTCGAAGTGGGCCGAATACTCCGACGCCACTCATTTAGCCGAAGTCTATCGTTATTACGGCCAGGAACCGGCGCTGGGCTTCATCCAGACTGGCGATGCGATCCAGAACGAAGGCAAAACCACGGATCTGCCCAACCGGGTTTCCATCCGTAAAGCAGATGGGACATGGGAGAAGAACGGAGTGGCGAATAAGAGCCAATGGATGATCCCGGCGTCGCGCCTGGGTCTGGCCCAGAAGGCAAGCAAGCTCATGGGCACGCCCGTGACCAACCTGCAAGCTGAGAAGCTTGGCAAGGTGGAGAATCTGCTGGTGGATCTTCCGTCGGGACGGGTCGTGGCGGTTGTTGTTTCCTCGGGCGGATTCCTGGGGATGGGCGACGAGCTGAGCGCCATTCCGCCCACCGCACTGCGATTCACCGCGGAGAGGGATACCCTGCAGCTTGACGCATCGAAAGAAATGTTGAGCAGCGCCCCGCATTTCAAGGCCAATCAATGGCCTAACTTCGCGCAAGCCAGTTATGTCGGCGGAGTGTATCGCGCCTACAAGGTGGAACCCTATTTCCCCAGCGATGCGACGACGGAGCAGGCCACCGCGGCCAACAACAGTGCCCTGACCCCGCTCGAGCAGGGCGGGAGCCAAGCCGACCTGGATACCACGGCGCAGATTCGCAAAGAGATCGTGGCTGGGAAAAACCTGTCGGAGAATGCCCAGAAGGTGAAGATCGTCACCCTGGATGGGCGGGTCACGCTGAGTGGGCCGGTGAACACCGCCGAGGAAAAGCGGTTGATCGGAGAAATCGCGGATCGCATTGCGCGCTCCGAGAATGTGAACAACCAACTGGAAGTGAAGATCTCGCCCACCGGTCGCGACTAGCATCGGTCAGCAAGAAGGCAAGCCGGCCAAAGAAAGCAAACCAGACAGCATCAAGGGCCCTGCAATCGTCCCGCGGCGGTTGCAGGGTTACGGCCTGGCAGCGCGGTTCGCCCGCGCGTGACTCAGCGAAGTCCTCCTGGCTGCCAAAGATTCTGAACGGCGCGCGCATGGCCTCCACGCTCTGGTTCGCGTTTCGCGGCCGCGGTGAAAAAGGACAACCCAATAGCCTCGTTCCGCGCTTTTTATTCATGGACCAGACCGGCGTTGGAAACGGAAAGCAAAAAACTGAAGCTGGCCTGCCTGTGACGGCGACCGGAGAGGCGAGGCTGGTCCTTAGGGCTGTCGAGTGGAAATCCGGGCAGGAGAAACCATTTACATCTCAGGAGCCGCAGGCGCGGTCGCTCCGCCCAGTGATTTCCCCAACTACGCCGCCGGCACCTGGAGCCCCGAGGATGCCCAGGGCCTGCTCGCTCAAGGACACAGTTGGCCCTTGCCTACCGAATTGGTGGTGCTAGGTGGGAAGAAGGGGCACCATAAGAAATCACAGCGATGAAACACGAATTCAAAGTTGGGGACCATGTGCAGTGGAACTCGGAAGCGGGTCTCGTCCGGGGTACCATCCGGAAGAAGGTCACCTCCGCGGTCAAGTTTAAGACCTACACCGTCCGGGCTTCAAAGGCGCAGCCGCAGTATCTGATCGAGAGCGACAAGACTGACCATATAGCCATGCACAAGGGATCGGCGCTAAAAAAGATCCGTGAGAGGTTCGTCCATTGACTAGAACCCATCTCATAAATAGGG
>CAZUVM010000253.1:0-27300 GCA_964623885.1 uncultured Verrucomicrobiota bacterium
TGGGTCAAGGAGAACCCAATTCCTGCTGACAAGTCACGCTGGGGAGCGTTCATCGAATTGCAGGAACGAAATTGGTATCTCATCCACGGCATTCTTCAGGATACGGTATCCAAGCAGCCTCCGGCGAATTCGCCGGCCCAAAAGGTAGCGGACTTTTTCCGCTCGGCTATGGATACAAATCGCCTCGAACAGTTAGCGTTCAAGCCGCTGCAGGCTGACCTGAAGCGAATCGACAATCTCGAATCAGCTGAAGATCTGCTGCGGCTCCTGGCTGATTTCCACCAGCGCGGAATCGACGCGTGTTTTGGATGGTCGGCGCCTCCAGATGCAAAGGACAGTTCGGTTTACGCGTTTTATATCAGCCAGGGCGGGTTGGGCATGCCGGACCGGGATTATTACCTGAATGATAAATTTGCGAAAACCCGCGAAGCCTATGTGGTTCACATCGCAAAAATGTTTACGCTGCTGGGTGAGACGCCGGAATCGGCCAAGTCCCATGCCGCGACGGTGATGGAGATCGAAACGGCGATGGCCAAGGCCAGCAAGGCCAGGGCTGATTTGCGCGATCCCATTGCCAATTATCACAAAATAAAGGTCGCCGATTTCGTCAGGAACTATCCCGAATCCGACTTTACGGTCTACTTGTCCGGGGTCGGACTCCGGAATCTTTCGGACATCGTCGTGCGCCAGCCGGAGTTTTTCCAAGCCTTGTATGCGCTGAGCAAAGAGCACCCGATGGACGACTGGAAAGTTTATCTGCGCTGGCATCTTGTGCGCAGCGCGGCGCCTTATCTCCACGCTGCCGCGGAGGAGGAGTCGTTTAACTTCAACGGCAAAGTCCTGCGAGAGCAGGAAGTCCAGGAACCACGCTGGCAGCGCGCGGCACGCGTCATTGATGGCGAAATCGGGGAAGCGCTCGGCCAACTTTTTGTAGAGCGGTATTTCCCACCATCAGCCCGGGCCCGGATGTTGGAACTGGTTGGCAACCTCAAAGCGGTTTTCCGTGATCGACTGCAGAAGCTGGATTGGATGACGGATGTGACTCGGGTTAAGGCTCTCGCTAAATTCGATCGGTTTACGCAGAAAATCGGACACCCTGATAAATTCCGCGATTACTCCAAAGTGGAAATCCGGCCCGACGATTACCTCGGCAACGTGCAGCGCGCGGATGCATTTGAATCACACCGGCAATTAAGCCGGGTTGGTCAGCCCGTGGACCGAACCGAATGGCATATGACGCCGGAAACGGTAAACGCGTACTTCAACCCGCCGATGAACGAGATTGTCTTTCCAGCGGGCATCCTGCAGCCGCCGTTTTTCGATGTTCAAATGGATGATGCGGTGAACTACGGCGGCATCGGCGCGGTGATTGGCCATGAGATCACGCATGGTTACGACGACCAGGGACGCAAGTATGATGCGGACGGTAATTTGAACGATTGGTGGACGGAGGCAGATGCCAAGGCTTTCGAGACGCGGGCGCAAAAGGTGGTGGATCAATACAACGCTTACGAACCGCTTCCGGGACTCCACGTAAATGGCCGCCTTACTTTGGGCGAAAACATCGCCGACCTCGGTGGGGTTAGTATCGCCTACGAAGCGCTCGAGCGCGCCCTGGCCAAAGACCCGGCCAAGCGAAAAACCATCGATGGGTTTACACCCGAGCAACGATTCTTTCTGTCGTTCTCGCAGATCTGGCGAACGAATTGCCGCGAGGCTGAGGCCCGGCGTTTGGTGACCGTGGACCCGCACAGCCCCGGCCAATTCCGGGCGATTGGGGCACATGTAAATATGCAGGAGTTTTTCGACGCATTCGGGATTAAGGCGCCGGCTCCAATGTGGCGCCCGGTGGAAGCGCGGGCAAAGATCTGGTAAGCGTTGGCGAGGCCGCGATGGTTGGCGACCTGCGCGGCGGTGGGTTACTCCCAATTGTCGTCCTTTGCGGGCAATGGCAGAATTCTGCATGGAGCGACGGAGCAAACTCAGCACGTATGCCGCGAAGCGCGATTTTACCCGCACACGTGAGCCTGTGGGCGCACGGGGGCGGAATCGCGAAATCTCTGAACATTTGTTCGTGATTCAAAAGCATGCCGCGCGAAGGTTGCACTATGATTTTCGGCTCGCGATGGAAAATGTGCTGCGCTCATGGGCGGTTCCCAAGGGATTGCCAGTGGAACAAGGCGACCGCCGGCTGGCAGTTCACGTCGAGGATCATCCGCTCGAGTACGCTAATTTTGAAGGCACGATCCCAAAGGGCGAATATGGCGGCGGCACGGTTATGGTTTGGGACTTTGGGACATATCGAGTTATCGATGGCGATCCTGTGGCCGGTTATAAGAGCGGCAAATTGCACCTGGAGTTGAATGGAAAGAAGCTCAAAGGCCAATGGGCTCTGGTTCGCGGTCGTCGGCGAGACGAGGAAAAGTCCGAACCGTGGTTCCTGATTAAGACTGGCGCAAGCGCGCGCCCAATCAGCGCCCGCCGCGATGACCAATCCGCCGTCACAGGCCGGACCATGAAACAAATCGCCTCCGAAAAACCGGTTTCCTAACCGGAACCTGCCCGGTAAGCTCCAAGGCACATCACGTGCCTATGATCCTTTGTGTCGGCGCCACTCCCGCAGTCCAGCGCGTAATGGTTTTTCCAAAGTTGGCGCTGGATTCTGTGAACCGGGCCAGTTCTACCCTGGATGGGGCAGCGGGCAAAGCGGTCAATGTGGCCAAAGTGCTTAAGGCACTGGGGGATGAATCTGTCGTGACCGGCTTTCTCGGCGGCGAACGCGGGCGATACTTGCGCGGGATTCTCACATCGCAAGGGGTAAAGATGGACTTTGTCGAAGTATCGGCGCACACGAGGCAATGTCTCACCATTCTGGACCAAGCAACCGGCGCGGTTACGGAATTGGTCGAGGAAAGCCGGCCGGTCGAGCCGACGGAATATGATCGGCTGCTGGAAGTGGTTCGCTCGCGATTATCAAACTGTCGCGCGATTGTTCTCTCCGGCACAATCACGCCCGGCGGCCCGGTGGATTTCTATTTTCGGTGCGTGCAGTTGGCCAAGGAAGCGGGAGCGCTTGTCATCGTAGATGCGCAGGGGCCTTTGATGCTGGAGGCGCTCAGGGCTCAACCGGATCTGGTGAAGCCGAATCGAACCGAACTGGCTGCGAGCCTGGGCCGGAGGATCGATTCCGAGGAAGCGATCATTTCAGCCATGAAGGAGCTGAACGCGCGAGGCGCCCAGCGCGTGGTGATCACCAGCGGCAAAAACGCAACCCTTGCTTTTGACGGACGAGCGTGCTGGCGCATCCATCCGCCGGGAATACAAGCCGTAAACCCGATCGGCTCGGGTGACGCCTGCACGGCTGCTTTAGCGTGGCGACTGCTTCGCGGTGATGAACTCGGGGAAGCGTGCCGCTGGGGGGCAGCCGCAGGGGCAGCCAATGCGCTCACGCTTATGGCAGGGGAACTGGCGCGCACAGAAGTGGATCGGCTGGCGAGCCAAGTGGAAATCGGAAGAATCTAAATCAGGCTACGGGTCCCAGCCAACTACGACTGATCCGTGCGGTCCTCGAGCGGCACTAGACCGTTGGCAATTGCGAACTTCGTCAGGCCGGCGACCGAATGGATGTCCAGGCGACGCATAATCCGCTCCCGGTGAGTTTCTATAGTGCGCACACCAATGCCGAGCCGGTTCGCAATTTCCTTGTTACTCTGACCTTCGGCAATCAGGACCAGCACCTCGCGCTCCCTGGCGGTTAGTTGGGCGAATGGTTCCCGTTTTCCGCCGTTGTTCACCAGCTGATGGATAGCTGCCTGAGCCATTTCCGGACTGAAGAAGGTTTCGCCATTGCAAACCGATTCGATGGCGCCAAAAAGCTCTTCGGGCGAGGCTTCTTTGGAAACATAACCGTGGGCACCTGCCTGGATGATTCGGAAGATGTAGTCCTTGTTGCTATGGACCGAAAGAACAAGGACTTTTATTTGGGGCGCCTTCTTGCGCAATTCGTGCGTGACAGTCAGCCCGTCTTTTCGCGGCATTGATATATCCATCAACACGACATCGGGCACGAGCTCCAACGCTTTCTGCAGCGCTTCTTCACCATCCGCCGCTTCGCCCACGAGTTTTACCTCCTCATGCCGTGACAGGCAGAGTTGCAGTCCTTTGCGCACGACAGGATGATCGTCGGCAATCAAAACTCTAATTTTTTGCTTTCCAGCGCTCACCTTCAGATTGGCGGCAGGCCGGTTCTCTTCTCGGGTCACCACGTTTAAATACATTCAAACAAAAGTCGTAAATCAAGTAAAGCAGAGTGTTGGGCAAATCGCCGCTGTAAAAACGGCCGGAGGGGGCGCCCACACCTGTATGGGATTATGGAGAAACTGCCAGCCAGCCGTCCACTCGGAATTTCCTCGCTTCAGCCGGCGTGGTGGACAAGCCAGAAGCTTTCCGCCTACAGCTACGCCGGTTGCTGCTGGGTTAAGCAATGCAGCGTGCCGAAACCGAGCACCAAATCGACGGCGTGAATGCCGACCACAGGCCGGTCGCGGAAAAGCTCTCCGAGGGTACCCAAGGCAATGCGGTCATTCGGGTCATTGAACGTGGGGACGAGCACCGCCGCGTTACTGATATAGAAGTTGGCGTAGCTGGCCGGGAGCCGATAACCATCAAAAAAGATCGGGGCCGGCATGGGCAGCGGGACAACCTCCGGTTTGGAACCATTTTCCAGCCGAAGGTCCTGAATACGTTCCCAATTTTCGGCTAGCGGGCGGTAGTTGGCGTCTTTGGGATTGGTCTCGCGGATGAGCACGACCGTAGTGGGGTTAACGAACCGGCAGATATCGTCGATGTGCCCGTGAGTATCGTCTCCGAGGGGTCCGGCCACCAGCCACAGAATATTCGTGACTCCCAAATACTTTTGCAGAGTTTCATCAACTTCTGACCGGCCAAGGCCTGGATTGCGCACCTGAACTTTTGGGTCAAGATAACACTCCTCCGTAGTCAGCAAGGTTCCGCGCCCGTTTACGTCAATACCTCCGCCTTCGATGACAAACGGCCTGGCATTATGTTCGGCTCGAAAAAGCGGTTTGCCGAGCAAACGGGCCGCCATATCAGGCACCCGGCGGTCTTTTTGCCAATCGTTGTACTTGGCCCAGGCATTAAAGTGGAAGTGAACGATAGCAGTATCGGATGTTCGACTCCCGGTTCCTGCGTGCCGGCGACGGCCGGCAGGGCGACCAGCCTTTTTCACAAAAATCGGGCCGCTGTCGCGCATCCAGCCGCGATTGGTTGGGTGCACGATAAACTGAACGCGTTTGAGGTTGCAGCCGGCTCGCTCAAGGTAACGTCGGGCCAATTTTTCTTCCGCTCGATTTGTGACCAGGATGCGGACCAACTCGTCGGCACTTATTTTCCGTACCATCTCACCATAGACCCATCGGATCGTGTCGAGTTTGTCGGGCCAATCCGTCGGATTATGCGGCCAGCCTAGCCAGGTGGCTTCATGGCGCTCCCACTCAGCCGGCATGGAGTACCCGAGGGCTGCCGGAGTCTGCGCGTCTTTTGTCATAAATGTCGGGCGAAGATAAAGAGTCCGGGAGGGATGTCCAGCGTGGTGCTCCGAATCTCAAATTTTGCTGTTATTCGATTCGCGTACATTCGATTTTCTGATTGGCAAGCGGCTGGAGGCGCGTATTGTGGCGGGGCGAATTTTTGGAATCGCTTTTGAATTTATGGCTAAAACTGAAAAGAAACACGTTCGTTCACGCGAAGACATCTCGGAAATGCCCGAGTGGCTGAAGGAAAAGAATTGTCCCCACAAGAAGCAGTACATGTCCGGCAAGCGGATCATGCCCAAAAACCTGACGGGCAAGGAGAGCCTGGAGTATCTCATTGACGAGGTTTTTCTGGCGTACAATTCCGCCCGCCTGAAGGAAGCTTGCCAGCTTTTTGCGAATCGGATGCTTGCGCCGGACGTGACGATCGGCATGAGCATTTCCGGAGCGCTAACGCCGGCAGGTTTGGGATGTTCGAGCATTATTCCGATGATCAAGGCCGGGTTTGTCGACTGGATCGTCTCGACGGGAGCGAATCTGTATCATGACATGCATTTCGCGCTCAATTACCCGGTGCATGCCGGCAGCTTCAAATTCGACGACACGGACCTGCGTGACAACGACCTGGTGCGCATCTATGACGTGGTGATTCCGTATTCGGATGGATTGATGGCCACCGACGATCTGTTGCGGGAAATCCTGATCCAGCCTGAGTTCCAGAAGGAGATGGGCTGCGCTGAACTCCATTACCTATTGGGGCGCTATTGCGCCGAGTGGGAACGCAAAAACAAGCTGAAGGATGTTTCGGTCCTGGCCGCCGCGTACCGCGCGGGCGTGCCCTGTTATACTTCCTCGCCGGGCGATTCCACCATCGGCATGAACGTTGCCGGAGTCGAGTTGCGCGGCAATAAATTGCGGATGAACCCAGCGATTGATGTTAACGAAACCACCGCCTTCGTGCTGGCTGCCAAGCGGAGCGGCGGCCGCAGTGGAGTCGTGCTGTGGGGCGGCGGCAGCCCGAAGAATTTCATGCTCCAGACCGAGCCGCAGATCCAGGAAGTGCTCCGGATTAAGGAATTTGGCCAGGACTTTTTCATCCAGGTCACGGATGCCCGGCCTGACACCGGCGGTCTTTCCGGCGCGACGCCCAGCGAAGCCGTGAGCTGGGGCAAAGTCGATCCCACGAAGCTTCCGGACGCGGTGGTTTGCTACACCGACACTACTATCGCCATGCCGCTGTTCGCCCATTACGCGCTGGCGAAACACAAACCGCGCAAGTTGCGCAGGTTGTACGATCAGCGGGAGAAGATGATGAAGGCGCTGACGAAGGAATACTTCGTCCATAATAAAGTGAAGATGATCGACGGCAGTGCTCCCGTGCTGGATTAGCCAATCAATCCAGCCGGAGCCAAAGCGTTTTCAAGTAAGCTGGTTCGACGCGAGAAATGGGAAAGTCGGGCGGTTGGGGGACATAGTGCTGGTGCATGATTTTGCGTTTCGCGCGACGGATCGCTGCGCTGATGGATTCGACGAATTGCGCCGGCGCCCATGCGCCCGAGTTGCTGGAGGCAAAAAGAACCCCGTTCGCCGCCAGCAGCGGCAGTGCCGCGTCCAGTAACTTGCCGTAATCTTTCTCCGCCCTGAACGCACCTGAGGCTTTGGACTGCGAGAACGTTGGGGGATCAAGCAGGATTACATCAAAACGCCGAGTCCGTTTGACTAATCGTCGGAGCCAATCGAACACATCGCCGAATATGAAATCGTGCTGCGCGGGATCGATCTTGTTAAGGACCAGGTTTCGTTTGCCCCATTCGAGATATTTTTTTGACAGATCCAGGCTTGTGGTGTGGGCGCCGGCTTTGGCCGCAGCCAACGAGAATCCGCAAGTGTAGGCAAAGGTGTTGAGGACTTCGACGCAGGAATCGTGGCGGTCTGGCGGATAAAGGTCGAATCCGGCCGCGACATATCCAGTCAACAATCGTCTGCGGTTGTCGCGCTGATCCAGGAACAGGCCTGCGGAATAGCCTTCATGAAAGGTCAGTTCAAAGCTCAGCCCGTTTTCACGGGCCACGAACCGTTCGGGCGCTTGCTCGCCCAATTCGTGGCGTGGCGAGGCGTCCGCCGGCCTGATCAGGCGCACGCGCCGGTTCAGGAGCTTGTGATAAGCACCCCGAGCAGCCAATGTCTGCCAAAGGGATTCGAGCTTCTGCACTTGCTCGCCGTTGAGGGGCGTTTCACTGGAAGATAGAAGGAAATCACCGAGGCGTTCAACGTACCAACCCGGCCGGCCGTCGCTGGCGCCATTGATAACGCGCCAGGCATTCGTTTTGGTCTCGTCAATAAGGCTTGTCCGCAGCAACAGCCGGGGATCGGCGACAAAATCAGGTGGCGCACAAAAAACCACTTCTTTGCCGGTTGCGGGATGGTTTAACGCAATCTCGAACGCGTGAAGGAAAACACGCGGGGCCGGCGTGCCTTCGTACAAAGTGTCACCCAGGATTGGAAAGCCTCGTTCGCTGGCATGCACCCGGATTTGATGGGTTCGACCAGTTAGGGGCTCTGCCAGCAGAGCGTTGAAAGAGCGTGCGGTGAACTCGGAAACGAAGGGACCCCTCTCCCCCGCCCCCTCTCCCCTCGGAGGGGAGAGGGGAGCCTGCGCCACGGCTTCTAGGTCATTTCGGATGCCAATTCTGGTTCGACGATGGGGACCCTCTGTGAACTTCAGCATGTCTGGTCCTATTGGCGAAAAGCGAGTCTCGGCGGGTTGGCCGCCGGCACGACTTGCATAACGTTCACCCGCGCGAACCAAATTGCTGCGCGCGGTGAGCTCGCGGTTGGGAACCGGACGGTCCGTCAGTAGCACATACTGCTTTCGAACGAGGCGCTGTGTGAATTGATCGGTGAGCGAACGATTCGCCAACGGTGTTTTGGAGAAGACGAGGGCGCCCGAAGTTTCCTTGTCCAGCCGATGCACGATCGCGAGTTTGGCCCAGCGCGGCTCCCGATGCCTCAACCAATCATAAATCCCTTCGCCGGCGAAGGGATCCGGCGCGTGGGTGTTCAGCCCTGCCGGCTTGTTCACGACCAGCAGGTGTTCGTCTTCGAAAATGACGCATGGCGGTTCCATATCGGCCGCATCAGCACACTCCAGCTTTAGCGCCTACCAGAAGTGCCACGCCGCGCGCCACGGGATATAGACTCCCAGGAGAAAATTCGTAACTGCATGCGCCGTCATGGCGTCGCCCAGGCGATTTTTTCGCAAGACCAGCCATTGGTATGACAGCCCGCATAAGAATCCAGCCAGCCACTGATAATGAACGAAACCAAATAACAGCGAAGTTACAATGAGGGACAGCCAGTGCAGTTTGTTGAGCGGCATTTCGGTAAAGTTCAGGCGCACAAAGTAGCGATAAAGAAACGAGCGGTAGAACGTCTCCTCGAGAGGGGGAACGATGATGGCCGATCCAAAGGTGCGGACCGCGACGAAAAACCAACCGGCCGCCGAACCGACGCCGAATTGTTTGAGTGGATTCCACGGATCGCCCTCTTTGAACAGGAAACTGAATTTGGGATAGAAAGGATCCAAAGCGACCCAAATGAAGAAAACCCAAACACCGATGAAAAGAGCTTCCCAGCTTATCGCCCAACGCATCTCGGGGACTAGCGAACGCATCTCGATGATGCACCAGAGGCCCACCAGCATTTTCACCAGATACATCCAATATCGTCCGGGGCCGCCGAACGAATCCTGAATGAACGTGAGCACCACGATCAAGACGTACGGCACCACGCGCGCGTGGATTGGCGAGGTCGCGAGTTTATCGCGCAGGAGGCTCATTCCGGGGCTGTGCAGTCGCCCGGAGAGTAAAAGGACCGACCGACCGAAAGTCAACTCATTCGGCGAAGCTAAGCACGTTGGTCACACCCGCGCCGGCCAGGGTGACAGTCTGGGGCGTTATCGCGACGACTCTGAACTGACCGAAGCGGTCTCCCAGGAAAACCGTCCGTCCGTCGATCAAAGCCGACGGACGTTTCGGGTTGAAAACGATTCCCTGCAACTTCGGAGGAGGCGGCGGGGCCGGCGGAGCATCGGGAACTGGAGCTGCGTTGGTGACAACGACCGCGGGTGTTGGATTTGCCGGCGCGGTGTCGGCCGGCGCAATAGCCGTCGGGTTGGCCCGTGTTGACGAAGGTTCGCCAGCCGGCGCGGTGGCCGGCGGCGTTTTGGCGGCGACTTGTTGAATATCGTCGGATTGTTTACGGGAGATTTGCCACACCAGAACCAGCCCGCCTAAAGTGATCAGCGCCAGTGCCAGCAGAATGAGGAATCCCACATTGTGTCGAGTGTGCTTCTCCGGTTCGACCGCATGGAGTTGAGGCTCAGCGATTGGCGGCGGAGGCGTTTGTTGTTGCGCCTCACGCGCTCGTTTCAAAGCATCGTTGATGAGGCTCATGCAGCGAAGTGACCTTCTAACTCGCGAACGGCACGGCCGACGATTCGGAAATCGATGCGTTCATTTTGCGCCACGAATCCGGCCAGCAGCGCTTTGTCGCAGATCGCGTTGACCAGGCGCGGAATGCCGCGGCTGTATTGGTAAACGCGCCACAACGCCAGGCGCGTGAAATTTGGAATGCCATTGCCGCCGCAGACATGCAGCCGGTGTTGCACGTATTGGCTGACCTCGCCGCGGTTCAGCGGCATCAAATGATAGCGCACCGTGATCCGCTGCCGCAGTTGGCGCATTCGCGGATGATTCAACCGATCCCGAAGTTCGGGCTGACCCATTAGCACGATCTGCAACAGTTTTCGATCGTCGGTCTCCAGGTTGGAAAGCAAACGAACCTGTTCGAGCAACTCGTCGGTCAAATCCTGGGCCTCGTCGATAATCAGCACCGTTTCCCGGTTGCGTTCGACTTGCTGTAGAAGGAATTGATTGATCACCCCCAGAATATCCAAACGGTCCAGGCCGTGCACCGGCAACCCGAACTCCAGTGCCACCGTTTTCACGAGTTCTTCGGCGCTCATCACTGGGTTGAGTATCAAGGCCGTGGAGTAGTGGCCGGGATCCAGGTTCTCCAAAAGGGCGCGGCACAAGGTCGTTTTTCCGGCGCCCACTTCGCCGGTTAATTGAATGAACCCTTTGCGCTCACGAATGCCGTACAAAAGGTGGTTATACGCCTCGCGATGCTTGGCGCTGTAAAAGAGGAACCGCGGGTTCGGCGTGATGTCGAAGGGCGGGTCGCTCAGGCCGTAATAGTCCAGGTACACTCCGGTTTTGTGAGCACGAATGGTGCCGCAGAGATGCTAGAAAAGCGCAGTCGAGGCACGGCTGAGTAACCTCAACCTGCCGCCGGCACAGGCGCAATTCCTGTGAGGAAATCGGCAAAACTATTTGGCCTTGGACTTGGAGCGTGCCGCTTCCCGCTACAGGCTGTCCCGAATTGTGACATTGCAAATCAGACTCGGCTGACTAAGCTGCGGCTATGATGCGGCTGTTGCGCGTTTCGGTTGGGTGGTTGGTGGCCGGAACTCTGTGGCTTGGCCGAACAGCTTACGCAGGGAACTCGCTCGCTAATCCCGGCTTCGAAGATAGCGTTTCGGGCACTGACATTCATCCAACTGCGGGTTGGCAAACGTCCGGCCAAAATGGTTTCTCCGAAACCGATCCTTCTCATGCGCATACCGGCAGCAAGTACTTCAAAGTTTATGGCGCATTTACCGGCAACGATAACTGGAACGGAATTTTTCAGGACGTCTTTTGTAGTCCGGGCGCGGTATTTCAGGCCGACGGTTGGGCGTTTTCGCTATCCACCGATGGTGGCGGTATTCACGGACAGGATCAGATCTGGCTCGAGGTTACCTTCCGCGATGCGCGCGGCAATCCGCTGGCGCTCTACCGATCGGACATTGTCACCGGGACCAATATCGGCAACTACGGCGGACTCGACCACTGGTTCGACCTCAAGGTGACGAATCAATGGTCGTTCTCGGTTAGCGGCGGCAGCCCCGTGGGGATTGCGATTACCAATACTACCGCCAATCTCGTTGCTCCCTCCGGAACGATGTTTGTGAGATATCAAATTGTATTTCATCAGGGTCCGGATAACGCGAATGGCTCCGCCTACTTTGATGACTGCTCGCTGATTCAATTGGCCGGGCCGACCGTTGCCTGGAACATCGTCTGGAACGACGAATTCAACGGCACCTCCATTGATCCGGCGAAGTGGACCTTCGAGACCGGCAATAACAACGGATGGGGCAATAACGAGTTGGAGTATTACACCAGCCGCTCGCAAAATGCTTACCTCAGCGGCGGCCTGCTTCATATTGTCGCGCAGAAAGAATCTTACTCCGGCTACAACTACACGTCGGCCCGGATGAAGACCGAGGGATTGTTCTCGCACAAATACGGCCGCTTCGAATTTCGCGCGAAGCTGCCGCCGGGATACGGTTTCTGGCCGGCGCTGTGGCTCCTAGGGACCAATATTACATCGGTGGGTTGGCCGGCTTGCGGTGAGGTTGACATCATGGAGAACAAAGGTTACGCGCTCACCAACGTGCAGGGCACCATCCATTACTCCGACTCGGCGAATAACCATCTCCAATCCACGGCCGTTTACACTTTGCCCTTTATTGGTTCCGTCACGAATTTCCACAATTACCTGCTCGAGTGGACGACTAACCTGATGCGGTTTTATGTCGATGGCCAGCTTTACGAAACCCAAACCAGTTGGTCCAGTTCCACCGGTCCGTATCCGGCGCCATTCAACCAACCTTTCTTCATCATTATGAATCTGGCCATCGGCGGCAATTACCTGGGGAATCCGTCTACCAATATGATCAATTCGAATACAACTTTCCCCAATGAAATACAGGTCGATTACGTTCGTGTTTGGGATTTGACGCCGCCCTTGTCAATCTCTGTCACTCGATCCAACGGCAATAACGTTTTGGTGTGGCCGACCAATATCGTGTGCCACCTTCAGGCGCAGACGAACGCGGTCGGGTTGACCGGAAACTGGGTGGATGTGCCCGCCGCAAAGCCGCCGCTGGTTGTAACCCCGAGTTCCACCGCCCCGGTTTTTTATCGTCTGCAATCGCCGTAACGGCCACGACTGCGCTATAGGCAGGAGCTCTCGACGGACTTCATCACTAGCTCTAACGAACATGAAATCAGATCTGCTGGATACTGAATGCTTGAAAGTGAATTTGGTTACTATGGGTTACTATGGGTTACTATAGGTTACTAACAGTGACCGGACGGGCGCGTACGGATGGGGGGTTGGCGACACCCGGAGCCGTGGCTGAGGCCACTGGGGTTGATTGAGGGCGGTGGAGTTTATCAGGGGGATTGGCGTTTTCATTGTTTTCATTTGTCATGTTTGTTTTGACGGTTGGCGGCTGACGCCGCAGGGCAGCCGCGCGCGGCCCGTGCCAGAAGTAGATGAGGGCACCTGCCGATTCCTCAGCCAGAAGTTGGCGACGATTTCGGAGCGGTCGCGTGTGGAGGGTGGTGCTCAGGTGGTATCCTACTTTGTAAAGGCTGGCCTTCCAGTTGGGGGTGTCGTAGGCGACCCATTTCAGGAGGAATCGATTGAAGAGAGTCCCCCGCGGAGTTAATAGTTACACGCGATGGCCGAGCACTCTGGTTTCCACCGGAAAAAAGGATACACATCCATGAAGGCTGAATTGGCGCTGTGCGGCTTGCTCGCCTGCGGCAGTTCGGGGGTTTGCTCGGACGTCGTGATTCAACCCGCCCAACAGTTTCAAACGATCGCGGGATGGGGCCACGGCGGCGGGGTCCTGGGCGGCACCGGCGGCGCCGAGGCATTTCTGCCGCCTGCCCTGGCCGACCCGGTCAATTATCAATATCTGGATTACCTGACGGATGACCTGGGTTTAACGGGATCGCGGACCTGGGAGGTCGGGCCGCGCATCGACGGCCGAGGCACGGACAACGGCGACTGCGATATCGTCGACTGGAACCTGTTCGAAACCGATACGCTCAGCCCGCAGGACGCCGCGTACCTGGTTCATTATCAAAACCGGATTGTGGCCGAGGGGTTCCAGCCGTCCTTTTATTCCAGCCCGGGCTATCCCACTCATGCGTCCGACCAAAAGCCGTGGGTGATGAACCATCCGGGCGAGCGCGCGCAACAAATCTGGGCCAGTTCACTCTACCTGAAAACCAACTACGGAATCAATATCCGTTACGCGGTGATTTACAACGAGCCGAGCATGGCCTCGACGATTCTGACGGACGATATCAAGGCGCTTGGCCCGCGGTTCATCGCGCAGGGGCTGGCGACGCAGGTTCAATATGCCGAAGCCGTCGCGCCGCAGACGGATTGGGGTTACATCACCCCGGCCTTGAACGATGCGGATATGTGGCCGTATGTGGGCCGGATTTCTTTTCATAATTATGGCACGGCCGATCCTTACCGCACCTACCTGCGCGATTATGGCAGTGCCAGGAAGCTTACGACCGCGCAAACGGAGATGGGAAATCCGACCTTCGACGATTTGTTCAGCGATTTGACCCTGGCAGGTGTGTCGTATTGGGAAGTCGCTTACAGTGCCAGCTCCACGCTGGCGCCGAACTCGGGATTGACCGCGTTCACGCCTTCGGGGACCTATTTCCGCCTGCGCCAGTTGATGCATTACGTGCGGCCGGGAGCGGTTCGGGTTGGCGCGGTTTCGAGCGATCCCTCGCTGCACGTCCTGGCCTTCATGCAGAGCGGCAAAGTCACGACGGTGATCGAAAACACTTCATCGGCGCAGACGGTCAATCTGAGCGGGCTCTGGCCGGGAAGTTACGGCGTGTCGAAGTCGGCCTCAGGCGCAACATCGTTCCAGGAGCTGGGTATTCGCACGGTCGGGGCGGACGGCTTGTTGACGCTGACGAACATAGGTGGCAGTTCGACCGTAACCACTATTTACCCATATGCCGGCACAAACCAGCCGCCGACCATCGAAGTGTGGGGCGCAAGTCCCGGTTATGTGGTCGCGCCGACGAATTCGGCAACAGTGACGGTGACAGCCAGCGATCCGGAGCTCGCCGCGCTGACATATCATTGGTCGGTAATGAACCAGCCGAGCGGCGCGAATGCCGTCTTCGCCAATTCCAACGCCACCACGACGCTCGTCAGCGGGTTGACGATTGCCGGCACATACACGTTCAACGTGAACGTGAGCGACGGAACCAACACGGCCTCGCGGCAACTGTACCTGGCGGTTTATGGCTCCAACCCTCCACCGGTGCTCGGCGCGACTGGCTTTCGGATCGCTGCGCCGTACGGACTGGTTTTCGGGCTCCCGAGTAGCGTCACGCACGCGACCATAGAATTGCCGACCACCACGGCGACGTTGCAGGCGGGGATTTCAGACCTCGCCAATAGCGACTTCACCGGGCGCGGCACATGGAGTCTCGTGAGCCAGCCTCCGGGAGCGAATGCCGGCGTCACCAGCACCACCTACATTTTTGTGAGCCTGCGCGCGAACGTGACCAACATGACGGTGCCGGGCGATTACCTTTTTCAGATCAACGTGACTAACCCGGGGAACCCGGACCTCACCGCGCAAATCCTGTGCACGATCAATCCGGCAAGTTCGCCGCCGGTGATCAGCTCGATCACGGCTACGCCCGCAGGGGTGACTTTGCCCACGAATTCACTCCAACTTTCCGCCATGACGAGCGGTTCGACCAATCAACCGTTGCGCCATTGGTGGGTGGTTAAAACCGCGCCGGTTGGAGCAAAACCGATGTTTAATCACCAGGGCACGACCAACACAACCGTCAGCAATTTGAATCTTGCCGGCAGCTACACTTTCACGCTCCGGGCCTTTGACGATTTGCACATGACGACGCAGGACAAGACGATTGCGGTCGGCTCTGCGCTCGGTGCGCCGGTGATTACCAGTCCGCCAGCCGGCTCGGTGATCGCCGGAGCGCCATTCGCTTACAACATCACCGCCAGCGGGAGTCCGACTGGTTTCAGCGCGTTGAACCCCCCGCCAGGCCTGGGTTTCAGTAACGGGGTTATCTCCGGCACGCCATTAATCGTTGGCACCTATAACATCCAGCTCGCGGCCACGAACGCGAATGGTGTGGGCTACGGCAACCTGATGTTGACCGTTAAACTGCCGCTGCCGGTGATCACCAGTTCCGTTACGGCTGACGGGCAGGTAAACGCGCCGTTTAATTTCACGGTCCAGGCGATGAGCGTGGCAACCAGCTTCGGCGCGACCGGCTTACCCGCGGGACTCGCGCTGAATTCGCTCACCGGCGCCATTACCGGCACGCCGACCAATTCGGGCACGTTCAACATTACGATCACCGCTTCCAACTCTACCGGTTCGGTTACCAATGCGCTGACCATTATTATCTACAACGGCGTCGCGGCAGCGCCCGTCATCACCAGCGCGCTCAACGCCACGGGAAGTTTGTCGGCAAGCTTCAATTATCAAACCACCGCAACGAACAACCCGACGAGTTTCTTTGCGATCGGGTTGCCCCTTGGCCTTTCATTCGATCCGGCCAGCGGCCGCATTTTCGGAATACCGTCGGTCAGCGGTAATTTCACCGTCACACTGCGGGCCAGCAACAACGGCGGGACCGGCAGCGCAAGCCTGGCGCTGAGCATCGGCCCGGAGCCGCCGCCGAGGATCGATTCCATCACCATACAAAACGGAATTGCTCTGTCATTTTTGACGCTGACCAACCGGTTTTATGAAGTGGATATAATTTCGAATCTGCTAAACGGCACATGGACGTCCTTGACCACCCAAATCCCCGGCAACGGAGCCACGCACACAGTTACCGACGCGGTGACGAATGCTCCGACTCGATTTTATCGGCTCAAGGTGCTAGATGTTGGATACTAGATGCTCGATACCGGATGCATGAAACGTGATGCGCCATCCGCCTTCGCTCCCCTTCGTCGCGACAAGTGCGGGTCAAGTCCTGGTTTAAACTTGTCACTTCCGCGACAGCGGAAGTAACCACTTCTAAGTATCCGCGAAACGGCTCGATGCCGGTTGCGCATGTCAACCAAGAAGCGAATGCGGCAAACAAAAGGCGAGCCAAACCGGTGTGCATTATCATTGACCGACGCCGATTCCGATTCGGCGCTCGAGTGTGTCCGCGTGCACAAAATGGTTCAGGCGCACGACGAGGAAACGATACGATGAACGAAAACGCCGCCGCGAAAGGCGGACCGACCGCGATCGCCGGCGCGAGCCACGTAGCGTTTGCCGTGACCATGATCGCGCTCGGAATCATGGGCCTGGCGAAGGGCGATTTCGCTCCGGTGTGGCAGCCCGTTCCCAAGGGCGTACCGGCACGAGCGACTTTGTACTGTTTGTGCACCTTCATCCCCTTGCTGGCTGGAATCGGCCTGCTCTGGCCACGCACCGTCGCTGCTGCGGCCCGCGTGCTTTTCGCCTGGCTGTCGGTTTGGATGCTGCTCTTTCGGGTGCCGAACATTTTCCGCGCTCCCGCCTCGCAGGAAACCTGGTCGGGCTGCGCAGAGACCGCGGCGATCGTGGCGGGGGCCTGGGTGCTTTGCGCCTGGTCCGCCGTCGCCGGGGCGAAGCGTGGCCCTGCGTCCGCCAACGGCCCGCTCGGTGTGCGGCTGGCGCGCTTGCTCTACGGTCTGGCGTTGCTGCCATTCGGCGTGGCCCATTTCACCTATTTCAAGGAAACCGCCGCGATGGTACCGGGCTGGATGCCCGCGCGCACGGCTTGGGCGGCTTTCACCGGCGGAGCCTTCCTTACGGCGGGTGTGGCCGTGCTCATCGGCGTGTGGGCGAGACTGGCGGCCACGCTTGCTGCGCTGCAATTGGCTTTGTTCACGCTGCTGGTGTGGGTGCCCATCGTGGTCGCCGGCCCCAAGCCATTTCAATGGAGCGAATTCGTGATCTCCTGGACGGTGACGGCCGCCGCGTGGGTGGTGGCCGATTCTTATCGCGGCCAACACTGGCTCGCGGTGGGCCAGCGCTAGCGGCTGTCGTATGGCCTGCGCACGAAGCAAAATCAATATTGGACAGGGTCACCCAGCGGTTTACTGCTTGAAACGCGTTCCAAACAGTATCCAGCATCACTTCAAATTCCCCAGTTCCGCTGCATACGAGAAAAGGGCCGGAGTACCGCCGGTATGCCAGAACAGGACGGTCTCCTCCTTCCCGATTCTGCCGCGGCGAACCATGTCGATAAGCGCGCCTGCGGTTCTCCCCGTATACACCGGATCCAACAGAATTCCCTCCGCCGCGGCTACCAAAGAAATCGCCTCTCGTTCCAACGCCCCGACGATTCCATATCCTGCCCCAGTGTAATCATTGCAGAGACACACGTCTGTCGGAGCGATCTCTCCTTCATAGGGGCAAAAGGCTTTCAGTTCATTTGCAATATTGCAGATGTGCTGGTCGAATGGGAGCGCGCCGGCTTCCTCCTTGTCGATCGTGATTCCCAATGCCTGCGCGCCAAGGTCGTGAATACGTGCGCCAACCAAGAGCCCGGCCTGTGTTCCACCCGAACTGGACGCAAAAACAATCCGGTCGAAACGGATCGCATTTTCCGAAAGCTGGCTGTGCAGTTCGCCGACCGCGTCAACAAAGCCGCGAGCTCCGATCGCATTCGAGCCCCCGTAAGGAATCAAATACGGCCGACGCCCCTGTCGGCGCAGGTCCTCATGGATGCGGCCAAGGCTTTCCCCCTTTCGTTCGGCGCCCATGAGATGGATTCTGGCATGGAGAAGACGGTCCAAAAGAAAATTGCCGTTCGCTGCCGGCGGTTCGGTGCCGCCGAGAACCAGGTGGCATTCTAGACCAACAGCCGCACACGCCGCCGCGGTCTGCCGACAGTGATTCGATTGTTGCGCTCCTGCCGTTATGACTACGTCGGCGTTTGCAGTCAGCGCCTCCTCAATGAAATACTCGAGCTTTCTGGTCTTGTTCCCCCCAAATGCAAGGCCGGTAAGGTCATCACGCTTCATCCAAATCTCAGGTCCGCCCAGGATCTCGCTCAAACGTCGAAGCGCGACCAGCGGTGTCGGGTAATGACCTAGCCTGTTCTTCATGCTCAAGCCTCAAGGCAATCGAACTAAACTATGGGTTGTCTCCATCCACTCCCAGCCAATTCGCCGATTTAGAGAGCCCATTATCTGACTCCCAAGCCGGCGCACTTTGCGCTTGGCAATGGGGGCAGGAGGAGTAAAACGAGGCAACCTGTAACCCTTATGCCGCTAATCGAGAACCACAAGGTCGGCATCCTGCCGCTCAACCTGAGGCCGGGCGACATCGCCTTGAAGATGAACCAGCAGGCTAAACTGGGAGCCGGCTGGAGCAGGTGGGGCAGCAAGAGCATCATCAGCAACGCGATCAGTGCCTTCACCACCATCAACCCCGAGTACGTCCATGGCGGCCTTGCCGTGGGCCAGGGTCGCCTCGTCGAGGTCAACGGCGGCCTTACGGCCGATAACATCAACGGCACACGCCTTTTTGCCAACATCTACTTGACCGATATCGCCCGTGACGTGGCCAGTGCTTCCTTCGATGTCTGGCGTTGCAAGGACACCGAACTCGCGAACGAAGTGGCGCGGCAGGCCTACCCGTTCGTTTACCAGGGCACTCTCAAGGGCTGGGGTTACAACCTCCGCGACGCGGCGTCGTCGGTGGGTTGGAAGACGGCCGGCCAAGTGCTCGGTCACGGGTCCTTGGGAGCCACCAGCGGCAAGCCTGCGCCGGCTCCCGCGCGCGAGAATCCCGACGCGCTCGACATCGCCATCTCGGAGCGCCGGCGCTTCTTCTGCACCCAGTTCGTTGTATGGCTTTACAACGTCGTTTCCTCCCGCATCCTGCATCGTGGGCGTGGCGCCATCCTGATGGACCACAAAGAGGCCTACCCCGGCTACCTGGCCGAAGTGCTGCACAAACGTTCATCCAATTTCGTCTACCTGGGGTGCATTCGCAGTGCCCACCAGGCGGGCGACATCAAAAAGCTGTTCTGAGCGATGCTCTCCCCTCAGCCCTCAATACCATGACACTCACACAAATCGAGCCGCGCCCGGGCACTTGCCGGGGTGCCAGCAACCCCACAACACTGTGAATCTTTGTTGTCGGCGGAAGAATCGTCGCCAGACGTTTCACCCGCGGAGCGCTCATTACAGGTGGTCAGCAAAAAGCCAATTTCCTGCCATCAGTGGATCTCCGCCTCCAGGATCGATATCCGATCCTCATTCATGATTAAACCATGAAGTTTGGTGGCCGAGTCAAACCGCAGTACGCTGCCGTTCAGCCATGAGGCGCCGTCGAGCGCATAATCGCGGCCGTCGACCACTAAGAACTGCTTTCCCCTGTAATTGCTCGCCCAGTAGTCGCGCGTCGCCATAAACGCAAAGTGGCGGCTGTCCGGGCTGAAATAAATGTATTCCTCCTCATCGGGCTCTCCGATGAAGTCGTACGGCCCGTATTCGAGCCCGGAAATGACCGCATAATGGTTGCGATCCCGCTCCGAGATATACGCCCAGCTCTTATTATCAGGACTGAAGGTGAAGTAATCGCTACGAAAGCCGCTTGGCCCCTTTGCAGATTTCAAATGCGGTTTGCCGTCGATTACATAATATGCCGCGCCCGACCGGCCGGCGAGAAAAGCGAAGTGGTTGCTGTCCGGACTGAATTCAATGTCGCGCGTTGATCCATAGTCATCAAACTCCGGGCCGCCATGTAACACCCAATATCCCTCACCTATCGGTTCCCCAACGCGGTAGGCTAGCTTGCTCCCGTCGGGGCTGAAGGTTAGATGCTCGATTTGTCCTGCAAAGTCACGGCCTGCTACGCCGTCCAGGACAACGCAATTGCGAACACGATTGTTCCCGTCCTGTGTTGCCTGGGCAAACGCCACATGTTTGCTGTCCGGGCTGAACGCGGCGCAGTAAACCGAACCATTCGGATATTCCTGCTGGTCCACAACGACAAAGACCTTTTGTCCACGTTGTCCGACATAGGTAAAATGCCGGCCGTCGGGACTGAACCCCGCTGACGGGCCCAGCATTTCCAGTTGGAGAATGGAGTCCCACGGGACGCCTTCTTTCCCATCTACGCTGACGACCCAATTTGCCCCTTTGCGTATCGCGCATGCCAGGTGCTCTCCATCCGCGCTTAGAAACGGCCCAAACGTTTCTCCGATTGTGGTATCCCCGAATCGTTGTACCTGCGATAGCACATCTTCGCACCTCATCACCTCTTCGCCATCTTTTATGACGATCCCTTTCCCATCGCGGTGTGCTGCGTAAACCCAATGCTCGGAATTTTCGCTGAAGCTGAAACTATGGTGCAGCACTTCATCCAGCACTGGACCACGCTTGCCATCCACCACCACGCAGTGATTGCCGCGATCGATATTTCCCACATAAGCGTGGTGCTTGCTGTTCGGGCTGAAGACAAACGGCCATTGGCTCTTCGATACATCTCTAATGCTCGAGAACCGATCGCCTTCGACACCATCCAGTACCACACAGGAGTTGCTCCCGGCCCGCGCGATATAAACCAGGTGCTCGCCGTCGGGGCTGAACATCATGTAGTTCACGTCATCGTATTTATTTCCCGCGACGCCGTCGCACACGACCCACCATTTCCCATCTCCGCGTGCCCGGTAAGCCACGTGCCGGCAATCCTCGCTCATCGTCAGCCAGCCTTCGTGTTTCACCAGCACCTTGGGCGTTGGACCGAGCGGTACTTCTTTCAAGTTGAGCTGGATCTTGCCTGGCTCGCCTTGTTTGACCTCGGGTGCGAATGCGGCGGAGTTTTGCTGACTGGGCATGGGCGTTCCGGCGCTGAGAAAACTGCTGGTAAATGGCGGGGCCGGCGGCGCCTTGCGTTGCTGCACCAACTCGCGCCAGGAGTTGTCATCGAGCGGCTGATTCTCAGGCCGGGCGAACTCGCGGTAGCTTAGCACCGCCCCGCGATAAAGCTGCAGACCGCCCTTGTAAGGCAACACCATATACAGCGTCTGCGGGCGAGCCACGCCGGCATACAAGATTGCTCCATTAAACTGGTCGTGAAAAATGCGCGAAATAATTGGAAATTCGTCAGGCCAGGTGTCGGAGTAATAGCCCTGCAGACCTGCGATCGTCCCCCCGTACCTGCGTACCCAGTCGGCATCATCGTGCGTCAGCGCCTCGCCGGATAATTGTTTTTGCGCCAGCACTGCAAGTTGATCGCAAACTTCAGCGAGCCGACGCAAGATCGGCGGCGCGAACTGCCGGCACTCGAAATACATCCGCAGCGTTTTGGTTTCCTCCGCATTGGCCTTTCCGGTTTCCGACACTTGCTTTAGCATGTCATCGAGATCGTTCTGAAGTTTCCTAGCATCGTTCATCTGCTCCTCGTGCGCAGAATAGAACTGCCGTATAAACCGGCTGAAATGATCGAGTTGGGGGCGTAACCTTTGCTTTTCCTGCTCGCTAATACCGTTGTAATTGTTGTGCATCATCGCCTCAAAGCGGTACAGCTCCGCCGCTAAAGTGCTGGGATCAAACCGGTCATCGGCGACGATGTTCGCGAAGGCTTCGGCGGAGTCGCGCGACAGTTTTGCGAGGCCGCTGAAAAATGCGGGATAAGGTGCAACGATTCCAGGGGGCGGCGTGTGGATGCCCGCCGTAATCGCGCCCATTTTTGAATAAAGCGCCCAGGTATGGCGTTGCTCGGACCATGCCGCCAATTGCATCCAAAGCTGCAGATCGCTCCATGCTTCGGTGCGCAACGGCGCCGGTGCCGTGGCCGGCAGCCGTTCCTGTAATTTCGCCAGCAGTTCCATGGACTGACCGTATAACGACCTGGGCATTGCCGGACAATCCGCCTTCTGCACCGCCTCGAGTATGGGTTTGCCGAATTGCCCTTCCATTGCCAGCTTTGCGGCGGCCGAGCGCAATACCGGCGAAGCAACCACGAAATCCAGGCCCGAAGGAAGAAACCGGCCGCGAGATTTTGGCTCGACCGTATTTTGAAAGCAGACCTCGCACGGCAATTGCCGGGTCGGCAGCAGGCGAAAACCCCGCGTCGTTTCGGCAAACCGAGAAAACTCAGCCGGGCTCAAGGACTGGTCATTAATGCGCGGTACGGGCACCGCTGTTTGCAGTTTCCTGCGGATCTCGGCCAGGTGCGCCCGCGTTTTCACGGGTCCAAACTCGCCCGCGAGCAAGGCCCTGGCTGTCGCAGTGTATACCGACACGCTGCCATCATCGGCCGGGGCCACGAATGCGTCATACGGATCCGTGAGCTGGTTCCAAAGCTTCAGCAGTTTGGCGTCGCTCTCGATAAGCCATGCGAGGTACACCGCCAGCAGCGTTTCGCGCTCGTTTGCTAAACGAAAATCGACATTCGCATACCAGGTCCGCGCGCGATAAAAGTCCGACAAGTCCTCCGATTCAGTATAAAAGCTTTGCGGCCGAAATGACACGGGCGACAATGGAAAGCCAATTGGCACGCGCACCGGTGCGGTGCCGTTCGTCAAAGATTGGATTAACCGTTGCTGCTCGGCGCCGAGCGTTTCGCGATAAGCAGGTTCCTGAAATGCCAGACCTATTGAAGCGTAGTCCGAGATTGCGGCGAACTCCGGAGCGCTGTTGGTTGCTTGTGCCCGAGCAGCGTCTAACAAGTGGCGCGAGAACTCTCGCAGCCGGGCGCTTTGCGTGCGCTCCATCTCTTTCACGCCTTCCTCGAGCAATATGTGATACGTATGCCATGCCGTATCCGGAGTGACAAAAACCTGCAAATCGCTTCTCAAGTACGGCTCGAAAATCTGCATGTATTCAGGAGCGGCAACCACAAACCCCTGACGTTCGAGAATCTTTGCCGCCTCTGCCGAACCTCGAAAAAGGCTCATGCCATCCGTCTGCTTCAAGTCATACAGTGGTTGCGCCGCCATGCCAGCGAGCGTCAAACTGGCCAGCACGCTCACGATCGCAGAGGTCATATGCCGACGACTCCGCAGTATCGTTTTCATACGTCCGCTTCCTTTCCGTAATCCGATCAGAAGCCGATCCCTGCACCTTGTCAACCAAAGAAACTACCGCAACGCCGAGTGCTCCTGTTTATCACCGTTCCGGAACCTTGGCGTGCCTGGCAGCCTTTAAAACAGAAACTTTTGCTCATATTGCTGCGGCCGCAGTCTTTAACCTCACCCGCGCAGCGCTCAGTACATTTGGTCAGCAAAAAGCCAAATTCCATCAGTTTATCAGTTCAGTTTAGGCCCTAAGTGGCACACCTGGAGACCACGAGAACGAGGAGGAGGATGAGGACGAGCTAAGATTACGATTACGATTAAGCAAATCAGCCATCGGCGATGGCGGGCGGAAGGAAGTAACTGCGAGAGGAAGAAGGAAGAGATTCCTCTTCAGTGGTTTTAGAGCACCACTTCCGTCCCGACTCCCGCGTCGGTGAAGATTTCGAGCAGCACGGCGTGCGGGACCCGGCCGTCGACGAGCGAGACTTTTTCCACGCCTGACCGAATGGCGGCCACGGCGCTGTCCACCTTCGGGATCATTCCTTTATCGACGACGCCCGCCTTTTTCAATCCATCCACCTGGCCGACGTTAAGCCTGGAAATGAGAGTGGCGGGATCTTTTGGATTCTCCAGCAGGCCCGGCACGTCGCTCATGAAGACCAACCGCCGCGCTTTTAAAGCAATCGCGGCATGGGCCGCCGCTACATCCGCGTTGCAATTATAAATGTGTCCATCTTCGCCGCGGGCGGTGGGGCTGATTACGGGAGTAATGCCTTTGGTGATGCATTCGAGCAGCGGTGCGGTATTCACGCTGGTGACTTCGCCAACGTAACCGAGATCCAAAACGCGCCCGTCCGGACTTTTGAGCTCGTTTTTGCGACATCGGAAAATGTCCGGCCCGGCGAAACCTTTAGCCATGCCGCCGAGCGACTTGATCGTGGATACGACCTCAGGGTTAATTTCACGCGAAAGCACTTCGTCGACGATTTTCACCGTGGCTTCATCGGTTACCCGTTGTCCTTGGACAAAATTTGGCTTCAGTCCGGCTTTCTGCATGGCTCGCGTGATTGCCTTGCCACCGCCGTGAACCACCACCGGGTTAATCTCGACGGCTTCGAGGAAGACGATATCGCGCGCCACGCCATCGCGCACCTGCGGGTCGGGCGAGTCCATGAAACTGCCGCCGTACTTGATGACGAACGTGGCGCCGTTGAACCGTTGGATGTACGGCAGCGCTTCGAGCAAGGTATTTGCTTTGGCGATGAGCGTTTGCATAAGCCTTAACCTCCCAGCGAACTCGGATCGCTGACGTCGCCCTTGTTGAATTCCACATACTCTTCCGTGAGGTCGGCGGCGTAAATGAGCGCACTGCCGGCACCGAGGTTCAGCCGGATATGCAAATCGAACTCCCGTGGCTCGACCGCGGCACAAAGCTGCTTAAAGCTCGCGCTGGTGGGTTGGCCGCGTTTGAGGCTCCAAAGGATTTTGCCGCTGCCCGGCGCGCTGTAACCGATATCAACTTTTTCCTCAACCACAGTTGCGGGACTGTAACCCAGAGCATCGATAATGCGGCCCCAATTGGGGTCGCCGCCATGCCAACTGGTTTTCACCAGCGAACTATTGGCTACCGCGCGCGCAGCGGCATCGGCTTCGGCGAAATTCCTGGCGCCGGCGACGCGGACCGTCACGAACCGCGATACCCCCTCGCCGTCTTGCACGATCATTTTTGCTAATTCGAGACACACATAATTCAATGCGTGTTGGAAGACCTGAAACTCAGGCGATTTTTGATTTTTGATTTTTGATTTTTGATGGAGCCTAGTGCCGCCTCCGTCGAGCTGCGCGCTGCCCGCGCCGGCTTGTCCATTTGCCAGGATGAGCACCGTGTCATTCGTGCTCATGTCGCCGTCGACCGTGATACGATTGAAACTATTGGCGACCGCCTCGTTCAATGCGGCTTTCAGCAGTTTGGCTTCGATGGCTGCGTCGGTAGTGAGAAAGCAGAGCATCGTGGCGTGAAGCGGTTGCGCCGCCGGCCTTTTGCCGGTCGTGCTCATGCCGGGCTGGATCATACCCGCTCCTTTGCAGATACCGCCGATTCGGATCTTCTGACTCGTTGCTTCAAATTCCACTGCCACTTGTTTTGAACGGGTGTCGCTAGTGATGATCGCCTCGGCCGCGCGGTCCGCATAGTCCGGCGCCGAGCCCAATTCAACCGCCGCCTCGAGAATGCCTGCGCGAACGTTATCCATGGGCAGGGTCATACCAATACGCCCGGTCGAACCGACCAGGACCGAGCCTGCCGCAAGGTTTAAAGCTTGCTCGGTGAAGCGCGCCATCGTCTCCGCGTCCTTCATGCCCTGACGACCCGTGCAGGCGTTGGCGTTACCTGAGTTAGCCACGATTGCCTGAGCGCGTCCAGTTTTCACGCGCTGCAGACAAACTTTCACGGGCGCGGCGCAGACCTGGTTGGTCGTGAACAACCCCGCGACCGTTGCCGGCGTTGCCGAAACGATCAACGCCAAATCGCGCTTCCGCCCTTTTTCCGAACCTTTTCCAGTACCCAGGCGTTTGATATCACAAAAAACTCCGGACGCGCTAAACCCGCGCGGCGCGACAACTGAGCCAGGAACCGATTTCAATTTCAATTTCATCGTTTGTCGCTGACCCGAATAATGGAATGGTTATTCGGAAACAATTACAAAATCGACGGATTTGTTTTTTCGCAGCGTTGCCATGAGGGAGGTAATGCGCAATTCTCTTGGGGAGTCACGATTTATTATCGCATTGTGACAATGAGTGCAGTCGAGGACGAGAACGAGGATGAGGATGAGGAAAAGGACAAGAACGAGAACGAGGAAGAGGACGAAATCGGACGGTGCATGGAAAGTCCCAACTGAGTTATGCAAAAAGTTAACACCAATACGCTGCCCGAACTGACCTGGGCCTCGCCCAAAAAGAAATTTGCCGGCGCCGGCAAGCAGGTTTCCGAGGCGTTGGGTCGCAAGTCGGATTCGACGGACATGCGCGAACGGCATCCGTTTGATGTCGAGATTTGCCGCATCGCACCGGGCCAGACGCCGTGCCCTTATCATTCGCACAGTGCGCAATGGGAGTTTTATCACGTGATTTCTGGCCGCGGCAAAGTGCGGCACCTCGAGGGCACAACACCAATCGAACCGGGCGACGCTTTCCTCTTTCAGCCTGGCCAGCCACACCAGCTCACTAATGACGGAAACGAAGATTTGGTGCTGTATGTGGTGGCGGACAATCCGATTGGTGAGTCGTGCCATTATCCCGATAGTGGCAAGTGGCTGGTCCGTTCGCCCGAAAGGCGCCTGCTTCGGTCGCAACCTTTGGATTATTTCGACGGCGAAGAATAGAGGGAGGGGCGCATCTCACTTTTGGACACCTGTTCACCGCCTGTCATTAACACGCTTCAGCGACGCTTCAGCGGGGTGGTAGAATGCGATGGGCATCCCAACCGCTTCAGCGGTTTTAGCCCAACAGAAACCGCTAAAGCGGTTAATCAGCACCGTAGCCGTTATCCCACCCCGCTTCAGCGCATACGCGTCAACCTAAGAGGCACGATTTAGCTGCGAGCGATTCGTAAAAATTTTTGCGATCTTTCCTGGTTTCATAGAAGAGATGGTGCCGCAGGTGCCACTCCAACCACTTGGCCATAGAAATCCCTAACCACGTGGCGGCGAACCAACCAGCGCATTGTCCGATAATGCGCGCCAGTC
>CAZUVM010000254.1:0-17456 GCA_964623885.1 uncultured Verrucomicrobiota bacterium
CATAGGGGTAATATTCTTCGTAGGAGATCACCCGCGCTTCGGCGTCGATCTCCAGCACGGCCGACTGCAGATGATTTCCGAGCTGGTAACGGACGAGCTTGGCCGGCGCAGGGTCGCTGCCCTGCGTGCGTGTTTCGATTAACGCGACGCGCTGCTTGTCGTCCATCACATGCAACGTTTCGCGCTCCAGCTCGACGGCGCCTCCGGTGTCGTACTCCCGGTAGATTTCGAAGCCGCCGAGATAGATCCGCTCTTTGGAGCGAGCCGTCCGCTCTGTAACCTTGCGCACCCGCTGGCCGCCTCCGTCGTAGACGTAATAGGTCGTCTCCCGCGTCGCATCCTCGCCCGCTGCCTGTTGCGCCACGGCCTGGAGCTGATCGCGGAAGTCCCACTGCATCAACGAAAGATGAGAGATCGCAGTGATGTTGCCGTCCGCGTCGTAGGCATACCGCTCTATCATCCGTCCCTGCGCGTCCGTTACGCCGATGACTGAGCCTTGAAGATCCAATAAGAAGTAAACCCGCTCCACGTTTCCGCCAGCATCGGCGAAATCGGCGGCGATGGGGACATCTGAAACTGCATAGTAGTAGCGTGCGCGAAGGGTGGGGGTGGTAGCGCCTAAATCATATTCTTCCAACAGCCGATGATCGTCCCAGATAAATACCCGCTCCGACGGAACGCACTCGCCGGAAGGACCGCTGACTTTGCGGTAATAACACAAGCCGTTGGGGAGATATTCATAGTTAATTTGAACACCGTCCCGGCGAACGATCTGGATTAATTCGTTACGGGAATCGTACTGGAGCGTCGCGGGAACTGGTACCGGTGCGGCTGCGCCCGGACTTCGGACCTGCAGCACTGTATTCGTCGTATTACCCAGAGTGTCCCGGCCCCGAACGAAACCGTCGACGGAAGTTGCGAGCAAGTCCGTGTCAAAGTTGGTGACGCTGGCGGCAAACGGCAGGAGCGCAAAGCCGTCAGGGTTGTCAGTCGTGGTGGCGGTTCTGAGGTCCAAATCCTGGCTGTCATACTGGTAATTGCGGCCGAAGAAACCCGGTGACCACGAACCACCTTGTGCCGCAACATCGCCGGGCACCGTAAAGCCAGTTACTTGTCTGGCGCCGGCGCCGCCTATCGTGGGACGAGCGCCAAAATCCGCTCGGATGAGTCGATTGTCAGGATCATAATCAAAAAAATCGACGCGTCCGCCGCGGCTCAGGAATTGGCGCGCAACGACGTTGTCCGTCGGATCGTAGACATAGCGCAGCTCGGCCAGGACATTGGTGTCACCCACTCGCGTGTATTTGCGGCCGGTGAGTCGCTTGCGCAAATCGAAGGTGTTTTCGCACAGGATGACACCGGGACCTATCGTCTGGCGTCCCACGAGATTGGCGGCCTCGAACTCGGTAGAGGTAACGATTGCATCCAGGCCTGCCGGTTGCACGTTCGTAAGCCGCGCATGCAGGTCCCTGCCTTCCGCGACGCGCAGACCTGAAGCATAGGCCAGATTTGTTCGAACGCCGTCAATGCGCAAATCGTGGACGAGCGAATAGTTGTTCCCTGCCAGTTGCATGTCTTCTCTGCGTAAGGGTCCCTCGAGGTCATATTGGAACTGCAAGGACCCGAACAAAGAACTGCCGCCCAGTATCGTCAGAAATGTGGTCGCGGTCGGGCGATCCAATGAATCAAACGAATTGGTTTCACTGCGCACATGATTCGCGTAGGTAGCGCTTCGGGTCGACACCCGACCCTGTAGATCGTATTCCTGATGCGCCGCGAGGCCGGGGAACGTCATATCTCGAGGCTGATTGCGCGCATCGAAATTATCGAACGAGAAAGTTTGTCCGTCGCGCAACTGGCGCTGCTTCAGGCGCAGGCTTGAATCATACACGTATCTCCAGCCTTGATCCTGAATATCGCCCTCGAACGTTGGCCGGCGGTCCGAGTCATAGGCATAGTGGAACTCGACTCCGGAAGGGGATTTCTTCAGCATCGGTTCACCCAGTCGGGTGTAGTCGGCCTGGTGGATTTGCCCGCGAGCATCCTGCAGTTTTAGGACCTTGCCATCCAATCGCCGGAGTTGATAGGAGGCAATCAATCCGACGTCGTCGGCGAGTTGCGTCGGCCGATCCAGGGCATCGAAGGGATCGTGGTGGGTCGTATAGACGTTCCGCCCCGAAGGACCTTCATGGCTGCTGGTGTTAAGGATATTGTTGTTATCGTCGAGGGCGAAGCCGACCGATTGCACCGAGTTGCTGAGAGAAGTGGAACGGCCGGCTTCGTCGTACGCGATCGTCGTGACTTCGCCCGCCGGCGATGCGACCTGCCGGAGCCGGGCACTCGGGTCGTAGCTATAGGCCTTGGTCGCCTGACCGGTGTCGGTATCAACGGTCTCCGCCGCGATGCGATTCAGGGCGTCGACTTGGTAGGTGGCATGCAGTTCGATCCGACCCGAGGGATCACTGACCGTCAATTCCTTAACTGCGCCATTATTGAAATAGCTGCGCATTGTGGTCTCGGTCTGGGCTCCAATCACAGGCAGGATCTCCGTCTGCAAACGGTCAAAGCCATCATAGTTGTATATCGTGACGGCATCGCCCCGCGTAATGGAAAGCAGATTGTTATTATCGTCGTAGCCATAGCTCTCGGTGTACTCTCCCAATTTCATCTGATGCGGCCGGCCAAGATGGTCGATGAATGCGGGATCAAATATCTTCGATTCGCCGTTGGGATAGGTGATTTTAGTGACGCGAAACATGGCGTCGTGATCATAAGTGGTCTGCAATTGCTGCAAACCCTGGCCCGTGCCGGTTTCGGCGGAATTGAGAATATTCGTTCGCAGAAAACCGTTTTGCTCGTAGATACGAATATTCTCCAGTTCTTTGCCGGCGTCGGCCGTGGATGTTTGGCGCACGAGTCGGCCGTTCTCGTCATACGAGAAAGTTGAGAGCAGTCCGTTGCGGTTAACTGAGAGCAACTCTTCGCGCTCGTTATAAGTGTAACTCGTAACGGCGTTTAGAGGGGGGACACTCTTGTCGGGCTTACCGACCAGTCCGGCCGGGTTTCCATAAGTAAAAGTCGTTTCCCCAAGATTGCCAATGCTCGAGCCGCTCAGGAAGCCATCGGGGCGATCGAGTCTGAAGTGATGGGAAATCCCATCCACGTCCTGGTGCAGCACCAATTGCCCATACTCATTGTATGTAAACGTCTCGGTGGCACCCAGACCCACGGGAATCGACGGGGTGCCTGATGGTAGGTTGATGCCCACGGGCGGGTATTGGATTTGACCGACGTCCAGCCCGTCGCCGGTCAAGGCATAAAGGATGGAATTATTATTTACGTCAATTTGCGTCAGGTTTTTGAGATTATACTTGTTCTCATAAGAGTATTGGGTGGTAAGCGGCTGCGTCCCGTCCCGCGGAAACGTTTGCACAATTCGCAGGTTTGGTTGGGTGCGAATATTCTTTGTGCCGAATTGGAACTCATACGTGTAAATGACCTTGTTGCCCATGGGATAATCGATCTCTGCCGGCAAACCGTTGCTATAGTAGAGAGTTCGGTAGGTGACCGGCGTCGATCCAGGGCCGGACAGTCGTGATTGGCCAGGGAGACCCGATTTATCCAGGGTGATTTGGCTCTGCGCACTGTCAGCAGTCGTAACGCCGATCTTGCCATTGCCCGCAGCCAGATCAGCGGCCGTGTTCCCATATTGCATGTCCAACGACACCGGGCCATTGGCACCCGTGAAATTCTTCGCGGTAGGGCCCGGAGCGCCAGGCATGAACTCATTGATGGAAATTAGCGGGGCACCATTCGGATCGCCCGCTACGATTCCGGACAGGCCGTTGGCTTGCGGATACTGCGATTGGCCTGTTCCAGGCCCAACGATGTAGGTGTAATACACCTTTGGTCGGCCAGTAAAACCCAGGAGATTGGCCGTCGTTACCTTGATCCCTTCGCGGTGCTCCAGTTCGCCTTTGTCGGTATAAAAGAACTGCACGTCGCGGCCCTGGCCTAAGGCACCTCCGGTATAATCAACCAGACGATAGATCCGCCCCACTTCTTTCTTATTATCAGTCGTTTTGTCGAGCGCGGTTAAGTGGCTCTGCTCGGACTTGGCGCGATAATGGCCAATATCGAGGTATCGGTCCGTGGTGACGGACAGGTCCTGAACCCGCACCAATTCGCCTCGATCATTGTATCGCATCACCTGCGCGTTGTTCGTGTAGCGATTGTAGATGGCATTCAGGCGTCCCTGGGTTGTGTACCAAAACTGCGTGCCGTCGGGCAGCAACCGGCCATACTTCTTGTCTTTGAACCGGACCATCATGTCGAATACGCCGGTCGGCGGCAGATAAAAGGAAAGGCCTTTGTCCAGCCACTGTAATTGCTGTGCTAGGGGATCGTTTTTGAATTCGTCGGGCGCATTTGTCCCGGCGAATTTATAGACTAAAACGCTCCCTTCGCCATTGATGAATAGCAAATCCCTATGCGTGCCAATCTCATCATCGTTGCCGCCTCGCAGGACGACGGGACATACGCCTCCTGAGGGCAAAGCCTCCAGATCAATGATTCGTTGATTGTAATTGAAATCCCAGCCTCGACCGAACGGCCCGTCATATAGGTCCTGTGAACCCGCGCTACGTTTGAAAATGATCGGCATCCTCCTGCTGGGCAGCGAAAAATCCACCGTATCAGTCCTAAGCTCTCCGCTGTGCGCAGTAATGCTGCCGCCGCTTCCCGGCAGAGTCGCATGCCCGATCGGCGAAGGCGGATTGGGTCCCGTTATGTAGTCGCCGGGGATGCTGGGAAGCAACGCCTCGGTCCCGGGCCGCATTATCTTCTCCGTGGGATCCGGCTGAGCGGCGAAGGGACCGATAACCGAGTTACCGCCCCCGATAGTGGAGTCGGCCACCTGATCGTAATCCAGATAGGCACGTTCGAAATAGCCGCTCCAAATAATGAGCCGATCCAACTCGTTGGTCAGGTTCTGCAGTTCGTCCGGCGTCGGGTTTTCGCAAGCCAAAAAGGCAATCGGTTTGGATAGGTACACGTTATAGGCCGGATCTGTCGGGTCGGCGCTGAGCCGGTACGCAGGCAGGATTTGGATAGGCGCATCGACGTTGTCGACCGGTTGCTCGTCAATGGCTTTCAAAGATTTGTCGCTCATGGCGCGTACGGGAAGGAAACCGCGACCTTTGTTGCGCAACGGATATTGCGCGTCATTCAGGCTCTCCAGCGAAAGATCCATCGTCGGGCCGGAGGACCCGGGCGCAAACGCCATGACGTAGTAATGGCTCTGCCGCGCGGGAGGCGACAAAGTGGACGGCCCAGGGTTGGTGCGCAAACAGGCGGGAACCAGAATGTCTGCGGGTATGGCCTTTTGCAGAACCGGTTGGAACTTATCTGGCTTATTGGTGATCGTCGTTGGATCGAACGCGAGGTCAGTGTCGTTCGTGCCAAACATTTTGTTGGGGAACGAAACAAATTGTACCAAAGGGGCGGTTTGTTTCACCAGATGCGTTCCGCCGATGTTCACCACGTTTAGGCCATCCAGGTCGCCGTCAAAGGAACGAGCTCCGCCTCCCGCCCCGTAAATGGTTCCCACCAGTGCCGGGTGGGGGCCCGTGGGCGGCTGGGGTTGGGTCAGTTTGGACGGATCCAACAGCAGCACATCCTGAGAGGTGGCCACGCGCAGCAACCCATCTTCGTGCTGGATGATAGATTGGATCAAACCATGCCGCTGCGGGATAGAGATGGTCCCCAATTGCTTGGGTTGCGTTGGATCGGTGACGTCGATTACCACCAAACTCGAAGGCCCCGTTGTATTTGGCTCGACTGATACCAGCGCCAGGTTCGCCAGACGGATCTGACCGGCGCCAGTAGGCAAGCCAATGCCGAAAAGGGTGAAGAGTCTCTTGGGGGTTCCATTGGTGACTGTGAGTGAGGCATTGCTACGATCCAAAACAATTTCCCCCTGCAACAGCGTCTGATAAGCCGGCGGCGCGACGTCCACCGGCTGGCCTGTGCTGTCCAGCACGTGACCTCCGGTGAGCACCACCCCCAGGTAACTCTGCCCCGAGTCCCATACAAAATCGTTGATCCGCTGGTCAGTATCGAACAAACCAAATCTTTCGACTTCACCCGCGATGAGATTGAGAATACGCGCCGGGACCGGGAGCTGATCGCCCGCCGCAAAATCGACGTAATCGCCATCTCCCAGCTTGTCCACGCCCATATTGATATTCGTTCCAAACTGATTCGGCGGTAAAAAGCTGCCGAGGATGAACGATTGCAGGTTTTCCAGCACAATCGCCTGACTGTCCGGCCCGGAGGCTTCGTAAGCCAGATAAGGCGGTGACCATTGGACTTTGGTGATGGCGGTGTCCGGAGCAAAGGTCACCGCCGCTGAGGCGAGGCGCACCATGTTGCTGGGGTTGCTGATGTCCACTACCCATAAGTACTGGAAGCCGCCGGACAAGTTCCCGAATTCATCCGAACTGGCGCCCAGCTTTCCACCCACAACTGCCAGCAGATTGTTCGTGCGAATGGAACTCGGCTGCCGGCTCAGATCGATTGCAAAACGATACTTCGGGATCAGCGCCAGGTCGCGCGGGAACCCCGGAACCTGCAGTTGCCCAACCTGCAGCGGATGCGCCGGGTCGGACAAATTGTACGCCACCACCGCGCCATCCAGCGGGCCGGCTCGATCCAGGGCGAAGGCAAAAATCCCGCGCATCACCACGCCCCCGCCGGACTGGATTTCAGACAGGTTGCCTTGTGGAACCGGTGGGGTATGGAAGTGCAACAGGAACGGGTCGAAGCCGCCGGTGAGTGGATCCTGGTCCAAAGGATTGTGGATGGGAGAAATGTCCGTGATCTGGGAATTCAGTGTCAGCGTGTACTTGGTATCGGGGTTCAAGCTATAGTACGTGAGCGTGAGGGTGCGCTGGTCCGGACTCAACTCCAGCACGGGCAAATCCGCCGCCGGGCTCAGCGCAATGCCCTGCCCATTCGTGATCGAAGCGTCAACTGCCTCGTCGAACAGAATGACTATCGGCTGCCCCGGTCGGAGGCTCTGCTCCAGGAAGTCAGGATCGTCGTGCGGTTGGGATTGAACCACTCGCGGCCCGACGTGGTCGTTGGGATCGGAGAAAGGCGGATTAGTGACGGTGAGTGGCGAATCGGTAAAAGTGACGGGATAGTCAGCGCTCGCTGTGGGAGCACCGTTGACATCCGCACGCACCTTGAAGGTCACTCGTGCATTGGTTGTGCACGTGACCGGGAAAGCGGCGCGGACCGTGGTAGCTCCCAGTTGCGTTATAACCGGTGGCAGAACCTGCGCTGCATTCGCGGGAATGAAGCCGCCGGCCACCAGGGGCTCGGTATCGATTGCGGACAGCGTGACGACCGGCAAGTCGGATCCATGGCTCGCCAGCACCGTGATGGTCGCCTGCTGCCCGGGGGCGGGAATCAGCGGCGAGTGAAACATGCTCAACCGCGCCGGATTCGGGTCCGCCACCGCGCCCGGCCCAGGCACATGGAAAATAATGTCGGTCAGTCGCGCCACCGAAACCTGAACGGAAGCCCGCACCGAGGTGCGAACGCCAAAACGAGTTGGATGCTGCGCGGTCAGCACGAATTCCTGCCCGCTGCCTGGGATTGTCGGATCGCCGAACTCCGGCTCTGGAATCATGGCGGCGTAAAAACCATTCTGGCTGGACATGCAATAAATCGCGCCGGGGCTCAGCCGCCCAGGCCGCGTCTGGTCGAACGTGCTGTGACCGATAGGATCGATAGTCACCAATGCACCGCCCACCGGACGCGCATTGGTGATAATGCCGCTGCTATCGTATGTTTCTTCGATCACTTTGCCCGAAAAAACGACTGGCTGAGATTCAGTAGCCAACAACAAAGGCATGACGCCTAGCGTTGAAATCGCGGCGCTCTCTCCGGCAGTGGACGTCGGCGGCGATGCTGCGCCCAAGATCAGGTTTTGAGTGTCCATGGCTTCCTGCTGATCGTTGGGTGGATTGAGCAGGTAATTGGCACCCGGGAAAGGCGGCGAGTGCGTCACCAGCCGTCCGTTCTCGTACACCATTTTATCCAGCAACATGAACACGTGATCGCCCTGCAAAGTCGAAGGAGCAACCATGGCAAAAACCGAATGGTTCGGTGTGGCACCGTTCGTGACCCCGGCTTGCTGTAGTTGCGCGTCGGTGACCGGTATTGAAACGTCCACCGGACCCAGTGAAGAGCCGCCTTGGGCTGAGATCTTCAAACCTCCGCCCAGAAGCGTACCTCCCACCGGCAGTACTCCCCCCGTCAGCGCGAGCAGGTCGCTTGTGCTTAACAGGTCCAGTTTAAATTTCGTCTTATCGGCGATCGCGCCTGGTTGCACGATCACCTGCACCGGCCCGCCGTCGCTCTGCGCTTCCAGAATTCCGCCACCCTGGTACAGCCCCACAAATCCATTATCGAAAAGCTGGCGGCTTACCGGGAGGTAATTGCGCGTGCCGTTCGCATTGACAATCGTGGCTGAGATGAAGTCAGCCTCGCCGCCGTGGATCAGGCCGTAGAAGCTGCCGTCGCTCTTGCTCAGCACGGTGGCTGTCTCACCGCTCGATTCATTCGCCAGAATCACTGGCTTACCCGGCTCGACGGAGCCTGCGCTGCCTTGGACGACAATCGCGTCTTTTTCCTGCCCGGGAACGAAGGCTGGAATCTTCGAAAGAACATCAGCAGGAATATTGGTCGCGCCGGGCTCGAAAATAACGAGCTGTGCGGTTAACCGATTGAGCAGGTCGCTTTCGGTGGTGAAAGAAAATAGGCCAGGGCCGGTTAATCCGCGGCCGGCAGAATCAGTGACATTTGTAGCTATCGCAACGGTGTAGAGTGTGCTCGGATCGAGTTGCTCGGTGGGCAGAAGCGTGGCGATCGTATTCTTCAGGTTCAACGACAAGCCCGCGGGTACCGGTACGGAATTGCTGCCGAGCAACTGCAGACCCGCTCCCAATAGCGTCGCCGGGTTTATCGGTTTGCTGAATGTCACGATGATGGGCGAAACCCGCGATACTGAGGCCGCTCCATTGGTCGGGGTGACGGAGATCACGCTGGGGCCGGCGACCAGGACACCCACGTCGGCCGCAGCAGCTGATTGTGTGTTGGTAACCCTGACACTGGAGAGGCCGGTGTCGCCGGTGCCGAGATCCGTTACGGCTACTTGCACGGTTCCGGTGGGAGCGAGCAACCGGTATGAGCCGTCGCCGGACGAGAAAGCGAGCCAGGGCTGGTTGGCAATCGTGACCGGCAAGCCAGCGGCCGGTTGTCCGGCGGAGTTGCGAGCGATCCCGGTGAGCAGCGCCTGTGGCGAACTCAATTGGAGAAACAAGTACTGGCCGGCGCTGATGATCCCTGACAAGGAGGTGCCGGTGAAATTCTCGGCGGTCGACAAATGGCCAAGCCCGTCGGAAACGAGCCGTTCGATCGGCTGCAGGCCATAGAGTCCCCAGTCGTACCGGACCCGCGCTAACACAAAGCTTCCGTTCGTCGGCACCGGCCCGAATTGCGCCACGAGATGATGGCCCGGCAAAACGCCGGCCACACTAAGCTCAAAGGCGGCCAAAATGTTGGACACGGCAACCGGATTGCCGGCTCCTTGGAAATCGACGAAATTGGTCGGATCGATTTTCCGGAGCTGAACTGCCGGCCGGTTGCCCAGGTCGCCAGTGCCCGCTAAAATGCTGAGTGTATCCAAAGCGATCAATCCTCCGTTGGTATCCAGCACGCCGCCGGTAAACGGCAAAGGCGGCACCACGTCCATCGTAACCGTTGCCTGATCGAGGTCATCCGGACCGAACAACAACATCGGGCGCAACGGGAAACTGAATTGCAGTCCATCACCAACCGCTGGACGTTGGTAACCAATGAAAAAGCTCTCGTATTGCGGCGGATGGCGCATTGAGTGATCCGTGAGGCTGTACTGCTCCCGGACTTCCCCCCGCAGCGGCAGGCCGCTGGCGATTGGGCCGGCAGGGTTGGTTACGAGAACGGTCGCTATGCCGGTCACCAACTCAGGCACCATGCTGGCGGGACTCGAGGCCGGCTCGACGGTGCCAGTCGCCCCCAGCATTGCCGGATCAGGAGCCGTGGCGAGGCTCGGCAGCAGCGGTTGCCCCGGTTGCGCAGCCGGCGGGGCTGACGGCGCGTTATCGGCAACTACAATCGTGTAGACCCCACTCCCCGGCACCATGATATTGACATTGCTGGTCCCGCTCCCAGCAATGATTTGCATTGCTTGCCATCGCATCCCGATCGCGTCCCAACGAGCCAAGGCTGCGGCATCGCCGTTTCCCAAAGGTCCAAACAATGCCAATGCTGTCGCACCGGGCTGAATAGGCTCCGCGCCCAATTCCAATGAGAACGATTGCAGTGGACTCCAGCCTTGCGGCAGGAACGCGGGCAAGGTCTGTCCACTCAACTGCGTAAGCGCCCCCGTCGTGCTCTGGCTGAATGCGCCCGGTCCAAAGGAAATCAGAATTGTCCCGGCTGCGTTCGAGACGATGCCACCCGCTATCGGCGTGAGATTGAAGATGTTCGTGCTGCGCCGTGCCAGTCGCGGATCAAGAATGATAGTGACTTCATTTGTGGTCAGGACCTGCTGTCGCCACACCGGCAAATATCCGGCCGCAAAGAATCTCCACGTGTGCAGCCCGGGCGCCTGGCCCACAGTGATAACACCGAAAATAGTGTCGCTGTAATTGGTGAGTATTCCCAAAGGCCCCGTTTCTATTACCTGTACTCCGGCAAGGGGCTGCCCGCCATCATCCAGCGTACGCGTGAGGCCAACTGCTGAAGGCTGCGTAGCCGGTGCCACAAAGCGGCGCGTGATGAGCGCGGGCGAGCCACTGGTGACGCCCAGCGACAAAGTCCGGACCTGAGAGCGTGCTCCCGGCGACAACTGACCGTTTAAAACTATGCCGGTGAGATCAAAAAAGGACTTTCCCGTTTCATCAACTCCATCGGGCTGCAGCGGACCGGTTGTTCCAGTGAAGCTGTCTACCAGGAGCACCAACGGCCCTTGGACGGGGTGAGTCGTCTGGTTGGTCAGGCTCACATCCACGTTCCAAACGTTTGCTGCGCGGTTGAAATGCATTGAAGTGAACAGCACCCCAAGGTCTGCCGAGGCATCTCGCAAGCTCAGGGTGGCACCATTCAGAGTAAACGTCTTGTTCTGCGCCAAAGCCGCGCCGCTGCAGATCAGGAACGCGAGCAGAACCAGGATCGTTGTGTTGGCGCTTCCCCGCTGGAAAACCTTTACCGATGGGACTGGCACGCGCCTGGAATGCTTTCGATAGCTGTTCATCGTCTCGACCTGGCAAATCGCCACAGGCCAATGGCCGCCAGGAGCAGCGACCACGCTTGAGGCTCTGGGATATCGGCGATTCGCAGATCACTAAACCAGCCCTGGGACACCACGGCGTCGCCGTTATCGAAAAGATCAAAGTAGACATTAAAAGAGCTGCCGAAGAACTGCGACGGAATCAGCGCACTGACGGCATAAGCGCTCTGGCGACTCAGCAGCGGTGAAAGCGGCGGGTAAGCAATTGAGCCGAGGGAAACCGTCGTGGGCGCGATCGCTAATGCGCCGGGAGTGGCCGGGGCCAGGACAGTTCCGCTGGCGTCCGTAGTAAGATAGACAGCCGTAAACTGGGAATCTGTGGTTTGGATTGTAACCGTGAACGAATCCAGGAACGTGCCAGGCGCGAAAGCCTCGTCGGTAGCAAACCCGAAATTGAAAACCAAGCTGGGCTGAATCAGCAAGGGATCCAGCGACAATTGCCGGCTTTCGGTCTGTAATGGCTGGCCACCGCCGGTATTAAGGACGATGGGTGAGCTGGCGGCCCAAAGGGAACCAGCCGAAGCCAACCAGCAAAAAACCACCCACCGGTAACACTGCCCGCTCATACTTCGGAGGGAATCTAATGGCGAGCATAAGTAATCTATGCGGCCAATGTCAATCCGATTCTGTGTGGCAGGCGCCAGCCGGCACGGAGCAACGGAATCCCTCCCCACCGTCACCAGGTTTATGACCTGGAAAATCCAAAAACCGCGCGTCTCAAGTATCGCGAGCGACCACCTGTGCACAGCATTGATGTGGGCCAACCGCTTCAAGGGTTCGCATCATTCTCAGGAAATGGTGTTGAAAAGTTTCTGGATTCAGTCGGCCCAATTCAGATTTAGAGCCGCCAGTTCTTTCCGCAGTGCGGTAATGTTCCATTCGTACAGCCGGTGCCCGCCGTCCAGCAGATACAACCTTGAATCATCGGGGCTCCAAACTGCCGCCAGCGCTTCAAAGCCGATGGGTGCCCTCAACAGGCACAGTTCAGACAAGTCGCGGCCGTTCAGCAGTTGAAAACCATTGCCGCCCAGCGGTGCAGCGGCCACCCGGCTATCATGTGAAAAGACAATTCGGCTGCTGTTCCAACCGCCGAAACTTACAGGCCATTCTTTGACCAACCGCCATGTGCCGACATCCCAAACGCCGTAATGTTCGGGCATCCGCGCAATGAGCCACTGACCGTTGGGACTGAATTCCGTTATGATCGCGTTAGTCTGACGCAGGAATCCGATGCTTTTGGCCTGCCGCGCGTCCCAGAGCCGGACATCCGTGCCCGGCACGGTGGTTGACGCACCCCAATTCTCGTCGGGGCTCAGCGAAAAGAACGTCATTGGCTCACCCCGGGCCACAATCCGAGCCTGATCGGGGTGACCGCCTGGCCAAACTTCAATTCGCGAAATGTATAACCCAGTTCGGTCCGCTGCCACCAGCCAATTGGTCCTCATCCCTGTAAAACCAATAATCGTTGTGTCAATTGAACGCCCAATTCCAATAGGGTCCGCAACTTGCACCGCCAGTGTCCCGTTGCCATCGGAGCAATTGAAATCGCAACGCTCAATTCCGAAATTGCGCGAACTATAAAGAAACGATTTCCCATCCGGGGGACAAGCCACGTACATCCAGGGCATGGCCAATTGGGGACGAGACCAAATCTGGGTGCGGCTGCCAGTGTCCAAAAGCGCCACACCATTAAGCGTTCCCGTAACCAAAAACCTGCCGTCCCTCGTAACGTCCAGCGTGCAAGCGCGATGATCATTGGCGGCGGGAAATCGAACAAACACGTGATTTTGGCTTTCACCAGGCCATGCGAGCGCCGCCACCGCTTCATTGCGAACCTCCCGGTCCGGTTTGATCGCGGCGGTCTGCTTGATGACGGCCAGCAAATGATCGCGCTGGCTCGAGTCGTCCGCACCGAGAATCAGCCGTGACTGGACAAGCAATGCTGCATAGAGGTTCCGTTGGGCGGACGCGTAAGCTGTCTCAGCGTCCTTCAATGCAGTTTTGAGGCGGTGGTTGGCGCTTAATAGCATCGCGCCCCCTGCTAAAGTCGCGGTAATCAGCAGCAAGGTTACAAAGGTCAGCGCCGGGTTTTTGCGAGTCCAGCAGACCATTCGCTCGAACTGCGACACTGGTCGCGCGAGGATGGGGTCTCCGTCCAGCCATCGCTGCAAATCATCCGCGAATTCACGCGCCGAGGCATAACGCCGCGCCGGTTGCTTGGCCAGGCATTTAAGGCATATGACTTCCAGATCGCGCGGCACGTCAGGAGCCATTTTGGAGGGCGGCACTGGCTCCTCTTCGGCAATGCGCCGGCATAACGCCGGGAGGTTCTCCGCGGAAAACGGCGGCTGTCCAGTCATCAGCGCGTAAAGAATTCCACCCAAACCGTAAATGTCTGCCGCAGTGGTAGCCATCGCTGCACTGGCGAGAATAAGCTCAGGTGCCAAAAACTGTGGAGTTCCCAGCAAGTGTGTCGAAACCGTCAGCGACGGGGCTGCATCCGACAGACAATCGACCATTTTGGCCAGGCCGAAATCACTGATGTATGGCCGTCCGGACTCATCAAACAGAACGTTTCCCGGTTTAAGATCGCGATGTAACACTCCCCGTTCATGCGCAAATTGAACGGCACCCGCGACAACCGTAAGCAGGTTGGCGATATCGGCGAACCGGCCGCGGTACTGGCTGATTCGCGAAGCCAAGGTCCCTCCGGCCGCCAGCTTCATGGTAAAATATGGCATCCCTTCGTACTCGCCAGCATCGTAAACCGGGAGAATTGAGGGATGGTCCAGCTGCGTGAGGGCTTTTATTTCCAAACGAAAACGGTCGATCATCCCGGAAGCGGCAACCTGGTGCGCGAGCAACATCTTGAGTGCTACCATCCTGGCCGGGTGAATCTGGCGCGCACGGTAAACCAGCCCCATGCCGCCCCGATCGATCTCCTCAATTACAATGTGATTCGCAACCCGGAAGAGAACCGGCTCGGCCCCGCCATCCGGGGGAATTTGAGGGCCTCTGTTTTGCTCGGCCGATTCAACCAATGCCTGCCAGGTGCAACTGGGACATAAGCCATCCAGGCGGGCGTTCAGCAGCGTCCCGCAGGCCTGGCAGCGCGTTGGGTTTTCTGCAACTGGATAGGAGTCTTTCACGCCCGCATGTTTGATGCTTACATGGCTACTTGATTGTGAACTTATAAATGATTCTCAGGAATCATGACGCCGAAGTTTCGGTGGGCGAGCCAGATTGGCTGGCTTTGTCCATTAGGACCTTCTGTAAGTAATCCATTTCGGAAGCGACCTCATGCGGCGCCGACACGGTTTGCGCGACTTGTTGCTGAACCAGCGCGCGCAGATGGGAACGCAACCGGTGCAGCTCAGACTTGAAGGCTGCAACCGAGACACCCAGTTCATGCGCCGCACCCTCGTATGAACGAGACTCGCTCCCGCGGGGCAGGAAATCCTTCAGCACGGCGTAATTCTTTTCACGGCCGCCCTGGGCGTATTCGGCTCGCACTGTCGCCAGGGCACGTTCCATGATAGTCAGCGCCCATTCGCGATCGAAACTGGTTAAGTTCTCGGGCTCATCCGCCAGCGGTTCGAGGTCTGGCTGAGCCGGCGCGGCGTCGAGGCTGACGTGTGGAATACCCCCGCCGCGTTTCAAAGCCAACCGTTCCTGCGCGGCATCGCGCAAGAACCGAATCAAGGCGCCGATTAAAAAGGAGCGAAACCGTCCGCGCAAACGATCAGCGCGCGTGAAAATTGATTTTTCAACGACATGGGCAAAGAAATCCTGGGTCAAATCTTCAGCGTCGGTTTCCGAGACGCCTCTCGAACGGATAAAGGCTCGCACCGGCCCCCAGTAGCTGCGGCACAATTGTTCCAGCGCTTCTCTGGCCTCCCCTTCCCCGTGCACCGTGGCGACAGCGAGCGCGCTCCAATGAGTCGTAGGAAATTGCATCGGCGTACCACCGAGGATACCAGACCTGCACACGATTGCCAACCTCAGGCCCAAATTTGCGGGGTATTATTTTGTTCGGGCGGAAACCAAGAAGTTCAGTACGCGAGGATTCGTTCGAAAAATGCGCGTGCCTCGCTCAAAGATAACAACGCGGAATTAAGGGCGTGAGAAAAAGCATGCATTCCGCCGCTTTTTTTCAGGCGCAGACAGCGTAAGCTCCTCCTGGGGTTAACACTCCATCCCACTTTCTCAGAATCATCGTTACCACATAGAAAATCCTTTGGGGCTTCAGGCCTTTCATTCGGTCCATTCTTACATATGAGCGACATATTTTCCGATGAAGTGAGGCGGAATCCTTATCCCTTGTACGATCAAATGCGGCGGCAAACTCCGCTGCTGTACGTTCCACCGCCATTTAACGGCTGGTTAATTTTTGATTACGAAGGCGTCAGGCGTGCCCTGAACGATAACGCCTCTTTCAGTTCGCGTGTGCCCGCCCCGCCGCACTGGTTCATTTTCTACGACCCTCCCGCGCATTCGAAGCTGCGCGGCCTGATTTCCCGCGCTTTTACTCCAAAAACCATTTCCGCGCTAGAAGCTTACATTCAGGATTTTTCCGGGCAACTACTCGACCGGATGCTCGTTCAGCCCGAATTTGACGTGGCAACTGAGCTTTCGGTGCCGCTGCCGATGAATGTGATTGCCCGCATGATCGGCATTCCTCTGGCCGATTGGGAAAGATACAAACGATGGAGCGATAGCATTCTGAAACTCAGCTACGCGCGCTCCGGCGGTCAGGAAGCTGCGGAGGCAAGCCAGGAATTTACGGCGGTAACCAAGGAAATGGACGAATACCTCGGGCACATGATTGCTAAGCGCCGGGCCGCACCCCAGGACGACCTGCTCACACGTCTGGTGGAAGCCGAAGTGGACGGCGAGCGCCTCAAACAGGAGGAGATACTTGGCTTTTTTCAGCTCCTGCTGGTCGGCGGGCAGGAAACGACCACGAATCTGATCAACAACGCCATGCTTTGTTTTCTCGAAAATCCGGACCAGCTCGCCCTGCTTAGGTCCAACCTGGAACTTCTGCCTTCCGCCATTGAGGAAGTGTTGCGCTATCGTTCACCGCTCCAATGAGTGATGCGCACCCCAAGACAGGACGTGCAGATGCACGGCCAAACCATTCCCGCCGGTAAACTGGTATTGCCCATGATTGGTTCCGCAAACCGCGACCCCAATCTTTTTTCCGACCCGGCTCGCTTCGACATCCGCCGCGATCCGAACCCGCACATTGCTTTCGGGCACGGCATTCATTCCTGTCTGGGCGCAGCCCTGGCACGGATGGAAGCCAGGATCGCACTGGGAAAGTTCCTGCAACGCGCGCCAGAGTTTGAGTTGGCCGAAACCGAGCCTTGGCATCCTCGCCGCGCATTGCACGTCCATGGCCCGACAAACCTCCGGCTGAGAGTCAAAGCTCCGACCCGCAGCACCACGGTTCTCTTCGCCACCCAATTGGGGATTTGAACCAGGACGTTGTTGATTACGCCCTCGATTCAGAATCACTTCCTCAAAGCTTACAGCTCAGTCAGTTCAGCCTGATCCGGTCGTGGGTATCCCAACGCGACATATCCGACAGGATGATTTGATCACCCACATTCAGGCCGTCGAGAATTTCGATGGTACTGACAGAACTTCTACCAAGCCTCACTGGAACTCGGATGGCCGCCGCCCCCTTATCGATGATCTTGAACAGGCTCACCTGGCTATCTGCCTGGCCTTGCACCGGCCGACCGACGTGTGCCACGTTCTCAAGACGCTCAATTTCGATCGTCCCGTCCACCGTCAGATCCGGGCGTGCCCCTTTCGGCAGCGGTTCATCGAGGGTCACATCCACGCTTACCGTGCCGTTTTCCACCGCCGGGTCAACTCGAACTACATGGCCGCGGACGATGCCGTTGCGCGTGTCAATTTCGGCCGCTTGATTCAGCAAAACATCCTTGGCCTGCGTTTCCGGAATCTTAATCTCCGCCTTGAGCTTTAACGGGTCCGCCACACGAGCCACCAGCGCTCCCGCCGCCAGTTGCTGTCCCAATTGCAG
>CAZUVM010000255.1:0-11155 GCA_964623885.1 uncultured Verrucomicrobiota bacterium
CGGTAAGGTTGCCCGCCATCGAGTTCACGTTGTCCGTCAGGTCCTTCCAAGTGCCGGCAACACCCTTGACTTCGGCCTGGCCGCCCAGTTTGCCCTCTGTGCCGACCTCGCGCGCGACACGAGTCACTTCCGAAGCGAACGAGCGGAGCTGGTCCACCATCGTATTGATAGTGTCCTTGAGCTGCAGGATTTCACCTTTGACGTCGACCGTGATCTTCTTGGACAAGTCGCCATTCGCGACTGCCGTCGTCACTTCAGCGATGTTACGGACCTGGGCAGTAAGGTTGCCCGCCATTGAGTTCACCGAGTCGGTGAGATCTTTCCAGGTGCCGGCGACGCCTTTAACTTCCGCCTGGCCGCCCAGTTTGCCTTCCGTGCCGACCTCGCGCGCCACGCGAGTGACTTCTGCGGCGAACGACGAGAGCTGATCGACCATTACGTTGATCGTGTTTTTCAATTCGAGGATTTCGCCCTTAACGTCGACCGTGATCTTCTTGGACAAGTCGCCATTCGCGACCGCCGTGGTGACGGCGGCAATGTTACGGACCTGAGACGTGAGGTTGCCGGCCATGAAATTGACGTTGTCGGTCAAGTCTTTCCAGGTGCCGGACACACCTTCGACTTTGGCCTGGCCGCCGAGCTTGCCTTCGGTACCGACTTCGCGCGCCACACGCGTCACTTCCGAGGCGAACGAGCGCAGTTGGTCCACCATCGTGTTGATGGTGTCTTTGAGTTCGAGGAACTCGCCACGGACGTCGACCGTGATTTTCTTGGTCAGGTCGCCGTTGGCCACCGCGGTGGTCACGGTAGCGATATTACGGACCTGTGAGGTCAGGTTGGACGCCATCAGGTTGACGTTATCCGTCAAATCCTTCCATGTGCCGGCGACTCCTTTGACCTTGGCCTGGCCACCCAGCTTCCCTTCGGTGCCGACTTCGCGCGCCACGCGGTTTACTTCCGAGGCGAAAGCGCCAAGCTGGTTCACCATCGTATTCACGGTTTTGGCCGTGCGGAAAAACTCGCCTTTCAGTTCGTGTCCGTCGATTTCCAGCGACATGCTCTGTGAGAGGTCGCCTTTGGCAACGGCGCCGATGACGCGCGCCGTTTCACTGACTGGGTGTGCCAAGCAATCGATGAGAGTATTAACGGAGCTAACGCGTTCAGCCCATGCCCCAGTCACATGCCCCACGGAAAGGCGGTCCTGGATCCGGCCTTCTCGGCCAACCGTTCGGCTGACACGGCTCAATTCTTCCGTTGAGCGCGACATAAGATCGGCCATGTCGTTGAACGTATCGGCTACCTTGCCGGCGATGCCGGTCCAACCTACTGGAAGGCGAGCGCTAAAATCACCCTGCTTAATTGCCATCAAAGCTGCGAGCACCCGCTCGGTATCGAGCTGGTTGTCACTGCTTTGGTTGCCGTTGAACCCCTTGCTGCCGCCGTTTTCCGTGCGGCGTGGCCGCTGTGACGGGGGCGGTTTATGTCTCGGTGGCCCAGCCATGGCGTGGCTATGTGGTATAGCCAAGGCCTGGACTTCACGGGCGGAAGATTGATGTTCCGGGGTGGGAGTAGTTTCTTTTTTCATCGGCGCCTTAATGCCGGAAGGCGCGCGGCTGAGCACGCGGTGTGGTCGGGTTGCAATTGTACAACCAAACATGCGACCACCGACCGGCAGTAGGTAAACACTGTACCGGGAAGAATCCCCATTCATATGGGGTACAGACCCCACTAGCGCACTTAATCCTATGCTCGATTAGAGGATTGACCTATTCAGAAATCGCGGAAATTCCTACCAAACTGTCGAATCACGACCGATTTACTCAAGTATGCGAACCGGGTAGTTCCAAAGTAAAGTAATGGCCTACCAGACCCTGCGAAACCGTTTTGGTAAGTCGGCGAGCGAGGTTTGCCATGGGCTCGATTCTACTTCCTCGCAATCACAATCAAATCCGTCGTCGCTCTTGTGGCATTGCTCGGACTTGGAATTAGGATCTTTTGAACCAATGTAAATCCACATTCCTGCAGTGAACGTATAACCTCATCCTCGCTGTAATAGGTGATGTACACTTCGTCTCCGCCACTACTACGCTGGAAACCCGAGTCCTCGCTTCTGCCCAACATCGTGCTGAGATAAAACACTCCTTTTGGTTCAAGTATCTTCGCGGCTGCTTTGATAAATGCGTCCGCATCGTCGCGTGAAATGTAAGGCAAGCCAAACGCGCAGATGATCCCGTCGAAACGCAGCTTCAGATCGGCCATACGCCTGAAATCGTGCACCGTGAAACGGGCTGAGGGAACCGCCTCACGAGCCAATTCCACCATCCGGGGGGCAAGATCGATGCCCAGCAGATCGAGATCGGGCCTTTGTGTCGTGAAGTACCGCGACACATTGCCTGGGCCGCATGCTGCGTCCAATACACGGGCGCGACCCGGCGGCAGCAATTCACAGAATTGCCTGTAGGAATTGTTGTACATGGTCAGGTCCATGTACTTTTCCCGATACTTGTCCGCCTGCTTGTGAAACGCACATGCTGCGAGGGCAGAGTGGTCCATAACTCAACTACACCCCCAGTATTTTCCCCCTTACAATGTGCGCGCACGGAATCATGCCCGCACGAGCGAGCGCGCGCCGCGAGCCCACGTTATCCAGATTGCATCTAGCGCAAGGCATCAGCTTCGCCTCGTGCGCCGCTCGTTTGATGCCCTGAACCAAAAGAGCGCCGAAACCGCGGCGTCGCATGTTCGGCCTGACCTCCATGAAAATGTCTACGAACGGTGGGTTGTAGTGCGTTAAATAGCCTCCCGTCGCCACCACCTCACCTTCGAACTCAACCGCATAATCGCCGACCGGCTCGACCTTGTGCTCAAAGACTGCTTCATTCTCAGCCCTTTTTCGCACCCTTGCGCCCGGCACCTTCAGCGAAGTCTCCAGTCCATCGCGGAACACGAGCGCCTCCGCCTGAATGTCGCGGCATCGCTGATGCAAACCGACACAGAGCTGGGCATCGTTCGTCTGCGCCGATACTTCGACCGCATGCGCTGCTGAGATAAAAGAATCGAAAAGGTCAACCAACGCGGGGCGGTGTGGCGGACTGACATAAAACTCGAAGGCCGTGCGTGTGCCTTTCCAGGGCCCGCCGACGGCCACAGCACCATAGCCAACGGCCTTGTCGCCCAGCGAAAGGGTATACCATTCTGTCCAGCCCGGCCGTCGATGCAACGAGTCGTGCACAATCTGACACGCCATTTCACGACGATATTCCTCGCGGTAACTTCGAACGGGTTCCCAGGGAGAGCGTTTTGCAAAAACCTTCATCGGTCGCCCCACGACCAAGGCGTGGAGCAGGTCGGCCTAGAATAACACCACGGGTAGAGGTTGCAAAAGAGAGTTTTTTGGCCCTGAATCGACTACATCCGGAGGCAAGCGTGTGGGAGTGAAGTTCAGCCGCGGTTCTTAGGTTGCAATCGGTGGCTCCCCGATTGTTCCTTTGCGGCATCGCTACTACGAATCTAACCCGGAACCACAAGGTTCAACCGCTCCCAACTCCCTCTCATGCGTCGCATCGTTGGAATCGACGATGCGTATGAAACCGTGCGCGAGGTAGAAACGGTCAGCAGCGCCTGTGTCGGTTCGCAAAACGACATGCCGAAAATGGCGGGCGGCATGGTCCAGGATATGGTGCAGCAACCGCGAGCCTAATCTCCGGCGCCGATTAGCAGGCATCACATAAAACCTCCGCAGGCGGCCCGTCGAATCGTCCTGGCGGTTAATGCCGCCAATGGCCACGAGTTCGCCATCCACTGAAAGCCCAAAGAGCGCCTCGCCGGGCTTGTTGAACCGGTTGCTCCCATTCTCCCACTCCTCACATAGCCGCGCCACGAAACGGAATCCTTCACGCTGACTCGCCGCCAGCAAATTATCAATCTGATCCGGTTCCAGTTTGGTGAGGCGCGTGATCATAGATGCATTGCCGGCAGCCTCAAGAATCCTATTCCCCATTACGAAGACACTGGGGCGGCTGGCTTGCGAGCTGGACGAGCGCTTCACGGACGCGTGCCTTTTGCGCTTCATCCAGAGTGAGGTAGCGATCTCGCCCATTGGGCTCGGGCGTAAAGTGGGTGAAGCCATCGGACTCGACGGTGACGCGCCCCTGCTGCGAGAGACCGAAATAGCCGCGGTCCGCCAGAACAGCATAGAGCGCGCTCGTCAGGTCCCAAGTGGGTCGCTCGTGCGGCGGCGGATTGTAGAGCCGATAGGCCTCGGCGGCCGGATGATGCGGCACATAAGCGAAATCCTGAGCGATGCTGACGGCCGGATACGGCACGGCGATGCCGATCTCGAACCCGCTCCAGACAATCGGAGTGGGCCATTTGTCTGCGAGTTTTCTCGCCGCCGGCAGGTCCTGCGTGACGTTGTATTCCAGGTAATGTTTGTTGTCCCCTATCGCCTGAAACGCACCAGCCATCACCGAGAGGAACCGAACTTTTTGCAGCACCAAGGCGGTGCCATCCAGCGAAGAAAAAGAGTCGGGCGGAGTATCGAGCAGGGCGGCGAGATTCGAGAAATAACCGACTTGGACGAGGACGACGGAGCCATCGGGTTGCCGGCTGAGCGTTTTGCGCAGGAGCGCCGTAGCCGCCGGCGCGTCGGAGCTGCGCTTGAGCCGGTGCGGGTAGCGGGACGTGCCAGAGTCTTTGATATCCGCCAAAAGGAGGAATTTGCTGGTATCGTTTTTGAGCCCGGACCGCGTGAATCCGATCGCGACTTCCGGGCGGCCGTAAAAGTGGTTGATGGCATCGACGAACGGGCACGCGAGCTCGTCGGGCTTGGTGACGGTGACAGCAAGCAAATGGCATTGGCCGCGCGTCTCGAGCGCGTGCAGCAGGCTCAGCGCGAGGACGTCGTCGACGTCGTTGCCAATGTCCGTGTCGAAAATGATTTGGACGGGAGGCGGAGTCGAGGACGCGGCAGGCGAAGAGCAAATCATGAAAATGGCAAACACGATGAGAGCCTTTTGCCACAATCCTCCGAGGGCGTTGGGGATTGAAAATTGAGCGAAGCGGATGGGTTTCATAGTGGAGTAGGTGTTAAAAGTCGGCGAAACAGTGATCTGCCGGCGAGGTGCTGCCGCCAAGCGTCCAGTACCACGGCCAGGACAATAACCAGGCCGGTAATAATCCGCTTTGCGGGTTCGGAAGCGCCGACCTGCGCGAGGCCGGCTTCGAGCGTTGCGATGATCAGCACGCCAAAAAAGCTGCTCACGACCGAGCCCCGGCCGCCCATCAAGCTGGTGCCGCCAATAACGACGGCGGCAATAGCGGAGAGCTCCAGGCCGCTCCCGGCATTAGGATCGGCTGATCCGAGCCGCGAGGTATAGAAAAGAGCGCCAAGTGCCGTCAGCAATCCGAGCAGCGCGAACACAGCGAGCTTGGCAGGGCGCGGATCGATCCCGGCCAGGCGCACGGCCCGTTCATTGGCGCCAATCGCGATGAGATAACGGCCAAACAGGTTTCGCGAGAGCACAAGCTGGCCGCTGGCAATGACCACGACGGCGATTACGAATGCCCACGAGCAACCGAGGCCAGGAATGGTTTGCGAGAGCGGCTCGACACCCGGCCCGATGTATTTGGTTTGAGAATGCGTGACGAGATAAGCGAGGCCGCGCACGGCTTCGAGCATTCCCAGCGTCACTATGAAAGATGGAATGCCAAGCCAGACACTGACGAGGCCGTTGAGTGTGCCTGCAGCCAGCCCGACGCCAAGGCATAGACCCGCGCCGGCCCAAAAAGGCCAATGCCAATCGATCATGGCCAGGCCCAAGACCGCGCCGCCGAGTCCCAGCACGGAACCGACCGAGAGATCGATGCCGCCAATAATCAGAACCAGGGTCATCCCGGCGGAAACAACCATTAGCGTTGGAATGCGATTGGCCAATGCGCCGAAGGTGGCAGGCTTCAGAAAATTGTCGCTCAACGCGCCAAAGAGCAAGACCAGCGCGACCCAGACGAGCAACAAGGCGCCGTATTCGCCGAAGCGCTTAAATGCGCTGGGTTTCATTACTTGTTCATGCGGCGGGCGCGGGCTGGCGATCGAGATAGCCACTGAAGGCCGCGCGGGTAATGGCTTCCTGGGTCCACTGGCCAGGAAGGAACTCCCCAACAATACGTCCGGCCGACATGGCGAGAATGCGATCGCACAACGCCATCAGTTCGGTCAATTCGCTGGAGACCATGACGATCGCCTTGCCCTCAGCGGCGAGCTCGTGGAGCAACTGGTAGATCGTATCCTTCGCCGCGACGTCGATGCCGCGCGTGGGCTCGTCAAACAGCAGCACCTGACAATCGCGCGCCAGCCACCGCGCCATGACAACCTTTTGCTGATTGCCGCCACTGAGTTCGGAAACGATTTGCTCAACAGAACCGCATCGGACCGCCAGGCGATCGCACATCGAGCTCGCCGTGTTTTTCTCGGCTCCAAAATCGAGCCACCCTCCGCCGTGCACATGACGGCGCAGAGTCGCAAGTGTGGCGTTCACGCGAATAGAATGGGCCAGCAGCAAGCCGTCGAGTTTCCGGTCCTCGGGCACCATGCCGATGCCCGCGCGCACGGCATCCGCCGGCTCGCGAATTACCAACGGCTGCAAGCTGTCGCCCAGGAAAATCTCCCCGCCAGTTTTCGAGTCCGCGCCGAATATCACCCGCAACGTTTCAGTCCGGCCCGAGCCAATCAACCCGGCGAGGCCAAGGATTTCGCCACGACGCACAGCGAATGACACGTCCTGGACGCGTTCGCCCGCCGCCAGGTGTTCGACGCGCAACGCGACATTTCCGGCCGTCCGCGCTCCAGTCGCTTTCCGCTCGGGCAAATCGTGCCCGACCATCTCGCGCACAAGTTCGGCCGGCGTGGTTTCGACGGCCTTGTGGGTAGCGACGCGCCGGCCATCGCGCAAGACGGTGACGCGGGTCGCGATGCGCCGGATTTCGTCCATGCGGTGGCTGACGTAAATGATGCCGACCTGCTGCGCCTGCAGCCGGCGGATATTTTCGAAAAGGCGATCAATTTCGGGGTCAGTCAGCGCGGCGGTGGGTTCGTCCAGGATCAGGACTCGGCAGTTCTGAGCGAGTGCCCCGGCGATTTCGACCAATTGTTGCTGGCCGACGCCGAGCCGCGAGGCCGGCGTGGCAGGATCCAATTCCCCCAGGCCAACCCGAGCCAGGGCCTCGAGGGCCATCTGGTGCAATTCCTTGAAGCGCACGAACCCGGCGACCGACGGCAGCCGGCTCAGGAATATGTTTTCGGCGACCGTGAGCGCCCCGATCACATTCAATTCCTGCATGACCATAACAACGCCGGCGTGCTCGGCTTCGCGCTTGGTGCGAGGCGAGTATTCCTGGCCCTCGAGCTGCAGCGAACCTTGATCGGGCAGGGTCAACCCACAGAGGATGCGAGCAAACGTGGATTTACCGGCGCCGTTGCTGCCGACCAAAGCGTGCACCTCGCCGTGCTCGAGCTCAAAGCTGAAGTCGCTGAGCACAGGCACGCTGTAACTTTTCTGGAGCCCGGTGACGCGCAGGAGTAGCGAGCTCATTTGGTGATCAGATCGACGGCGGTGGTTTGGTCGGCGGGCGTCTGGCCTTTCAGAAATTTGAGGGCGGCCTCGATGCCGAACACCGCGAGTCGGTCCGCATGCTGGTCGGCGGTGGCGACGACACGACCGTCATCGAGCATGGGGCGGATAGCTTTGATATCATCGAAGCCAACAACAAGCACCTTGCCGGTCTTGCCTGCCGCTTGGATCGCCGCGACTGCGCCCAGTGCCATGCTATCGTTGGCGCAGAGAATGGCTTTGAGGTCTGGATGTTCGCTGAGCATAGCAGCAGACACGTTGTTGGCTTTGTCCATCTCCCAGTTGCCGCTCTGGATGCCGACGATATTCATCCCCGCGGCTTTCATAGCGTCTTCAAACCCAAGCCGCCGCTGCTGGCCGTTGAAGGCAGTGGGAATGCCTTCGATGATGGCCACTGGATCGCCGGCCTTAAGATGCCGCGCGAGGGCTTCACCGACTTTGCGTGCGCCCGCGCGGTTGTCCGGCCCGACAAAGGGGATTGTGATGCCGGCTTGTTTCAGGACATCGGCGTCCAGCTTGTTATCAATGTTCACGACCAGGACGCCCAATTGCTGGGCGCGCTTCAGCACTGGGACGAGCGCCTTGGAATCCGCGGGAGCGATTACCAACGCGTTGATCCCCTGCGCGAGCATTTGGTCGACGAGATTTACCTGAGCGCCGAGATCGGTTTCGTTTGGAATGCCGTTGACGATTAAATCGTAGTCGCCGGGGTGAGCTTCATGGTGCCGACGCGCGCCGTCCGCCATGGTGCTGAAGAACTCGTTGGCGAGCGACTTCATGACCAGGGCGATTTTTGGCTTTGCAGGATGCGCGGTGTCCAGCGGTTTGTTGCACCCGGTGACGAGAAATGGCGCCGCGCAGATGCAGGCTAGCAGGCCCAGGCGGCCAGGGGAGCGGTGGATGAAACCAAAAATCATGCCGTAAGAATCGCTCGCTGCTGTGCCAGAAAATTGAGGATGACCTGGAGTGAGTCAACCAGAATCGACTATGGACTCATCGGCTTTGATGGAGTGTATTATGAATCGGTAGCAAATTCGGGGACGGTTTAGCCAAGAAAGGAAGAGTCCTGGAACTGCCGCTGCCATAATAGAGTCCCCGATAGGCGTTTTGTCTTTGCCCCGTGGAAAAATCGAACGGAACATTTGTAACCATTGGCGCGTCCTACAGATAGCAGGCGCGCAGCTCTTTTCTGGGACACCGTGAGCTATCCAATACCCGAACACGAGACGGAACGGCTGCATACGTTGCGCGGCTATGGCATTCTTGATACCCGCCCCGAAGACCGGTTCGACGATTTGACCTGGCTGGCGGCAACCACTTGCCGCACACCGATTTCGCTAATCAGCCTCGTGGATGAAGATCGGCAATGGTTTAAATCGAAAATCGGTTTGGAAACCTGCCAAACTGCGCGCCGCGATGCCTTTTGCGCCCACGCGATCATGTCGCCAGAAGTGTTCATCGTCCCGGATGCCACACAGGATTCGCGGTTTGCCGACAATCCTCTGGTGTTGGGGGAACCGCACATACGTTTCTATGCAGGCGCACCTTTGACGGCCCCGAATGGGCACCATCTGGGCGCATTATGTGTGATTGACCGCATTCCAAGGCGCCTGAGCGATGAACAACTGCAGGCTTTGCGAATCCTGAGTCGGCAGGTGGTAGCGCAGCTTGTGCCCGGGAAACAGTTGCAGGACTTGCGGGCCGCATTGCATTCCCGCGATGAACTGGAGGCGGACATGGAAAAACTGGTCGAAGATTTGGTGCAGGCGAATGCGCGCATCCGAAAGCTCACCGAGCTGATACCTATCTGCGCCTGGTGCAAGAAGGTCCGTGCTGACCGCGGGTTTTGGGAACAAGTCGAAGCCTATATCACCAGCCTGACAGGCAGCGAGACCACGAGCGCGATCTGCCCGGAATGCCTCGAGAAGAATTTGCGGGAAATTCGGTAAACCGGCGGCAAAAGAATTGAGTCAACGTGGCAGGATGAAGCAGTAGGCGTCGTAACGAAGCTCTGTCCAGGCGAGTTCACCCAGAGATTGGCCGGGAAACAACGGGCGTTGAATCGGCGTAAACCGAATGCGCACGCGGATTTCGGAGCGACCCGCCGTAAGGGCGCGAGGCACGAGGAATTCGTCGTCGCGGAAGCGGCGGTCGGAGGTTTCCACGATGTGCTGTGTTGCACCCAGTTCGTCGCGGGGATTGGAATACACGCAAGTGCTGCTGCCGGCGAGATACCAAATACCGGCAGGTTTGAACGGTCCCGAGGTTTTGCCGTTTCTGAGGGCAGCAACGGAGACTTCCGCGCGCTGATTGGGAAATTGATAATCGAGTTTGCGGCGAAGCAGCACGCCGACATTGTTCGGATCCAGCTTGAGATTGAATTCGGATGTCCCGGTGGTTTTGCGGCCAACGTCCGTTTGGGCCGGATAGATTTCTTTCCCATTCAAAGTGTCGACGCCCCATTCGTACCTCGAGGTAATCTCGTAAGGTTCACTTGCGTCGGGTGAAGAATACTGATGAGCGCTTTCGCTTGCGACATTGCCGATTCTCAATTCATCGCTTTTGACCAAGGTGGAATGATGAGCGCCATACCAATACGTGACCGTCTGGTAATGTTCGGTGGATTCATTCTGACCGCCGTGTTCAAGACGGATAATCGCGTTGCGTCCGAACGGCATCAAATCCGCCAGCAGGAAACGATAGGCAGATTCGATGTTATCTTCGTCATTTTTGGCTTCTTTGGCATTGCGAGCGCCAGTGGGGTGACCGGCGAAAGGTAGAGTCATGTTTTGTCCGCCCCAATAATCGCCGCCACCGCCCCATTCCTCTGTGCCGGTGCCGTAAGCTTGCGGCGTTTGGCTGTCGTCAAAAAAGAAACGCGGGTCGCCTTCGAGCGTGTTCAGGACGGCGCGGTCGGAAAATATAAAAGACGTGCCGACGAATTGCCCGGACCAGTCGCCGCCGCCTTCAGTTTGACGAGTATCGAGCAGGACCAGATCCTGACCCGGCACCGGCTTGGGATGATCCCCGTAGGTGGCGTGCAAATAACCGACTTCGGCCGGCGAACCTTTGAAGTGTTGATAGCGGACCGACCAATGGACATTCAAAGGCTGGTCGGTACGGCTGATCAATCGCAGTTGTGCGGAACGAAAAAACGGCATGGGGAAATAGCAGTTCAGGTAAGCGCGCTCAGCATCGAACCGGATGTTTACCGGAAAGGCTTTGACCAAGTATTCACGGTTGTCGCGGCAGTACAGGGTGCCGGCGCCGAAAAAGAGTGCGACGGGAGTGTCGATCGAAAAGGCATGGCCGTCCCAGGACGCGCACAGAAACGCGCGGCCAAAATCGAGTGCTTGGTCACGCGAAACGGAAAGCTCGAGCGCCCGCAGCATAGTTGGGCCGTTCGTCAGTTCGACAAACGTCTCGGCCTGCCGGGATGACAGAACCAACTCGCCGGATTGGACTTTGAGACCTAGTCCGCGGCCTTCCTTCGAATCCGGGCGTGGGACTAGATCCAATCCGGCGCG
>CAZUVM010000256.1:0-19224 GCA_964623885.1 uncultured Verrucomicrobiota bacterium
CAAGAGCGCAGTTGGTGGGTCCAAGTCATTGAAAAACTGAAAAGTATGCTGCCACCGCTCAACTGCATTGCAGTTGAGTTTTCCGCAGCTTGAAAACGTGGGACTAATGAAAAAACGGCTTCCAACTGAATCGTTCCGGCCAAGGGAGAGGGTAAGGGTGAGGGGAGTTTTTGCTTGGTTCATCGATATTCTTGCCGCACTCGCAATCCTGTCCCCAGGCCCCGTTCTCTGCGCCGCAAACAGTCTCTCCCTCGCTGGTACCTGGCGTTTCCAACTCGATCGCACAAACACCGGCATTCAGGCAAAGTGGTTCGACCGTACCCTGCCGGACAAAATCAAACTTCCCGGTTCATTACCCGAGCAAGGCATTGGCGATGACGTTACCATCGACACCAAATGGACGGGCGACATCGTCGATCGTTCGTGGTTCACCGCGCCGGAATACGAGAAGTATCGCCAGCCTGGCAACATCAAGGTGCCGTTTTGGCTCCAGCCGGAGAAGTACTACGCCGGAGTCGCCTGGTATCAGCGCGACATCGAGATCCCAAAAGGCTGGGAAGCCAAACGCATCGTGCTCAACCTCGAGCGCCCTCATTGGGAAACGCGCGCGTGGCTCGACGGCAAACCGCTCGGCTCAAACAATTCGCTTGCGACTGCTCACCAGTACGACCTTGGAATCGGCCTTGCCGTCGGTAAACACCAACTCACAATCCGTGTCGATAACAGCTTGATCATCGACATCGGCGTCAACTCTCACTGCATCTCGGATCATACGCAAGGGAATTGGAACGGCATTGTGGGGGACATCAGCATCGCGGCCACACCTTCGGTTTGGTTTGATGATCTTCAGGTCTATCCGCACGCTGCCAATAAATCGGTCACGGTTCGCGGCAAACTCCAAGGCGCAAAGAACCAGTCACCGACCCTGAAATTGTCTGTCGCCAAAACGGGTGCCAGCGCCAGTGACCCAATTGCAGAAACCTCCATCAAACCGGCCCCGGACGGCAGTTTCGAAACCGAACTTAGTTTGGGCGAATCGGTCGCACTGTGGGGCGAATTCAACCCCAACCTGTACCGACTCTCGGCGTTCCTTGCCGGCGCACCAGAATCGCGCACCGTCACTTTTGGTTTGCGCGACATTTCAACCAAGGGCACTCAATTCGTCCTGAACGGACGCAAGATCTTCATTCGCGGCACGCTTGAATGCTGCATCTTTCCCAAAACTGGCCATCCGCCCACGGACGTGGAATCCTGGAAACGCATCATCCATGTGGCGAAAGCCCATGGCCTGAATTTGCTTCGATTCCATTCCTGGTGCCCGCCGGAAGCCGCCTTCGAAGCCGCCGACGAACTTGGCTTCTATTACCAAATCGAAACTTGCTGGGCGAACCAGTCGACGACCATCGGCGACGGCAAACCGGTGGACCAGTGGGTTTATGACGAAACTGATCGCATTCTCAAAGCTTACGGCAATCATCCTTCGTTTTTGTTGATGCCATACGGGAATGAACCGGGCGGCAAAAACGTCAACGCTTACCTTGCCAAATATGTAGAACACTTCAAAGCCGAGGACGCGCGACGCCTGTGGACCAGTGGGTCCGGTTGGCCGCAACTCCCGGAGAACCAGTTCCATGTCACACCCGATCCACGAATCCAATCGTGGGGCGGCGGACTGAAATCACGCATCAATCATCTACCGCCCGAAACCACCACCGATTACCGATCTTATATCGAGCAGCGTACCGTCCCGGTGGTCAGCCATGAGATCGGGCAGTGGTGTGTCTATCCGAATTTCGATGAGATCCCCAAATACACGGGCTATCTCAAGCCAAAGAATTTCGAGATTTTCCGCGAAACCCTCGCCGCGCATCATATGAGCGGTCTCGCTCATCAATTCCTGCTGGCATCGGGCAAGCTTCAGACTCTTTGTTATAAGGAAGATATCGAATCCGCGCTGCGCACACCCGGCATGGGAGGATTCGAGTTGCTGGACCTGCACGATTTTCCGGGGCAGGGCACTGCACTGGTCGGCGTGTTGGATCCTTTCTGGGACGACAAAGGCTACGTCGCGGCGCAAGAATACAGCCGGTTTTGCAATAGCACGGTTCCGCTGGCGCGTCTGGCCAAGCTCGTGTTTACCATTGACGAGAAGCTCGAAGCCGATCTGGAGGTCGCGCACTTTAGCGATCAGCCAATCACCGACGCGCAAGTGAGCTGGAAACTCATCGGTGAGGACGGCAAATCCGCAGCCGGCGGCGACCTGGCCACCAGAACAATCCCTGTGGATAACAGCGTGCCTTTGGGTCATGTAAGCGTGGATTTGAGGAAGTTGCGCACACCGGCGCGATACAAGTTCATGGTTGCCGTAAAAGCCAAGGAGCCGATCCCGGCCACAGCGTCTATGAACAACGGTCGAAGCGCTTCGTTCGAAAACGACTGGGATGTATGGGTGTATCCTGCGAAGGTTCAGACGGAGCTACCGCGGGATATCACACTGGCAACCGATCTGGATGCGGCAGCTTTAGCCAAGCTGAATGCCGGCGACAAGGTTCTCCTGATGATCCCGCCGAACCGGGTAAAAGGTGATCGCCTCGGTAAGGTTGCCATCGGGTTCTCGAGCATCTTTTGGAACACGGCCTGGACGCGCCGCCAGCCACCCCACACGCTAGGCATTCTGTGCGATCCGAAGAATCCTGCGCTGGCAGAGTTCCCGACGGAGTTCTGCAGCAACTGGCAGTGGTGGTACCTGGTCAGCCGCGCGGGCGTTATGATTCTAGACGATCTCCCCTCCGAACTTCGCCCGACCATCCAAGTCATCGATGACTGGGTTACCAATCGGAAGCTGGCATTGGCGTTCGAGGCCAAAGTTGGCCCGGGCAAACTGCTTGTGTGCAGCGTCGATTTGCAGCATGATCTCGAGCGCAACCCCGCTGCTCGGCAGTTGCGGCACAGTCTTTTGGATTACATGGCCGGTAGCAAATTCAAACCTGCCGTGGAACTTTCCATTGACCAGGTCCGCGGACTGTTCGCTGAGCAGTCATTGATGGAGCGGCTTGGGGCGCGCGTGATCAAAACCGACAGCGCCCAAGCCGGCTACGAAGCCGAGCACGCGATTGACGGAGATCTCGCGACCTTATGGCACACCTCGTGGGAAGAACCGTTGAGGTCCTTCCCGCACGAATTGCAGATCGGTTTTGATAAGCCCATTGCACTGAAAGGTTTCACGGTGTTGCCGCGACAGGATAGCAACCGCAACGGTTGGATTAAAGATTACGAATTCTATGTCAGCGACGCCGGGACCAATTGGGGCAGTCCCGTAGCCAAAGGCACATTCGATTCCAATGCCCACTTAAAGCAGGTACTTTTCGAGCATCCGGTAACCACGCGATGCGTAAGATTGGTCGCCCTATCGGGCTACGCCTCCGGCCCCTGGGCTTCTCTAGCGGAGTTCGAAGTTATCCCGAAATAGAGCTATTCTTTCATCGCCCTTGCGATGGAATTCCACCATAGGTCATAAAGCTCGCCCACGGTCCACGTGAATTCGCCTTTCTCTGTCTTCAACGCCAGTGAATCGCCACCCACGGTGCCGATTCGAACTGCGCTGACGCCGAGGAGTTTAGCGCGTTCGACGACTTTGACCGCGTCCAGCGGCGCAGTCGAAACAACAATACGCCCCTGAGTTTCGCCAAAGAGCAAAGCGTCGAGGCGTTCGGCCGGACCTGGTTTTGCAGTCACGGGTTCGGCTGGAGAATCAGCAGCCCTCGATGAAGCTTGGCCTGCGGACACAGCCGGCCGCTCCGTAGGCGACAAATCAATTTTAGCCCCGATCAGGCACGGCGTTTCACGCGCGACCTGCTGACTAATGCAGCTCTCGGCCAGCGCGACTGCCAGGCCGCCTTCGCTGCAATCGTGCGCGCTCTTGATGCAGCCGGTGTGAATCAGCGCGCGCAACGCCAGGTGCAGGTTCTTTTCCTTCTCCAAATCACAGCGCGGCGGAGTGCCGGTTTTGAGTCCATGCATCCTTTGCAAGTAAGCCGAGCCCCCCAGGCCTTGCAGCGGATCATCAAGGTCAACACGCTCACCCAACAATATGATCGCGTCACCCTCATCCTTGAACCATTGCGTTGTAATATGTTCGGGTTGCTCGATTAAACCGACCATCGCCACGGTGGGTGTTGGATCAATCGGCCCAGCCGGGCTCTGATTGTAAAGGCTTACGTTGCCGCCAGTCACCGGCGCATTGAACGCCCGGCAAGCTTCCGCCAGGCCGCGCACCGACTCGCGCAACTGCCAAAAAATATCAGGCTTGTACGGATTGCCGAAATTGAGATTGTCGGTTACGCCGAGCGGCACGGCGCCTGTGCAGGCAAGGTTGCGCGCAGCCTCGGCCACAACAGTTTTGCCACCTTCGTATGGGTCGAGGTAGACGTAGGTCGCGTTTCCGTCCACGGTGACCGCAATGTACTTTTCGATCATAGGCGTGCCTTCACCCGGCGAAATCGCAAGATCGTATCGCTCACGAAAGACAGATTCCTTATCCACAGGCGAGCCAGACGAAGCCGTAGCTCCATTGCCATTCTGTGAGGCTGGTCGGGACGCCATGCCCGGCGACCCGGAATTCGTTTGCGGATTGTCTGGGGACACCGAGGACGGCGTTCCTACCGGTGGCAGCGCATCCGCCTTGATCCGCAACACCGCCGCGTCCGATCCCGGGCAAATCGCGGTGCCGTCGCGCACCATATGGTCGTATTGCCGATAAACCCAATTCTTCGACGCAATGGTCGGGCACGCCAGCAGTGCCTTGAGCGCACTAGCGACATCCTCAACGTCCGAAACTCCAGCCAAAGTGAACGCGCGAACTGCTGAGATATAATCCGGTTCGCGGCCCTCGCGCTGATACACCGGCGCTTCGTCGGCCAGTTTCTTGGCAGGGATGTCAGCGACTACCTGCCCGCTGTTGCGCACGACCATACGGCCAGTATCGGTGACCCGTCCAATCTCGGCCCACGGCAGGTCCCATTTGTCGAAAATGCGCTTCACTTCGTCTTCGCGACCTTTTTGCACGATGATCAGCATGCGCTCCTGAGACTCGCTGAGCATGATTTCATACGGCGTCATGTTGGGAGCGCGCTGCGGAACCTTTGCGAGATCGATCTCAATTCCGGTGCCGGCACGCGCAGCGGTTTCGCACGTCGAACAAGTCAATCCTGCTGCGCCCATATCCTGAATGCCAGCGACAGCGCCCGTGGCGAGCAACTCGAGACAGGCTTCGCAGACCAGCTTTTCCATGAAGGGATCGCCCACCTGTACCGCGCCGCGCTGTTGTTCGGCGGATTCTTCGGTTAGGTCCTGGGAAGCGAAAGCCGCCCCCGCGAGCCCATCGCGGCCGGTCGGCGGCCCGACATAAAAAACAGGATTGCCGACGCCGCGCGCTGCACCGCGCACAATCTGTTCGTGGCGCAGGACGCCGAGGCAAAAGGCGTTCACCAGCGGATTGCCTTCGTAGCACGGGTCGAAATAAACCTCGCCCGCCATAGTCGGAATGCCGAAGCAATTGCCATAGTGCGCGATGCCGGCGACCACACCGGCGAAAAGACGCCGGTTGTTGGCGATTGCAGCGTCGAGCTCGCCATTGCGTAAGCCCGATGTTTCGCCCGTATTGCGCGTTGCCTGGTCTTTGGTAATCGGTCCGAAGCGCAGTGAATTGACCGAGCAGATCGGCCTAGCGCCCATGGTGAAGATGTCGCGAATGATGCCGCCCACACCGGTTGCGGCGCCCTGGAATGGTTCCACGGCGCTGGGGTGGTTGTGTGATTCAATCTTGAAGGCGATCGCCAGGCCGTCGCCGATATCGATGATCCCCGCGTTTTCTTCGCCTGCGCCGACGAGGATTTTAGTGGATTTGGTGGGAAAGGTTTTCAGCAGCGGCCGGCTGTTCTTGTACGAGCAATGCTCGCTCCACATCACCGAGAATATGCCTAGCTCGGTGTAGCTCGGCTCGCGGCCAAGAATGCCCTTGAGCCGGTCGAATTCGTCTGGCGTTAGATTGTGCTGCCGGACGAGGTCCGGCGTGATTGATGGTTCGGTTGTCATCAAAAGCCTAAAATCAGATTATTTCGAAATCTAAGTTCGAGAACGAGCTTCAACATCGCGTTTCCAAGCAACGTAGACAAGAAAATGCGGACATCACGCCATCGTCAGAAGCTAACGTGCCTAACTCACGGGCACAAAGGCCGCAAAGGAGGTTCATGGTGTCTATTTGTGCGGCGCAGGCGGGGCCAGCTCGATGCGCATGCTCTGGTTGGTGCCTGGCTCGGCCTCCAACCGCACGATGATGTGATGAACTTTGCCGCCCTCCAGCGTAAACGCCAATCTGAGCGCATCGTACCGGATCGATTCGAGGCCGAACGCGTTTTTCTGATCTTGGCTCGGCATCCCATAAGCCTTCAGCAAATCGTCGCGAGTAGAGAGCATCCCGACGCCTTCTGCGGTCCGGCCGGTGAATGCTTTTACGAAGGGTCCGTTGACGCCGGTGACGTCGCCGCACATCACGGCGTCGGCAAGACCGTCGGGTCCCGGCAGGACAGCGAGGCCAAGCTTCGGGTATTCGAGGGCTTTGCCGGTGCGGCGCGGCGGTTCGCCCAAAGCCGCGACGACCTGGTCCATCGTCATGCCGGCGTGGATCTTTCCAACAGCGTTATGTGGCTCAATGACCATCGGCTCTGCCGAAGCAGCCGGCGCCTCGCTCCGTTCCGAGCAGCCAGGGAAAAGGAGCGCTGCCGAAACAGCAACCACCAGAACCTTCGATATGCTCATGTCCTTTGCTGCCGCGGGCTGCGCGCGCCGATTCTGAGGCCGAAATTGATTGTTGCCTAAACCGCAGCCGGTTCCAGCCCTGGCTTCCGCTCGGTCACGCCCGAACCCTGCTGCAGATAATGGATCAGGCTTTCAAACACCAATCGTCCATCCGCGCAGCCCAAGATCGACTCACTGGCCCGTTCCGGGTGCGGCATCAGCCCGGCGACATTGCGCGTTTCGTTGCAAATCCCGGCGATGTTCTCTACGGAGCCGTTCGGGTTGGACGTTTCGGTCACTTCGCCCTGGGCATTTACGTACTGCCAGAGGACCTGGTTGTTGGAGTTGAGTTTCGCCAGCGTTTCGGCATCGGCGAAATAGCAGCCTTCGCCATGGGCAATGGGCACGCGCAGCAGTTTGTTCTGCGGGATTTGATTGGTGAACGGCGAATTCCAGGTCTGTGTTTTCAAATAGATATGCTCGCAGCGAAACTGCAGTGAGCGATTGCGGATGAGCGCACCGGGCAGCAGCCCGGCCTCACAGAGAATCTGGAAACCGTTGCAGATGCCTAGCACCAAACCGCCGTCGGCCGCAAACTTTTGCACCGCCTTCATCACCGGGCTGAACCGCGCGATCGCGCCGGTGCGCAGATAATCGCCGTAGCTGAACCCGCCGGGGACGATAACTGCGTCGGTATTTCCAAGGGAGCTTTCCTTGTGCCAAACGAACCGTGCGGAATGGCCGAGGACCTCGCCGAGAACATGAAGCGCATCCTGATCGCAGTTCGACGCCGGGAATTGGAGAACGGCAAAATTCATTCGAAAACTTAGCGCGGAATCATTCCAACTCAAAACGATAATCCTCGATCACGGGATTGCTGAGGATTTTGTGGCAGGCCTCGTCAATCTGCTGTCGCATCGCGTCCTTGTCCGCGCCGTTAAGGTCAATTTCGAGATACTTTCCCACATGGACGTTGCCGATGCCGGTAAAGCCCATGTGCGTGAGGGCGTTCTGGACGGTTTTGCCCTGAGGATCGAGCACGGCCTTTTTTGGCGTAATAATAATTTTAGCTTTCATTGCGATCGGGACCGGTTGCCGGAGAAGATGATACGCCTGGGTCTCCGGCGCTCCAGCAAATTGTGTGCGGCTAACGGTTCCAAATCGCAGATTGTGGAAATGCCCGCCTTCAACCGTTCATTTGTTTCGCCTTCCAACTTCAAATTTCGCGACCTCCCTGCCTTGGTTGTTCATTCGCTTACGTTCCCAGTTTGAACTCTGTTTCTCTGCTTCCTCCTGTTGCACTGGTTTCTTTCGCGCTCACTGTTCTTGACACTCCAACATAGTCCTGCCAATTTCGGTATAAGAGCGGGACAAATAAATATCTCCTGTGTTCCATATCCATGACTGACCAATCAAGGCACTTTATATCCACGTTTGCCCTGCCGCGGAGCGGTGCATTTCTACTACTGCTCAGCGCAACACCGCTGCTGGCGGCTCCCGCCGTCAGCTTGAAGGATTCAGCCCGCAGCGAGATCGGGTCAATCCTACAGGAGAAGGCGTCCTGGACGCCCGTCCAGAAGAAGATCGAGTCGCAGTTGATTCAGGCTTTCAAACGGAACCGGGGCGAGGCGTTTGCCCCGGGAGCACCGCACCTGCGACTGGACGTGAAATCGGAAGCCGACGGCCGTGTACTGGTCGACATCCAGGGCAACGTGACTTCTGCCGTGCTGGCGCAAATCAAGGCAGCCGGCGGTGAGGTTATTAGCAGCCACCCGCAGTTCAACGCGGTTCGCGCATTGATACGGCTCGAGCAGGCAGAATCGATCGCCGCGTTGAGCGATGTGAAATGGATACAGCGCGCGGAATTGGCGGATTACCGGACCGGCACTGTAGATTCGGCAGGCGATATCGCACACCAGGCGCTGGCAGTGCGTTCCACCCTAGGGGTAACAGGCGCGGGGGTCAAGATTGGCGTTTTGTCCGACAGCGTCGATTATTATACGAATTCTCAGGCCACCGGCGATCTTGGACCAATCACGATCCTGCCGGGTCAAAGCGGCTTGGGCGGAGCAGGAGCGGGGGAAGGGACAGCAATGCTGGAGATCATCCACGACCTGGCGCCGGGGGCCCAGCTCTATTTTGCCACCGCAGATGGCGGCCAGGCTACGTTTGCCCAAAACATTCTTAATCTGCAAAGCGCCGGCTGCAACATCCTGGTAGACGACGTCGGTTATTTCTCCGAGTCGCCATTCCAAGACGGCACGGTGGCGAAGGCAGTGGACACGGTGACCGGGGCTGGGGTGCTCTATTTTTCAGCGTGCGGCAACTCGGGTAACCTGGACTCCGGCACGTCAGGCACTTGGGAGGGAGACTTTTTAGATGGCGGCCCGGCCGGTTCGCCGATTACGCAAACCGGCCGGTTGCACAGCTTCGGACCGACGACTTACAACACGGTAGCGCCGGGCGGGAGCGAGCTGCGGGCGGATCTATTCTGGTCCGATCCGCTGGGAGCATCCGCCAACGATTATGACCTGTTCATTTTGGATTCGACGGGAACATCAGTAGTGGCCAGTTCGACCAACCCGCAAAACGGCAGCCAGGACCCGTATGAGTCGGTGTCGACCTTGAATCCAGGGGAACAAATTGTGATTGTGAAGTTCGCTGGGCAGAACCGGTTTTTGCACCTCTCGTCGGGCCGAGGCGTATTGACCATCGCCACCCGCGGCGCGATTGGCGACCATAGCGTCGCCACCAACATGTTTAGCATTGCCGCCGTGGACGTGATGACGGCGTACCCTAACGCGTTTACGGGCGGCTCTACAAATCCAGTGGAGCAGTTCAGCTCAGACGGACCTCGGCACATCTTTTTCGATGCCGCAGGAAACGCACTCACGCCGGGTAATTTCTCCTCGACTGGTGGATTGATTCGCCAGAAGCCGGATCTCGCAGCGGCGGATGATGTGCAAACGACAGTGCCCGGGTTCCAGCCGTTTTCAGGCACGTCGGCCGCGGCGCCGCACGCGGCCGCGATTGCCGGCCTGCTCAAGTCCTACAATCCAGCGCTAACACCTGCCCAGGTGCGCGCGGTGCTCACGTCGTCTACGCTTGACATCATGGCGCCCGGCACTGATCGAGACGCCGGTTACGGCCTCATGATGGCAACCGCCCTAATGGCGGCGCCGCCCGGCTCATTGCTGATAACGCCGGGCACAGGATACATCGCCAGCGGACCAGCCGGAGGTCCGATTAGTGTCGTCTCGGCTGCTTACACGCTGACCAACAGCGGGGCAGCATCGTTCAACTGGCAGCGTTCGAGTTTGCCCGCGTGGCTAAACCCGGTGGTCACCAGCGGCACGCTGACTCCCGGAGGTCCCGCGGCCGTGTTGAGCTTAACTCTCAGCTCGACAGCCAGTAACCTGCCGCCCGGGCTATACGTGACGAATCTGTGGATTACCAACCTGACTGCCGGCGCGGTTCAAAGCCGGACATTGACGTTGTCGGTCACTCCAATGCTGCCTAACCCAGGATCGTATGCAGGCGCAGTGGCTGCTTTGAACGCGGTTGTATACTGGCGGCTCAATGAAACCAACCAACCGCCGGGACCCGACGTAGTAACCAACTCCGGGTCTCTCGGCACCTCAGCCGACGCGGTTGGGTACGACGGTGTAATTCAGGGACAGCCAGGCATTGTCGGGACCAGTTCGCGGTTCTCGAACCCGAGCTTGTCGATTACATACTTTGGCTCGCACGTCGATATTCCCTATAATCCTGCGCTGAACCCAAATGGACCATTTACCATCGAACTTTGGGTCATGCCCGCGCAAATTCCGGGCGACCTCTTTAGTCCGGCCGCCGCGCTCGACCTTTCGCAAAACGGAGGCAACAGCCGGAATGGATGGGTCGTGTATCAAAACGGCAATGCGTGGCAGTTCCGCGTCGGCGGTTTCAATGGCTACGCGGCGACTGTTAACGGAGGAACGGCACAAACGAATGTATGGCAGCAGGTAGTCGGCGTGTATGACGGCGCCAACGCTAGTCTTTACGTCAATGGCGCGCGCGTGGCTGGGCCGACGGCGGCAAGCGGATTCAGCCCAAACGCAACCGTGCCGTTCAGGATTGGCGCCACCACGATCCCCAACCGGACATTCGACGGTTGGGTCGACGAAGTCGCTTTCTATGGTTCGGCTTTGAGTTCGAGCGCGATCGCGGCGCATTATGCGGCTGCCACGACGAATAACGCCGGTTATCCGAATCAGGTGCTCGCGGCGAATCCACTGGGTTATTGGCGTCTTGAGAGTCCGCCTTACACGGCGCCGACGCCGCAGTCGTTGCCGATTATGTCTAACTCGGGGACGCTGGCGCCGAATGGAAATGGCAGATTCCAAACGGGTTCGTTGCCGGGCTTGCCGGGTGTTCCCTTCTGGGCTTTGGGCGCAAATAATTATGCCTGCGGGTTCGCCGGCACTTCGTTCAGTGACTGCCCGGGCACATTTTTAAACATAACCGGCCCACTGACTTTAATTGCGTGGGTGAACTGCGGCGCTGCCAATGGGAGTACTCAATCTCTTATCAGCAAAGGTGCCGGCTCATATTACCTGCAACTGGACGGCAGCGGCTTCCCTCATTTCGCCGCCGGTGATCAGCCGGTCGGTGATGTGATCGGCTCGACGCCAGTGACCGACGGGCAATGGCATCAATTGGTAGGGGTGTATGATGCCGTGAGCTCAGAATCTCTTTATGTGGATGGACAATTGGTTGCCTCCACCACGGGCGCCACCGCACCTGTGCCAGGCAACAGCAGTGATGTTTGGCTGGGTGATGCGCCGGATGCGCCAGGATTGGAATCGTTGAACGGCGTCGTGGACGAAGTCTCCGTTTTTACCAATGCGCTATCGATCAACCAGGTCGAGCAGCTCTACTCCATCGCCACCACCATCCCTTCGGCGCCTTTCTTCACTGGCATTACGCGCACTCCCTCCGGAGTCGTGAATTTGTCATGGACGTCGACGCCCGGCTACACGTACCTGGTGCAATATGCCAGCGTGTTGAAACCGGCAGTTTGGACCAATCTGGTTAGCAAGGTAGCTTTCGGTGCAACGCTCAGTGCCACCGACTCGGCTGTCTCGTTAAGCCCGAGGTTTTATCGAGTGTTGGTGCCACAGTAGTAAGATGGCCCGGGCAACCTGTTCGTAGCGCAGGCCTCCGAGCCTGCTGTATCGCCGACCTCCGAGTCGGCTAGCGATGGTAACGGCGTGGTGATTGAAGCGTTCGCAGGCTAGGAAGCCTGCTATACAGCAGGCTCAGAGGCGTGCGTTACTGCGGCGGTTCGGCGAGGACTTCCTTAGCTGCGACGGCGTCTTTCTGCGCTACACGAACGGTAACGCGCGCCAAAGGGCGGAAGTTGCCAAAAGGGCTCGGATCCAGTTCCTCAGGAATGCAGGCCTCGATGCCAGCTTGTTCGAGGCGGTCCTTGGCGAGGCTCGCCTCGACGGTGTCATCGAACGTCGCCACCACAACGAGGTTCTCGTTCGGGTCGACCAATTCCGGATTGACTGGTTCCGCCGGGTTTTTATTGAGCACTTCGCCGCAGCCGGCGCAAACAGTGGTGGAGTCTTCGTTGACGTGACCGCAGTAGGAACAGGTTTTCATAGTTGAGTTCCAACGACTCAATTTCTACTAACAATCTATCTTTTTCAAATGAGCCTTTGACTCGCGGGTAAGGGAGCAACGCGCACTAAGACATTCTCAGCGCATCATTGCGTCAAGGCGCTGCGAGACGGGACCGGCTCGCGGTCTGAACAAACCGAGGTCATCATGACTTGGCGGCCCATTGGACTGCGTTTATGAAGATTTGCCGCACCTGGGGACGGAAGTAATCGGGATAAGTCTCGTGACCAGGTGTGAAGTAGAAAACGCGCCCTTCGCCCACGGTCCAGCAGAGGCCCATGCGCCCGGGCTGGGTAGTGCCGTCGGGTTTTGTGTAAATGCCGTCCAGGGGCACAGCTTCGGGCGTGGGTACGGCAAACGGCTCGCCGTAGCGCTCGATTTTATCCAGCTTGAAACTCTTCACCCCTTTGCAAATCGGATGATCGGGCTCCTTGACAATGACTTCCGCCGACGTGCCATCGGCCACGTATTCGCGCCAACTGCAAGCCGTGCCCATCAGCTTCTTGAAAGGTTTGGCAAAATGACAGGAATGGGTGCCGATAAATCCCATTTTGCCGGCTTTGACGCGCTCGGCAATTTTGTTCACGAGCTCGTCTTTGACTTCCCCATGCTTCTTGTGCCCCCACCAGATCAGAACATCCGTGCTGTTCAGCCGCTCGTCGCTAATGCCCTGGTCGGGGTCATTCAAGCTGGCCTTGATGATCTCCCATCCCTGGTTCGCCAGGGGTTCCAGCCCTTCGGCAATCGCGGTATTAACGTCATTAGGATAAATGACTTTCGAGGCAGCGTCCACGTTGGCAGTGCCTTCCGACCAGACGACGACCTTGCGTTTTTCGCTGGCGGCCAGCACGCTAGGCACAGCCAGCAGTCCAGCCGCGGCCGTAGCACCCAGAGCCAGCGCCTCGCGCCGCGACAAACGCGAATTGCTGTTGAGCACAGAAGCGGATGGGAAAGAGTTTTTCTTCATGGACGCGGATTTTGTTCTCGCAGCGAAACGCAGGCAAGGTCAAAAAGATTATGCTCGACTAATCGGGTTGATAAAGTATACTCAAACTTAAGAAACCAATGAACTCCTGCAAGGTCCTCCTGTTTGTCTGTGCTGGACTTTTGGCGGCGATGGCTGCCTCCGCGCAGAATTATTCGATTGATTGGTACAAAATCGCGGGAGGCGGCGGCACGAGCACAGGCGGCACCTACACGGTGAGCGGCACGATTGGCCAGCCGGATGCCGGCACGATGAGCGGGGGCAATTACTCATTGGTCGGCGGCTTTTGGGCCATTATCAGCGCCATCCAAACGCCGGGCTCACCGCTGCTCACGATTTCACTGACACCTACCAACACGGTCCTGGTTTCCTGGCCTTCCCCGAGCACCGGCTTTCTCCTCGAACAAAACCTGAACATTGGGGCGCCCAATTGGACGACCAACAGTCAAACCGTGACCGATGACGGTACCAAGCGGTCCATTGTCGTGAATCCTCCGCGCGGCAATTTGTACTTCCGGCTGAAACAGTGATTGCCTGATTCTATTAGTGTTGATTAGCGAAGATTAGCGGTTCAACTGAATTCTTACGGCTAAGCAGACGTTCTTCAAAGGCCGAAATCCGAGATCCGAAAGCAGGTCGAAATCCGAAGGCAGCAGAGATTCCTTGAGTTATGTTTCTGCCTCCATTTTTCTGCGTGAATCCCTTAATTTTAGTCTTTTTCTACAGTGCAGGCAGTCTAACTCTCTGCGCACCGGGACGTCGCGCGGTCCGAAGGCAGACCATGAATTGCCTGGATTTACTTGCCTAATGTCTTACCTTCCGCTGTTTAATCGTGCAAGATTTGCTGAACGAACCAGTATGTGATGCCGGCCAGCTGGGCCGGCCCATTCCCAATTCTCCTCACGCGGTTTCAGTCGCCCTGCCCCGCTGGCAGGACGTGGTGGGTTACGAAGAAAAGAAGCCGGAAGTGATCGATCGCCTGAGCAGCGGATACCCACGGTTTGTTGTGCATCAGTTTGTGCAGGATCTGGCGCATGAACTGGGTAATGGCGAGCCGTGCCTTCCCTTTCCTTCACGGCGCGCGGCGGAGCGCGCGGCGGAATTCGTGCGGCGCACAACCCAAACTGAGGCCAAGGTAGCGGTTCGAGGCGGCGTATCAGGCGTGATTGCGCCCGGTCAGGGGCACGCGGCGTTGCGTACTTTCTGGCAGCATACGGGTTTGATCGTGTCGAGTCGGCAGGCTCAAGCCTACCTGGCGAATCGCAATGGTGCGACAGACGATACCGAGGTCCGTTGCTCGTTGCGGAAGCAACTGGCCGGCTTTTACGATTGCGCTGAGGGCGATGTATTCCTCGCGCCGACGGGAATGGCAGCGCTTTACGCTGCGCTCGCGGCCGTGCTGGCACGCGCGCCCGGACGACCCACGGCGCAATTGGGGTTTCCTTATGTCGATACGCTGAAGCTGCAACAGAAACTAGGGCCCGGCGGCATTCTGTTGCATCACCTCGACCACGTGCAATCCAAGCTGATGAGTTTGCTCGACCGCGAACGATTGGCCGCTTGTTTCTGTGAAATCCCCGGCAACCCTCTGCTAGGCTCGGTGGACCTGCGCCAACTCAGCCCGCTGCTGCACCAGCACCGTGTGCCACTCGTAGTCGATGACGTGGTGGCAACGCCGTTGAACATCGACCTGAGCGCTCATGCGGACCTCGTAGCCACCAGCTTGACCAAATTCATCGTCGGGACCGGCGATGTTATGGGCGGCGCTTTGATTTGCAATCCGCGCTCGCCGATTTACGCGGAATTAAAGGCGCTCGTGGCAGCGCAACATGAGGAATTGCTTTGGGGTGAAGACGCGGTGGTCCTGGAGCAACAAGCCAGGAGTTTCCCGGAACGTATGGCACGCCATAATCGGAACGGGCTTCTGATCGCGGAGCGGTTGCGCGCGCATCCATCGATTGAGCGGGTGTGGTATCCGAAATGGGAATTCAGCGAAGCCTACGAATCGGTGCGCCGAGCCAACGGCGGCTGGGGCGCGTTGCTGACATTTCTACCAAAAGACGCGGAGCGGCGCGCACCAGAGATCTATGATCGCCTCGCCTGTTGTAAAGGGCCCAGCCTCGGCACGATGTTCACGCTCGCCTGTCCGTTCACGTTGCTCGCGCATTACACGGAGCTGGAGTGGGCGGAAGCGTGCGGTGTTTCACGATACCTCATCCGGCTCTCCGTAGGACTGGAAGATCCAGAGGAGCTCTGGCAGCGGCTGGAAGCGGCGCTAAGGAGTTAAGTGCTGGTGAGATCCTGGGCCTCATCTTCCCCTTCTTTTTCCTCTCAAGATCGTCGTCCATCGAAAAATGGTGGGCGCTGAGGGATTCGAACCCACGACCTACTCGGTGTAAACGAGACGCGCTAACCACTGCGCCAAGCGCCCAACAGGTTTAAATAGGCTACGCCTTTGTGCCGCGAGTGTCGAGCGGTCTAAAGCCGGAGCCGCACCCCGTCCGCCCTTGAGGAATTGTTTTTCGCTGGCGTGGCTGCAGGAACGATTTCATCCTGTGATCATGCCAGCGTACCTCATTGCTCGAGTCCAAATCACAGATTGGGACCGCTATCGCGAATACATGAAGCTTACGCCTGAAGCGATTGAAAAATTCGGCGGACGATTCATCGTACGCGGTGGACAGACACTGACGCTGGAAGGACCAGCCGAGACGGGCAGGATTGTCGTGATCGAGTTTCCGAGCTTTGACCGCGCCAAAGCATTTTACGAATCAGAAGCCTACGCCCAGGCCAGAAAACTGAGAGAAGGCGCCGCGAGCGGCCAATTCATTCTAGTGGACGGAGTGGCGCCGGGCTGACGTTCCAGAAAAGACATCGGGCGCGCGCGAAATTTAAACATTGTCAGCTTGGTTTTGTACGGGTAGACAAACGCGGGTTCTTTTTCATAAGATACAAGATGTCGATAACGACGAATTGTCGGCAGCGGTTTGGGGATTTCGATTACCGGGTCGAATCGAGATGACCAATTTGCCTGGTGGCAGGTCTCAAGTGGGCGGGTCGATACCACAACCAACCACGCGCGCTTGAGCCTGTCACTGGGAATCTCCTCGAAAAATCTGGACTCCCTTGGTTCCAGGAGTCGAGATTGAATGTGCCCGGTGACAGAAGGCTGTACCCACAAGGCACCACAACCCTGAACCACCACCTCACAGGCACCTGTCATCGGGCATGCGTGGTTCAAGTATCATAGCATACACCGGACCGACCAACCAGCCAAATGACCAAAAGAGTCATTCTGCCTTAAAAGAGGACGGTCCAGTCAGGATTCGATCAGAATGGAGAGGGTGCGCGACTTGCAGCAGCAAGTGACGCCTGGCGGCACTCGACTATCCGAGCCTCTTTCCCCTTCGCTGCCGCTGCGGGTCGGGACGACCCGCACTCTGTGATTGCGACTCGATCCCGTGTCCAAATCACAGCCAGCCCTGATAAGCCAGCCATAAACCGCGGTAATATTTCATTAGGCGCACAGGGTCGCTACTGGCGGGAATCTCGGCCAGGCAGAAGCCATGGAAACCGGTTTGGTTCAATCCGGTTAAAAGTTTGCGAAATGGATAATCTTCCTGGAACAGGTCCACCATGTGAACGGAAAAGATTCTGTCCTTGAGCAAATCGAAATTGTGATCCCATCCCTCACCGTCCAGGTCAGTCTGGTTGCAGTTCCAGCAAGCTCCCACGCTGGGATGGTTGGCAACGTCGAGGATGGTTTTTATATGCGGCGGAAAAGCGGTGCCGCTGCCATGAACTTCGAGTCGAATGACCTGGCCGTGGTCGCGTGCGAAATCGCCCAACTCAGCAAGCGCGTGACCAATTTGCGCCAAGGTTTTCTCCACCGGCACTTCCTTGGGCAAACCGTTGGGCCGAACTTTCACTCCGGTCGCACCGACATCCTGCGCGAGAACGATGTATTCCTTCGTGGCTTCGATATCTTTGCGCAGCTTGGCCTGGTCGGGTGTGTGATAATCAAAAATGCTGCCCAGCCCAAACAGCTTCACTTTCGATGACTCGAAGCGTTTCTTGACTTCATTGCGCTCGGCTTTCGACAGATTGACTTCAACTTTGTGCGCGTGCGTCGTGCGCAGTTCGACCCCTTCGAATTTCGCCGCTTCGCAATTCTTGATAATCGTTTCGATGTCCCAGTCCTGCCCTAAATTATAAGTGACCATTCCCAGGTGCATTTGAGGCGTGCCGGTAAGGAACGACGCTTTGGCAGACTGCGCCGCGAACGCGAGCTGCGAAGAAAGGGAAAGCGAACCGGCGCTTAGGCCGGCGGTTTTGAGGAAGTTGCGTCGGTTGATTCGCATGGGGTGAGTTGTAACAAATCTGGACCTGACGACAATGCTTAAAGCCGGGCATTCGAAGTCCAACGGGTGCTTTCATTAACACCGGGCTTTAGCCCGGTGTGGAGGGGAAGGCTTACGATGCGAACCGTTTTCAACGGTTTATCTGGCGATGAAAAGCCGTTGAAACGGCTGAATCTTCGCCCGAGCTCACGGCACCGGGCTAAAGCCCGGTGTTAATGGGGAATCGTTCGAGCTCGAGAAGTATACGCGCCAATCCGAACATTTTCTTTACCGCCGCCGGCTCGCGCTTACCATGGGCGGCTCTATGAAAAACACGAGCTCTACGACGTTGAGCCAATTGCTTTCACCGGCGCGGATCAATCTGAATTTGCAGAGCGCGGATCGCGAAGCGGTTCTGAGCGAGCTGGTCAACCAGATTCCGGAACTCGAGGGACAACCGCAGGCAAAGCAGACTTTGCTGCGGGCGCTGCACGAGCGGGAGCAGTTGCACAGCACGGGTATCGGCGACGGCATCGCCCTGCCCCACGCGCGCAACGCTTTGGTGGGTTTAGTCGACGAGCCGCTGATTGTCTTTGGCCGGCACGCCCAAGGAATCCCGTACGGCGCAATTGATGCCGCGCCGGCACGGATGTTTTTTCTTTTAATCGCCCCCACCGTGACGCAGCACCTGGCGATCCTGGCGCGGTTGAGCCGGTTGTTGCGCGATCCCAAGCTCAGGCAGAACTTGCTCGCCGCCGAGTCGGCCACGAAGCTGATCGAATTAGTCAAAGAGGCGGAAGCGAAGGTGTGAGGCGGGACTGGATGCTGGGTACCTGAGAGCTGGATGCCAGATTGGTGGATTAGTGGATTGTTGGATGGGAGCAGGGAATCGGTGTAAATAGTTGTTCCATTCGTGATTTCTGATCCTGCATCGTTGCCGAGCGTAACCTCGAAACACTAGACGTCTGCTCTCGGAAACCCTTGCTGTCGCAGGGCCTCAAATAAGACCAACGCAACACAATTGGACAGATTCAAGGAACGGGCTTTTGGATTGAACATAGGGATGCGGAGCCAATGATCGCGGTATTGCTCGAGCAGGGTTTTGGGCAGGCCGGCGGTCTCGCGACCGAAAACCAAATAATCTCCGGCGGCGAATTTGGCTTCACTATACCGCTGAGGTCCATTCGATTCAACGAACCAAAGCCGCGCATCGGCTGGCAACGCCCGTTCAAACTGATCCCACGATGGCCAGCGCCGCCACTGGACGTGCTGCCAGTAGTCCATGCCGGCTCGCTTCAATTGCGTGTCGTCCAATTGAAACCCAAGCGGTTCAATTAGGTGCAACTGCGTTTTTGTTGCGGCACAGAGGCGTGCTACATTGCCTGTGTTCGGCGGGATTTCGGGTTCGACGAGGACGACGTGCATGAAGCCAGTAAT
>CAZUVM010000257.1:0-20134 GCA_964623885.1 uncultured Verrucomicrobiota bacterium
TGGCAGGCGACGTCGTGAAAGTGGTATACCGGAGCAAAGATGGCGCGCTTTGGATCGGGACGACCAACGGCATGAGCCGCTATTCAGGCGGCAAGTTTACAACGTACCGGCGAAGCCAGGGGCTGCTGTCGGACGTGGTCAGCCGTATTCGTGAAGATCGCGAGGGATCCCTTTGGATCGCGACGGGAGCGGGTTTGAACCGCCTAAGCGGCGAGACGATGGACGCCTTTGAAATGCCGAACGGTCTTCCTAATGATTCGGTCCGCGGCATTTGTCAGGATCGCGCCGGACGGCTTTGGATCGGCTCCAACAACGGGATGCTTTGGTATAACGCTTATTGGAAAAGCTTCTATGCCTACAATACCCGCTACGGGCTGTCCGATAGCTTTGTGAGCGCCATTTGCGACGATCGCGAGGGAAACCTGTGGGTCGGCACCTACAGCGGCCTGAATCGATTTCGCGAAGGTCGATTCTTTACCGAACTCGACAATGAAGGGGTGCCCTTCGGAAGAATTAATACCCTCTTTGAAGACCGCGAGGGCAACTTGTGGGTGGGATCGGAGGACGGACTGGTGCGGCTCACGCCCAGGCGCTTTGTCACCTACACCCAGCGGCAGGGGCTGACGCATAATAACATCACGTCCGTGCTTGAGGATCGAAGCGGCAGTATCTGGGTGGGTACTTGGGGCGGAGGGTTGGACCAGTTGAAAGAGGAGCGCATCACCTCCTATACCGGCACAAACATATTTGCTCAGGGCCTCGTGCTTTCGTTGTGTGAAGGTCACGACGGCTCATTGTGGGTCGGGCAGGATTTCGACGCCGGCCTGGTACAAATCAAAGATGGCCAAGTCAGGCATTACAAGGACCAACTGACTCATGCGCCCATCCGTGTTCTTCACCAGGACACAACCGGCGCTTTGTGGGTTGGAACCACGCGCGGGCTAAGCTGTCTGCGAGATGACCGTTTTATCTCATTTACGTCTCACGACGGATTGGCAAACGACTCGGTGCAGACAATCTGCGAAGCTCGCGATGGCACACTTTGGTTCGGCACTGATGGTGGATTGAGCCGCATGAATGCGCGCGTGTCCGACCCAGCCGTGCCGCCGCCGACCGGCATCACTGCTGCTCGTGATTCCGATTGCTTCACTACCATTAAGGGGCTGAGCGATGCTGATGTTCGGGCTTTGTATGAAGATGCGCAGGGGACTTTGTGGATTGGCACAGCTTCCGGCGGCCTTAATCGCTATCGTAAGGGGACGCTCAAGGCCTACACGACGCGCCAAGGGCTCTGGAGCGATGAGATCTTCGAGATTCTCGAGGACGACCAGGGATGGCTTTGGATGAGTTGCTCCAAAGGCGTATTTCGCGTGCGCAAGTCTGACTTCGAGGCCTTGGATTATGGCAAGGTCGCCAGCCTCAACAGTCTGGCTTACGGCCGATCCGACGGTATGGAAACCACCCAGTGCAATGGCTTGGCCAAGCCGGGCAGTTGGAAAACCAGTGACGGCCGTCTCTGGTTCGCCACGAGCAAGGGGCTTATCGCAATCAATCCCGCAACCGCCAGGATCAACAATGTGCCACCCCCAGTATACATCGAGGAAGTGCTGGCGGACAGAAAACCCGTGCCGATCGCAATTATGAAAGCGACGGACCCTGGCGTAGACGATACCGCCGCGATAGGTAACACATCAGTCGTCACTGTGCCTCCCGGCCGCGGTGAGCTGGAATTCCATTTCACCGCGCTTAATCTGCAGGCGCCCGAAGAAAGCCGTTTCAAATACAAACTGGAAAATGTTGATGGCGATTGGATGGATGCCGGGACACGGCGCACGGCGCATTATGTCAACGTGTATCCTGATAAATATAAGTTCCGCGTGATGGCTTGCAACAAAGACGGCATCTGGAACGAGGCGGGTGCGTCCCTGGAGGTCGTGCTGCGTCCGCACCTTTGGCAGATCGGTTGGTTGCGGGTGGCGGCGGGGCTGGCTGTGATCGGGCTGGCCAGTGGCTCGGCCCGGTACGTCACGCGTCGGCGCATGCAGCGCAAGCTCGCGCTGGCTGAACAACGGCACGCCATCGAGAGGGAGCGGGGCCGGATCGCCAAAGACATTCATGACGATCTCGGGTCCAGCCTCACGCGCATCATGATGCTCGGTGAACGAGCAGAAGAGGGCCTGGCTAACAAGGAACAGGTCGGTGTTCACGTGGGGAAGATTGTTGCCTCCGCCCGCCGGACCGTGCAGGCGCTGGATGAAATAGTCTGGGCCGTCAATCCCGAGAACGACACTCTCGATGGCCTGGTCGAATACCTCAGCCATTATTCCGACGAGTTTTTCGAAAACACCGACGTGAGCTGCCGGCTCGAAATCCCCGTTCAATTGCCGCCGCTCAACCTTTCGGCTGAGGTGCGCCATGACCTGTTCCTCATCGTGAAAGAAGCCTTCAACAACATACTCAAACACGCCAAAGCGACTGAGGTGCAGGTGCAGGTCAACTGCGCACAATCGAGGATTGAAATCGTTGTCGCCGACAACGGCTGTGGGTTCGATTCATCGCAAAACCAGGCCGGCCGCACCGGGAACGGCCTGCGCAACATGCAAAAACGTATCGAGAGCCTCGGAGGCACATGCGAAGTGACGACGGCTCCTGGAAAAGGCACCCGTTTGGCATTTAGCGCGCACATCATCAGCCCCGCAAATTAACCTTGAGCACGCGATAAACTATGAACGTAGAAAGAGAATTTGCGAACGGACTGCTCCTCGAAGCGCTCCATATGTTCCTACGATTAGCCCTGGACCAGCGCCACCGTTAAATTGCCCAGGTGTCTATCGCCATCGCCGCCGTTATGCCCATTCAAGTCGCCATCGTCGAAGATGACGAAGAGATTCGCGCGAACCTAACACACCGGATTGGCAGCAGCGCCGGCTTCAGCCTGGTGCGCGCCTATGCGGATGCCGAAGCGGCCCTGGCAGATTTGCCACGACGAAATCCCAATGTGGTGTTGATGGACATCAACCTTCCCGGAATCGATGGCGTGGAATGCGTCCGCCAGTTGAAGTCCAGGATGCCACAGTCGCAATTCGTTATGCTGACTGTTTATGAGGACAGCAATCGTCTTTTCAAGTCCCTCATTGCCGGCGCCAGCGGTTACTTGCTGAAGCGCACAACACCGGCCAAGTTGTTGGAAGCCATCAAGGAAGCCTACAATGGCGGCTCGCCCATGACGCCGCAGATTGCGCGCAAGGTGGTGCAACATTTTCAACAGATGCCCGCCCCCTCGTCCGAAGTGCAGCGATTGACGCCCCGCGAAACCGATGTCCTGAACCAACTTGCCAAGGGATTTCGCTACAAGGAAATCGTTGACAATCTGGGCATCAGCTCCGGCACATTGCACAGTTACATCCGCAGCATTTACGAGAAGTTGCACGTGCATTCCCGCACCGAAGCCGTCGTGAAATTCCTCGGCCGTTGAGCGGTCCTGAAACCATAGCTTCCCCCAAATCGCCTCTCCTTTGTCGCTCATCCCTAAGCTGGATCGATTCAAAGGAAGGGAGCGCGCCCGCCCCGGGCGCAGCGGTTGGCGCCCTCGCCAACCGCATCCCTCTTTGCCACTTTAGCTCATTAATTAATGAGCTTGGGGCGTTACGTCCGATCGGCGGAGGTGCCGGTTGGGAGCACCCGAGGCGGACGCGCTCCCCAAGAAAACTGCATCTTTACGACTAATCGCTTCCCTTTTTTGGTTAGGGACGCAATGGGGGTCGGGAGACTTAATAACAGCAAGGATCGCGTAGAAGCGACGAAGGAGCAGCGACAAAGGAGGGTAACGTTATTGACAAGTTCTGCCGTCGATCGCATTATATCCGCAACAGATATATCCGATGGTATCATAGTCATATGCTCGAGACCAACCCGGAATCGCTCTTGCCGCTCACGCCTGCCGTGTTTCACGTACTGCTGGCCCTGGTTGAGGGCGAGCGGCACGGTTATGCCATCATGCAAGAGGTCGCGCAGAGCACCAGGCGCCATATCAAAATGGGTCCGGGAACCCTTTATGGCACAATTAAACGGCTGCTCGAAGCGCGCTTAATTGTAGAGTCCGATCGCCGGCCGGATCCTGAGTTGGATGACGAACGCCGCCGCTACTATCGCCTGACTGGCCTCGGCGAGCGGGTGGTGAGAGCGGAAGCGCTGCGTTATGAGAGCCTGGCTAAACTCGCGCGTCGCAAGAAGCTCATCGGCCAGACTGCTAGCAACCCGGGGTGCTCATGATATGAAGACGGATCAAAAGCCCTTCGAATTCTGCGCGCGCGCATATCGGCGATTGTTACTTTTCTACCCTGCCCCGCACCGGCGCGAATACGGCGCCGCTATGGAGCAACTTTTCCGGGATCAATGCCGGGATGCGTGGCAACGCGCGCGCGGCTGGGGGCTCACTGTCCTCTGGCTGCACGTTGCCGGTGATTTAGTTCGAACGGTTACCATCGCGCATTTTTGGGAACTTAAACAGAGGATCTCTATGTTGACTCAAATCAGCGTCGCGTTGCGCAACAACGCTAATATCAGAACGACCTTTCGCGCGTTGTTCGCCGCTGTATTCCTGGCCGTGCTGGGCACAAGTGTGGTCCTGGCGTTGCTGACTCCCAACCAATACGCAAGCACCAGTCGAATTATTGTCCAACGCAGCCCCACCGATGTTACGCCCGCGCGGTATCAACGTTACGTCGACCGCGACTACGATCCTTATTTCATTCAAACCGAGTTCGAGACTATTCAATCAGATGCCGTACTGGGTCCTGTCGTCAAAAAACTGAAGCTGGCGGAAGCTTGGGCCAAGACATCGGAAGGCGGCAAAAGGCTCACTGAGTCTGAGGCTATTCAACAGCTCAGGAATCGACTCGATTTGCGTCCTGTGCGCGACACTTTGTGGCAATCGTCGGTGGGTGTTAAACTTGTTTTTTCCGCCATGAATGCAGCGCAAATCGCCCGCAGTTTCCCACAAAGGTCATTATTCGAAATTCGCGTATTCAGCAAGAGTGCCGATGAAGCAGCGGAGATAGCCAATGAGGTTGCAGAATCCTATCGATACTGCAGGGAACAACAAATGCGCAAGTTGATGTTAAGAGAACAAGTGCCATTATCACGCCGCGTGGAGATTGTCGACACGGCAGCGCCGGCCTTGCGACCCATTTGGCCCAATCGGCCCTTCACGATTTTTTTGGGTTTCTCCGGCGGATTACTGCTGGCAACCCTGGTGGGCGGGATTGGCGTCCTTCTTTTGCTTTGGTTCAGACGTTCGCCTGAGTCGAAACCAATGGCGGCCTAGTCCGCAATCATATGCATGGCTACAATTGATAGTATGCCCCCAGCCAGGAGTGTTGTTCCGGCAATTATCAAGGCCGACAAGTGTGTGCGAAAAATCAGCAACATCTCCAATGCCGCTAGCCGTACTCCCTCGTCCTTGCGCCAGGTGCGCAGTACCGTAGCGCACCCGAGTAGAAGCGCCGCGGAGGGCATGGCAATGAGCAAGACGCCGAGACCAAGGTGGGGCCGTGCCGCAAACCAATCCACAATATGCCTGGCGCTCTGCGCCGGTTGATACGGCGGCGGCTGGATGTTTCGCATAAATAGTGCGGCCATGAAGAGCGCAGCGGGCAAAATCAGGAGCAACTCAACGGCAGCGATGAGGCGTTTGAGGATGTTCATAGGATACTTTGTAATACAAAGTTAACGATCTGTCAAATGCTTGATTCCGTTCGCCGCGTGGTTAAATCCTGACCGCCTCTCGGTTGCGCTGTCCTCCGGGTCTGTCCATGCCAATACCACCGCTAACTTGTGTCCATTAAGCACAGGCACGAGCTTGCCTGAAGCCATCGGACGCGATCGAAGCCGTCACCTTGGAAACAGCCGGAGAACACGCGTGCTATTCAGGTCGACCGCGGTTAAAACCTAACCATGAAATTCCTCTTGTTGTGGCTGCTGGTCTTTTCAGAAGCCACAGCGCCGGCGCAGCACAACGTGTTGCTGCCGCGGCCGCAGCTAGTTCAGTATGGGACAAGCACCCTCCCCTTGCGTGGCTTGTCGGTCCGTTTTGCCTTTCCGTCCAGTCCGGCGGACCGGTTCGCCGCCGAGCAACTTGCATCCCGGCTTTCTGCTCTTGGACAAACCAAGGTCGAAATCGGGAAAGGCCGATCTTCGGTCGGCGCCATCGTATTACGTCGGCAGGAGGAAGCCGGCGCGCTCCCACGGGATGGCGAGCTGCCGGGGCCGGATTCAAGGGAGGCTTACACGCTTAAGACAACGGCGCGCGGGGCGGAAATTCAGGGGCGCAGCTCGGCGGCGATTTTTTACGGGATCCAGACCCTGCTGCAAATGGTAGAAGGCACGGGAGCAGAGGCCGTGCTGCCCGCTGCGCAAATTAAAGATTGGCCCGCCCTGGCCTATCGCGGCGTGATGATCGATTTCAGCGAAGGCAAGCTGCTCCGGGTCTCGGAGGTCGAAAGGCAACTCGACCTAATGGCCCGGTTCAAGGCAAACCAGTATTATTTTTACTCGGAAGCGAGCATCGAATTTGAAGGTTACACGGTTGTCAATCCGACCGGTCGATTTTCGCGCGAGGAGGTGCGGCACTTGATCGAATATGCGCGCCAGCGCCATATCGATGTGGTGCCGTGCATGGAGCTTTACGGCCACATGCACAATTTGTTTCGCTATGAGAAATACGCCGATCTGTCACTGCCGCGCTACGGCGACGAATTCGATCCGCGAAATCCGCGCCTGTATGAAGTGTTGGACGACTGGATCGAGCAGACCGCCATGCTGTTTCCCAGTCCGTGGTACCACGTTGGTTTCGACGAACCCTGGTCGCTGGGCAAAATCGGCGTTGTGCCGGGCAAGGATCCTTTTAAAACGTTCATGGATGTGCTTAGCCACGTTTCGGAAGAGGCACGACGGCATGGCAAACGCACGTTGTTCTTTGCCGACATCGAACAAGGAGCGAGCACGCTTTCGAATCATCCTCAACTGCTTGAATATGTGCCAAAGGGCGATATCGCCTTCCCGTGGATTTACGAGATCAGAACGAACTACGCTCCTTTTGTCAAACCGCTGGCCGAGCGAGGTATTCCTACCGTGGTCACGTCGGGAGTATGGGGCTGGAACGAGCTTTTCCCGGATTATCATCGCTCCTTCTTCAACATCAACGAGCTGACGGCCACCGGGAGACAATTTCACACTCTTGGCATGCTCAATACAACCTGGGCGGACAGCCAACAAACCATCTATCGGCTGGTGATGCCGGGCATCGCGTTTGGCGCTGCGGCAGCCTGGCAATCAGAACGAGTTAACACAAATAGCTTCTTCGGCGATTACTGCGCGGTCATCTATCCGGCAACTGTGGCAACTGATATCTCGGCCGCGCTCGAGAACTTATCTGTAGCGGAGGAAATCTTCGAGCGCGTCCTGGGCGATTCTACTCAATACGCCTTTTGGGCGGACCCGCTCGCGCCGACTCGTCTCAAAAGATTGCAGGCTCACGTGAGCACGGTACGGCGGGCGCGGCTGCTGGCCGAGGACGCACAGGAACGCGTGCAGCGCGCCATGCGCGTTCGCCCCGATCCGCTACTCACAAGCCTGCTGGTCTCGGCACGGCAATTTGATTACCTCGGCATGAAGAGTTTGTATGCGGTCGAATGGGCCGAATACTTTCGGCAGTTGAAAGAGAATCCAACAAAGGAATTGGTTCAGCTTTATATCGGCAACCAGATGAATTCGACGACCTACGGAATGCTGACCGATCTGCGTGAAATGATCAGTGAACTTCACGGGCAATACCGCGAAGCATGGCTTGATGAAGCGACCCCGTTCCGGCTGCAGAACGCCTTGTACCGCTGGGACGCGGAGTGGACTTATTGGACGGATGTACAACGGTTGCTGATCGATAAGGTGTTGCACGGATGGAAGCCGGGCGAACCGTTTCCGGATCTGGAGGCAATCCGGCCAAAGTAGCAGAGCAGCAGACGGCAACCCAACCGCTTCGTGTTTAGCGAGCGACGGGAATGTTTTTGAAGCGGCTGGAACTGAAGCTTTGCTTAAACTCGCCCTCCTTCGTCAGAATCAGAGCGGACGCGCCGGGAAGCGAATCGACGAATGCCAGTCCCTGGGAAACTCCGAGGACACATACAGCGGTTGCAGCAGCGTCGGTAATCGTGGCGTTGGGCGCGATCACGCTGGCCTGGATACGGTTGGTCAAACCAAGGCCGGTGCTTGGATCGAGGATGTGGGAGTAACGAATGCCGTTAATTTCGATGAACTGTTCGGTATCCCCGGAGGTCGAGATGCCGCAATTCTTGAGGAGCAGAGTGCGAGTGGTGTCATTCGTGCGCGCATCGATGACGGCGATCCCAATTTTCCAACCCGCTTGCGCTGGTGGCGGATCTCCAACGGCAATATCCCCACTGGCCGCGACCAAGCCCCGCGATAAGCCGTGATGCTTCAATACGAGCAACGCTTCATCCGCCGCATAGCCCTTGGCGATGCCCCCTAAATCGAGCCGCATGTTCGGAATCAGGAGCGTCGCGGTGCGCTGTTTTGCGTCCAAGCGCAGTTTCCGATAATCAACGGTAGGCGCTGCAATGGTCAGTTCGTTCACGCTGGGCAGCGTCTTGCGTTTACGAGCGAAACGCCACAAGCGGACGTACGGCCCAACGGTGACATCAAACGCGCCGTGCGAACGCTTGGAAATCTCCTGTGCGCGCTGGAAAACATCAAACAGGTCAGCACTGACGGGAACGGGCTTGCCGTAAGGCTGATCGCAAAGCCGCATCAGTTCACTGTCCGCCTGGTAATCGCTCATGATGTCCTCGAGCGCATCAATGCGTTGGAACGCCTCACGAGCAGCGGCGTCTGCGTGAGTGTGATCGGGAGCGTAGACGGTCAGGCTGAACTCGGTGCCCATCGCCGGATGCTTGAACTCGAAACGCTGCAGATCCGAGGCCGCCTCAGCGGCACCGCAAATGAGAACTCGAGCACAGACGGCCAGCCCGAAAACACACAGGCCGATCCTGAGGACCGGCCTGCGCTTGGAACCTATGAAAAACATCAAGCTTTCGCCAATGGCAACATCGGCGGGGCTTTAAGGATATTGTGCATGCTCGGCATGGGCGGCTGGAGCGTGCGGAATGCGCCGAACTCCATTTTGGAACAGTCCTGATAAAGTTGCTCGGGACCGTACGCGAACTTCGAGGTGGAGATTTCCTCCCAGGTGACTTCGCTACCGCTGTAGCCTGCCTCGCGGCCCATGACGGCCGTAAGCGTGCTTTCGGCAACCTGTTTGGCCTCATTCAAAGGCTTGTCTTCCAGGATAGCCTTGATCAGGTCGCAGTGTTCGTTGACGTAACCGTTGTCTGCGGTGATGCCGGTAGGCCTCCAACTCTTGCCGTCTTTGCCTCGGATAATGTTGCGGCCGTCGTGCAGTTCAACCGCCCCGGTAGTGCCCTGCGCCGCCTCGCTGACGGAAGTCCAGGCCCGCTTGATCTGACCGCAATAGCTGAATGCGCGAACACCGTTGGCGTACTCGTACTCAACTCCAAAGTTGTCCCAGATTTCGCCCGATTTGCCTTCCAATTGTTGTCGCGCCCCCATGCCCCAGCAGCGGACCGGGTGACCCTGCATAATCCAGTTGGCAATATCCAGGTTATGAACGTGCTGCTCGCAAATATGATCACCGGAGAGCCAGATATAATGATACCAGTTGCGGATCTGGCGTTCGAGGTCAGTAGCCCCTTCATCGCCCCGATGCCAAATGGGGCCGCCGTTGACCCAGTAAACCCGAACTGCAGCCACATCGCCGATGGCGCCATCATGGATGCGTTTGACGGTTTCAATGTAGCTTGGGCGATGCCGGCGCTGCGTGCCTGCGGCCACTTTCAAATTCTTCGCCTTAGCCTGTTCATAACCCTCCAGTACGACGCGGTAGCCGACCCCATCCACGCACACCGGTTTTTCCATGAAGACATTTTTGCCGGCCTCGATCGCGGCCTTGAAATGCGGCGGTCGGAATCCCGGCGGCGTTGCCAGGATGACGTAATTGACGCCGGGGAGCTCGAGGACTTTGCGATAAGCGTCGAAGCCGCTGAAACATTTGTCTTCGGGCACGCCGAAGTTCTCTTTGGCGGAGAGCGCCTTGTCTTTGAACATGTCGGCGACGGCAATAATCTTGGCGTCCGCCCCTGTTATCTTCGTAGCTTCGGTGAAGTCACGTCCGGCGCCGCTACCGCGGCCACCGACGCCGATAATCACCGCGCGGATGGGCTGGGCGCCCTGCGCGCGCAGTACGGAAGGAAAATTGACCGTTGCGGCGGCGGAAGCGGCCACAAGCGACGAGGTTTTCAGGAATTGGCGGCGAGACACGGCGGCGGAGCTGATGGGAGTCGTTTCCATATGTTTCTACGTTTGTTATTTGGTTAACACGCGTGGGAAATGCGGTGTTTCCCTCTGTGCGTCGTTATTCATCGGCACGGTGGTAAATCAATTAACCTTTGGACGCGACGCTGCCAAGGAAATTCAGTCGCGTTCAGTGCCGCTGGTCCAGTATTTCTGCATTTGCTCAGGCGGGGGTACTTTGAGCGGCCGGATGATCCGGAAGCCAATCCACTGAGCGTCCGAAAGATACCAGATGCTCTTGGGCAACTGCGGATCAGTCATTTTCCAGGCACGTTCGGATCCGCGACGGGCAGCGCTGCGGCATTTCACAGCTTCGTCATCCCACGAACCGCCCCGGGCGGAGTGCGGATACGGTTTGGTAGCTTTGTTCCAGGGTTCCGTCACGACACCCGCTGAGGCGCCTTGTTTGTAGTAATCGGGATCGTATTGATCCAAGACCCATTCCAAAACGTTGCCACACATGTCATAGAGCCCCCACGGATTCGGCTTCTTCTTGCCGACCTTCTGGTATTTGAAATCGCTGTTCTGTTCGAACCAGGCATAATCGCCGAGCTTGGCCGGGTCATCGCCGAAGAAGTAAGCCGTCGTAGTGCCGGCGCGACAGGCGTATTCCCACTCGGCCTCGGTCGGCAAGCGATAGAACTGGCCGGTTTTGGCGCTCAGCCATTGGCAATACTTGTTGGCCGCATGATGGGTCATGCTGATCGCTGGGTAGCCTTCTTTGCCCATGCCAAAACTCATTTCAACATAAGGTTTCGAGGGATGCGTGACCGCGTCAGCAAGTTTGTCACCGGTGGCGTCTGTCGGCATCGTGGCGCGCATGCGGCGTTCTTCGTCGTTGTACATGAACAATTCGTACTCGCTCCAAGTGATTTCGCACTGTTCCATCCAGAAAGGCTCGATTTTGACTTTGTGCTGTGGACCTTCATCAGGTTTGCGACCGGCCTCGGAATCAGGGCTGCCCATAACAAACTCGCCGCCAGGAATGGGCAACATGACGTAATTAACGCCAGTGCCGGGAATCGCATTGGTATAGGGTTGCATGTCGGCGGCATTTGTTATTGTAAGCCGCGACATAATGCGGGAATAAATATCAGGAATGGTGATATTATCATTGTCCGCAAGCGAAGGCAGACTGCCAAAAGCACCGGCCGTATAGGTGTTCCCGCTGGTGTTATAGACCTCGTATTTCGTGGAGAATTTTCCACCGGTAGGTTGCAGATAAGCGACAAAACCGTTGGGCAAACTTGCCGCACACATGAATTGGTCGTTAGTGCCATTGAAAGTTTGCAAAGAGGCGGGGGCCTTTGCGCCGTCGAAATCGAACAAGCCTGCGGTTTCACCTTCACCAAAAATAACGAAGAGTTTCTGGCCAGCCGACTGTGCAAGGGTCACAACGCGGCGGATTGGCTGGCCGAGATCAAAGCTGGCTCCCTGGCCGATTTGGAGTTTGCCGGCACTTTCCTCGACCGGGCGGAACAAAAGGTTACTCTGCCCGGGCTTGTAGAAGAGGAATTCGCGCAATGGAAGCTTGCGGAAATTACCGACTGCGTAATCGCATCCGGCGGGCAACCCGGTGATTGAGGCCACGGCAACAGGTTTGCCGGAGCTGAGGTCTTCGGCTCGGAAGGAAGTGCCTTTCTCTTCATTGACCAGCAGGCAAGCAACTTCCGGTTGTCCCTCCTTTAGCGCGAGGCGGTTTCCGCGCACACCGGCGCCGGGAAGCGTCGATTCGGTGAGCTTCGGATATTCAGCACCATCATTGCGCAGCAAAGTCAGCAGGTTCGCATCCGGAGAGTTGTAGATACTGGCAACGTAAAGGTCGAGCAATCCACGGCTGGCCAAGGTGCCGCCGTTGACAGCAATGAGTGTGGTCGGACCAAGAGCCGCCGTGAATGGAACAAGGACTGGCTTGCCCGGCGCAGTTGGGCTGACGGCATCAGACAGAGCTAATTGATTGGCATCGGGCGCACTGAACGCGAATCCGTCCAGCTTGGACTCGAGCAGTTTCCCTATTGTGAATCCGCCAATTCCCTTTACACCGCTGGCACGGCAATCAACCCAGGCGACCACCCCGGTCGTGGTCAAATAGCCGAGGCGGTACTTACCGCTTTCCTTGTCAACGATCACCAGGTCTCTCCTCCCGTCACCATCAAAATCGCCGCTACCGAAGAATTCGCGGGGCGATTCGTAAATAAAGGTTTGGGTTTGGGCTGGCGCCATGCTGGCCGAGGTCAGAAGCAGCGCGGCAATTGCCGCTTGCACAGAGTAAGCTTTCATCATTTGCACAAAGCGGCGAACAGTGTTGTAAGGTAGCGGGTGGATGTCAATGATGCTGCAAGCCAATCCCCAGCCAACTCATCCCACGGCTTAGGTTGTGGCGAAACCAAAGCGGGAGAGGAAGGATTGAGGACTAAGATTGGATGTGACCGCCGAGGCTTTTGACATCCATTGCGACAAGACAAACGTCGTCATCGAATTCGCGCGAGCGAGAGAACCGGCGAACATCGAGGAGAATCGAGTCCAGAAGCTCCGTACTTGGCAGACGAGCCCGCTGGCGGACGGTGTCGATCAGACGGTCCAGACCGTATTCTTCCTGGCGCATGTTATCTGCTTCAAAAAGGCCGTCGGTGAAAAGAAGGAAGCGATCCTGCTCGGCCAAAGGAACGCTGCAGGTTGGATAAACAGGCTTTTCAAAAAGGCCCAAAGCCGGACCGTGTCGAGAGTCGTGGGATTTCAAAAGTTCAACTTGACCATTTGAGCCGCGGACCCGGAAAGGGCTGGGATGCCCCGCATTGGCAAAGCGCAATTCGCCAACGGCAACATCGGCCACCAGATAGAAAGCGGTAGCCAGGAATGGCTCACGGGTACGCCTGAGAATCGCATAAAGACTGCGATTAATCTCGGTCAGGAACTTTCCGGCGTCTGCTGCGACCGGCATCAATTCTTCCAGCAAACCTCGCATGATGGCCGTAACGAGCGCCGCGCGCATGCCGTGGCCCATGACATCGCAAATGAACAAACCGGCGGTAGTACCGGCAATCGCAAATACATCGAAAAAGTCGCCACCGACAGCGGCAGCCGGCAAGTATCTATGCTCAAAGCGCAGGGCGCTCTTTTCCCGACCATCGCCCAGGGGAAAGGTTGGATACTGTTGGGGCAAAAAAATCTGCTGAATCTCGCGGGCCATATTGAAGTCGGCTTCGAGTTGGGCATTTTTAGAGCGCAACTCTTCGGCGTAACGGCCTAATTGCTCGGTCATGCGCTTTCGTTCAATGGCATAGCGCATCGCCCGGACAAGTAATTGTCCATCGACTTGTCCTTTTATCAAAAAATCCTGCGCGCCCTCGTGAACAGCCTGGACCGCAACCGTGGTGTCGTTCAAGCCACTTAGCACGATAATGGGTATGTTCGGAGCATGGGCGTGCATCTGGGCAAACGTGGCCAGACCACGACTATCCGGCAACGAAAGGTCCAACAGAACAACGCCAATGCCGTCCCGTTCCAAGCGGTGCAGTCCAACCGCCAGGCGTTCGGCCCGCTCCAGTTGAAAGTAATCGCTGCCGGCTTCGGCGAGCATCAACTCGATCAGCCGCGCATCCCCGGGATTATCCTCGATGAGCAGGACTTTAACCGGCAGGCTTTCGGGTTGAAGTTTTTCCGCCGGCGCCAGTTCCGGCTCCACGGCCTCGCAGTCAATAATTCCCTCGGTCATTCAGGTAATGGGATGGTCCATTTGCGTTCGGCAATAGGAAACCCATCCTGGCGAAACATAGTGGCGAGTCCGTTGATTGCAAGGTGGGAAAGTCCCCGGCCTGGAGCTATGCCGCAGTATCAAGTCGAGACGTAGATGCGGCAGGTTGCTCGAGCAGTTCAGGCGATGCGGACCTCGCGACAGCAGCAGGGTTTACCGGTGGCGTAACGATCGTTGAAGGCGTCGGGTTGGCCGGCAGTGTAAAGAAAAAAACCGAGCCTTTGCCAAGCGAGGACTCGACCCAAATGCGACCACCATGACGCTCGATGATTTTTTTGCACATGGCGAGGCCAATCCCGGTGCCTGGATACTCTTGGCGAGTGTGCAACCGTTGGAAGATAACAAACAAACGATCGAAATGCTTCGGGTCAATGCCGATGCCATTGTCCCGAACCGAGAAGAGCCACTCGCTATCTCGCCGTTCAGCAACGATTCGAACGTTCGGAGTTTCCGGGCCGTGGAACTTGATAGCATTGGCAACCAGATTTTGAAACACCTGGAGCAACTGCATCCGGTCGACCTGCACGCAAGGCAACCGTTCGTGAGTAACGACCGCGTTGCTTTCCTGGATGGCGACTTGGAGGTTTTTCAGCGCGGCATCGAGAACCTCCTCGCAATCGGTGAGTTCGAATGGATGCCCACGCTGATCGACACGCGAATAGGCCAGCAGATCTCGAATGAGAGCGTGCATGCGGTTGGCGCCATCGATCGCGAAACCGATAAACTCTTTCGCCTGAGGACTGAGTTGCGCCGAGTGATGGTGAGTGACGAGTTGCAGGTAGCTGGTGATCATCCGCAATGGCTCGAACAAGTCATGCGATGCGACGTACGCAAATTGCTGAAGCTCGATATTCGACCGCTGCAGGTTGGCGCTGGCCTCGCGGAGTCTTTCTGCCGACTCGGCGCGCTCAAGATCGCCGTGGTGCAGCAATCGGGCATTCCACCAAATCAACATGGTAAAGATGAGAATGCAGGCGACCGCGAAAACCGACAGGCCAAACTCGCGGCCAATGTATTCGGCTTTCTCAGCCAGCAACACCATTCCGCCGAGAATCCACGGGACCAGAACAGCCATAGGCAACAAGCGGCGGACAACTGCGCCGCTCGTGGTTCGGCTGAGAATGAGACGCATGAATCCCCGATCAGACCTCGCGGCGAAAAACCCAAGCGCCAGTAAACTGAATGCCAGGGCGCTGTCGAGAGACATGGGCATCTCCGAGCCCAAACGATAGAACACCAGAATTCGATAAGTATAGCCGACCAGCGCAAGCAACGCTATCCAGGCCGCTGCCAGCATGAGAAATTGGGACGGCGGCGGACCTCGCCGAATCTGCCAATCGGCGAGGGCGATTGCCAAACCGGCCAGCACGAAGCACAGCGCGGTATTTGGCGCTACTTCGCTCAAGGGATACTGGCCCGCAGCCAGTAACCGTGAGGTAAATAAGAGACGATCAATGTGAAGGCCGAGCCCAAAAAGAAAATCGGCGAGTTTTAGCCCGCCCATTAGCGCGACCAGAACTGCCAGGACGGTGCTGAACCTACATGGATCGTAGGCAATTTTCGCTGGCTCCTTGGTCAAACACCAGAGCGAGAACCCAGCAAGAACAAATCCCAGTGCCGTGATCGGATTCATTACCACGACCACAGGAAGCAAGCGAGTCAACGGCGGGACGGCCAAAGCCCAGCCCAGAAAGATAAGCGTGCTTCCCCCAATGACAGTGGCGGCGGTCCCCCTCGATAAAATGAGCAGAAGCCTCCACCTGGGATTCTTCACCCAGATTTCGTCCGTGGGTAGCTTTTCCTCCATAGGCATAACGCCTGTATGGAGAACCTACTGGCTGTTTTGTGTGTGTTCAAAGGCGGATTTTCCCGGGAAGGCGCGCCATTTAGCCTCCAGTCGCCGAATGCGCCGCCCCGTAGGGGGATGACTGGAGAAAGCGGCTGGCTCGAGATTGAGCACATCTTGCCGCTCCACGGCTTGCAGGCGCCGCAGGACTACAATTGCGAATCGTGGATCAATGTGTGCTGCGACCAGGTAATCAAAGCCGACCATGTCGGCCTCCGTTTCGTGGGCCTGGGAATAGCTCTGTTGCACCAACAACTGCGAGCTGGCTCCCAGCAGCGAGACGACCCCGGCTTTGCCGGCAACAAAGAGTTTGAAGATGAGATACGGCCCAGCCGAGGCGATGATTTGGCGGAATAGATGGTGCTGGGTCAGGTGAGCGATTTCGTGCGCAACCACGGCGGCCAATTCCTCGGGCGCCAGGACCAGGTCCATTAATCCAGCAGTGACGACGACCTGGCCACCTGGCAACGCGAACGCGTTCGGTGCTGATTGCTGTATGATGTAGAAGCGGTATTGTCTATTCGTATCCTGCAGAATGGCAAGCAGTGGGGCGACCGCATTGGTGAGGCGCGTCATGAGTTTAGGGTCATCGATAAAGGTTTGCCCGCGTCGCAAATCGGCCATAGCGGACTGACCCAGCTTGCGTTCAAAGTCCGGCGGAACGGCGGCCGCGAGCGAACGCACCATGGCCCCCAAGCCCATGGAGACGAGGGTCGCCAAAAGAGCAAAGCCGGCAAGGAACAAAACAGTAATTTTGATTCGCCTTTTGAGCTCTTCGTAATTGCGGAAGTTCTGCAACTGTGCGCGGGTATGGGTTTCCTGGAATAACGACCGGTGGTTGAGGATCTTCACATCATAGGTGAAGATTATCCGGTCGGAGCAATCAGGGTCGGAGAAGCAAACGCGACCACCGGCAGTATCATCCAACTCGATATGGAGTTTGGCCAGCGGGATCTCGAACGTGAGCGCGGGAGATTGGAACTGCAGGTTCCACCGGTCGACCGCGATTCGACCGGCGACTACTTCTTCTCCCAGGTTCGGGTGCGAAGCCGAGCCTAGAAATATTGAAGAATCCTCAGTCAATTCGACCAAAGGATAAGCGCGTCGGGGTACCGGCGCACGACAATTTCAGGCAAGCAGGTCCGGTGCTTTTTGGAACAAGGGTTTATTGGCCGGACTGGCATGCCCTAAGCAGGTCGGCTGCTTTGGCCGCTACCTCAGTCTGACCGGCGGAGATGGCCAATTCGTGAGCCTGCTCAGCCTGAACGGCTGCTTCCTTTATTTTTTGCGCCCGGCTCAAGGCGAGGGCCAGAAGAAAGTGCGTCCCAGGAGCACCGGGGGTGATCCTCAACGCGCCAGCAAAAGAATCGGCGGCTTCGGCTGGAGAATTCATTGCCAGCAGTGTGACCCCTAGATTGACATACGTGTCGGCATTTTGGGGCGCGAGTTGGCACGCGAGCCGGAGTTCGTCGGCAGCTTCACCGAGCCGATTTTGGCGGAAGCGCGTCAGCCCCAAATTGCAGTGAGCCGAAGCAAATCCCGGCCGAAGGGCTATCGCGGCGCTGAGATGCTCCGCCGCGGCATCAAGATTGCCCCGCTCCATTTCGAGGGTGCCGAGGTTGTAATGGCCTTCCGGATACCGCGGTTTCAGGCGCAGTAAAGCGAGATACAAGGATTCGGCTTCGGGCTTGCGTTCGGTTTGTTCACAAACTTTAGCCAGGTGGTCGTAAGCCAGGTAGTTGTCCGGCGTTGCTTCCAGGGCATGACGAAACAGGGCTTCTTCATCATGCCAATAGCGGATTTGTCGCGTGGTGCACATGACGCAGCTCAGAAGCACGGCAGCTGAAATGAAACAAACAAGCCCACTCAAATGGTTTTCCTTGCCGGCGCTCAGGGTGGAACGTCGCGACCACGCCTGACTAAGCTCGGCCAATCCCCATGTCACAATCATGAACAACCCAAGGCTCGGGATGTACATATAGCGATCAGCCATCGATTGCGAGCCAACCTGAACCACGCCGATGGTTGGAACCAAAGTGCCGAAAAACCAAAACCAACCCACCCAAAAATAAGGCCGGCTCCTGGACCAAGCGAAAGCCGATACCGAAAATGTCAGCAGCAGCATTGCCGCACCAAGCACTGGCAGCAGTGGCCAATGGTCCGGTAACGGATAGAAGACGCAGAGATTCACAGGCCAGAACGTTTTCAACAAATATCGAGGATATGCCACCAGGGCGTTTGCCAATCGCGCCCCGAGTGGCACAGATGCGAACGATGCGACCGCACCCCCTGATTCTTGAACGAGGAAAGTGATCACGCAGGCAGCGAAAGAAAGAGCGAAAAAAGGGATCTTCTCAACAAGCAATGGTAACAAGCTTGAGGAGTTGGCAGGGGCTGGGCGGAAGAGAGGCAAATTGAAGCGATGCAACGGCCAGAAATCCAGCAGGAGGAGCACGCACGGCAAGGTTACAAGCATTGGCTTGGACATAAGTCCCAGCCCGAACAGGAGCAGCGAGAGAAGGTACCACTGAATGGACGGCCCGGGGCGGGCGGAAGCACTTGTTCCTGAGTCGGTGAGGGTTTCGGGAACTGCGCTCGAGGCAGGCTGGATGCCGCCTTGGAGCGGTTCAGTCGCAACCGCATGTTTGGCGTCAGTTGCGGCACCGGTTTTTGCCATTGAGTAGCGGGTGTAAGTCCCTAACGTGAGCAGAAAGAAAAGTGTGCTGAGGACGTCTTTACGTTCTGCGGCCCAGGCAACCGATTCGACGTGCAAAGGATGCCAGGCGAACAAGGCCGCTACAAAAGCGCTTCGCCAGCACGCTCCGGTCATGGCACGGAACACAAGGAACACGAGGACTGTATTTAGAGCATGCAGCAGAAGGCTGGTGAAATGATGGCCGCCAGGATTCAAACCATAGATTTGGCAATCCAGCATATGGGAGATCCACGTCAGCGGGTGGCAATTGCTGGCGTAGCCGCTGGTGAAGGCCCAGGTAATGCCCGACCACGTCAGCCCCGCCTGGATATGTGAGTTCTGGTAGACGTAGGTAGGGTCGTCCAAAACGACAAAGCCCTGTCTGGTTATTGGCCAGTACAGGGCTAGAGTCACCAACCCAAGCAAAAGGGCGATCAGCAGAGGGGTCGGGTTCTTTTTCACCGCGTTTGATGAGTGCAAACCAGCGAGCCCTCGTGTCGACTCGCTGGCAACCCGACTAGCTGCTAGGCTCTGTGGCGATCATGTGTGTCGCCGGCGAGATCTTGCAAGTCGGCGCGGTCGCTACATCGTTCGGTTCGTAACTGCCACCGAAGGTGGTATCGGTACCCGCTGAAGGACAGCTTACCGCATGCTTCAAGTAGCCACTGATATCAGTGTAACTCGGAGTAGAATTAGTGGACTGCTTGGTCTCCAGCGCCCATTGCTGTTTGGCGCTATCGATTTGGCGCAGGTTATTGACACACGTGTTCATCTGCGAGTTGGTACGGGCCCGAACCCAGGTGGGCGTCGCGATCGTCGCAAGCAGCCCAATGAGGGCCACCACGATCATGATCTCGACCAGGGTGAAGCCTGCCTGGCTCGATGTTCTAATTTTCATACTGACGTGCCTTTCTGTCGCGCGGCGTGAACCAGCGGCAGGCGGTTTATAATATTATTACGGTAGCCGTTCACTTATTGCCTGTCGCCAACCGCATTTGGGGCTAAAAGAGCATTTTCTGCGCCGTTCTCAGGTCCGTAACAAAAAAGGCTTGGGCCGAGGCCCAAGCCTTGATGGTTTTATCGATAAAACTACGAGCTCGGCTGCGCCGGCATCTTGTGGGTAGTTCCCAGGATTTTGCAGACTGGGAGGGTAGAAACATCGTTGATCGTGTAGCTCCCACCGAAGGTGGTGTCCGAACCAGCCGACGGGCAGGACACGGCGTTCTTCAGGTAACCGCTGATGTCCGTATAGCCAGGGACGGCGTTGGTGGCTTGCTTGGTCTCCAGCGCCCATTGCTGCTTGGCACCGTCGATTTGTCGCAAGTTGTTAATACATGCATTCATCTGGGACGTAGTGCGCGCCCGGACGAAGTTGGGAATCGCAATCGCCGCGAGG
>CAZUVM010000258.1:0-13107 GCA_964623885.1 uncultured Verrucomicrobiota bacterium
GCTCAAGCGGCAGGATTGGTATACACCAATTTTCCGATGAGCGGGATGGGCAAACCAAAAGCCGAGCAGGTCCGAATGATTCTGGCAACCATCGACAGCCTCCCTGGACCGGTATTTGTCCACTGTGCCCACGGGTGCGACCGTACCGGCACCATTGTCGCCTGCTATCGCATTCAGCATGACAAATGGACTACTGCCTCCGCGCAGGAAGAAGCCGACCACTATGGCATGTCCGGGTTCGAACGCGGAATGCGCATCTACATCACCGAATTCGGCAAGGCCGCTCAGCCGGGAGTCGAAAAAATCGCCGACGCCAAGCAGTAAGGTTCGCCGCACAAGTTTTCGTCCTCGTTCCCGTCCTCACTCGGCTCAGATCTTCAAAAAGATCTTCCTCCGGTACATCCACCACAGCAGCAGCCAAAACACCAGCAGTACCATTGTGCCTTGCACCAGGGACTCATAAGTCTCGCCCAATATCTTAAACACATTCTGTCCCAGATGCGTCCTGATGTTCTTCTCAATGAAGCCTTCGAACAAATGGGCCATGCAGTAAGCGGCAATTGAGTTCATTCCAATCACGACCAACGGAAATGCCCATCCGCGATGCTCCAACAGGTCAGTCACTGAATAAAACCCGGCCAAAAGCAGGAAACACCAACCGCCGCTGAATAATACCCAACTCGGAGTCCAGATCCGCTTCACCACGGGGCAAATTCCCAGCCAACCCAAGACCAAGCCACCCGCCAACCCCATCGCCCCGGCTATCGCCAGCCACTTCACCTTAGCCCATTGCGTCCGCTCACTCCGCAAAACCGTCCCGGCAGTCAATCCCAGGATCATCGTACCGAGCGTCGGAATAAAACTGAGTGTGGCATAGCCCCCGCCGTTGAAATGAAATGGCCGGCGCCGCGGGAACAGGTTCAAAAACCAGGTATCGAATGCCCACGCCAGGTTGCTGTTCTTGTTCCAATGCGCCTGGAATCCCGTCATGAGATGCCACCAGTTCGGCGGCACTCCCACCGCCGCGTAATCAAAGTCCGGTCCCGGCGCCGGATAGAATGCGAAAGCCGCCCAGTAACCAATCACAATCAGGCTGAACGCAATCCACTGATCCCGAATCGGTCGAAACCCGAGCAGGAATAGAAATCCATACCCCAGGCCGATCTGCGTCAATGTGTCTTCGAAGGTCCAATTCGTTATGGGGCCACTCAATGACCGCAGAAACACGCCCAGTAACACCAGCACCAAAGCCCGCCAGAAGGCGTGCACCGTCATGCGGGTCTGGCTTTGGCCTCGCGCACGTCGGCTCGCCAGCGAATATGGCAGCGCTACACCCACCAAAAACGAAAACGACGGCTGGATTAGATCGTGCAGCGAACAGCCAATCCACTCTACGTGCGTTTGATGATGCGCCAGGAACCCCCAGAAGCCGTTGCTCGGCAGCGCGTCTGCCACGCGCCGCAGGTTCAGCACCTCCGCCATCATCAGGAACATAACCAGCCCGCGATAGGCGTCCATTGACGCCAACCGCGCCGGCGGCGCGGCCGGTACCGCCGCTTTCGGCCGCTCTGACACCTGCGGATTTGCGAACGCGGGCGCAGTCATGTGGTGCCTTGATGATTAACCGTTTCGACCGATTTTGGAAGCTAAAATCCCGGGGAGCCCCCGGTCCATTTTCCGGGCCGATCCTGGATTGAACCTCCCCTGCCCCGTGTCATCCTTTCCTCGTCATTTAGCTAGCCTTTCTGTGGCGCAACCTCCGCTGGTTGCGCCTTTTTTGATCATTTATTCTGCCCTAAACTCATCCCGTTCATCTGGCATCCTCGCCTTTATCGGTTCTCCAGTAAACCAACTGCGCAGGGCGCTTCCTCCTTTGAACAAAAAAATAGCCGGCGGGATTACCGGAAAGTTAGATCCACACCGGCTGCACTAATTACGCAGCCACTATAGCCAGGGGAAGCATAGGGACCAAAGTCCGAGTAATACTGACAACTCTCCGTAAAATCCCGGTGCGACTTCTATCTGTAGTTTGGGTCGCTCGGTACGCCCACAGGGCTGGTCGGTGCTGGAATCGCGATACCAACCCGGCGGCGCACGCACCACCAATTGGCGGCCGCAACAAAGGCGGTGATCGTCATGAGCAGGGCTTCGCGAACATGCAATTGAGTCAAAAACACGACGCAAACGGCAACACCGAGAACGCTGAATAACGCTCCGCAGGGCAAACGAAAGCTCGCCGCTGAAGGATTCGTCCTCCGTAACCGCAACACCGCCGCACAAACGGTAGCGTAATAAATGATGCTGGCTCCGGCGCTCAGCACCAGACACCACTGGAAACTGCCCGTCACCGCGAGCATCAAGCTCAATACGGCAATCAGGATAATGGAGATGTGCGGCGTGCCGAAGCGCGGGTGCAATCGCCCGAAAATCTCAGGAAACTCTCGATGAGCGCTGATGGCGAACAAATAGCGCGGCATGTTCAGCATGCAGGCCGACAAATAGCCGTAGGTCGAAACCATCGCCGCCACTTCCACGAACCACGCGGCCCCACGGCCGAGCAGCACCTGCGCGACAGCCGCCAGGGGGCGATCGGTCTGGCCGGGACTCAGCGTCGCTACGACCACGAACTGAATCAGCGTGTAGATCGCAATGCAAACTCCCAGCCCGGCGATTAGCGCCAGCGGAACATTGCGGCGCGGTTCGCGCACTTCTCCGGTTGTCGCCAACGGGTCTTCGAATCCGCTGTAGGCAAAGGACAGCATCAGCATGCCGCCTATCCACCCTGCCCAGCCGGGCGCGCTCAGTTCGCGGACGGTCACCGGTTCCGGGTGACGGGTGAAATGAATCGAGCCGAACAAAATCAGCAGCACCAGCGGAACCAACTTCGCTACGGTGAACACGTTGCTCAAGATGGTCCCCTTGCGCGTTCCTGCGTAGTTAATCGCGGCCGGGATCAGCAGCAAGACGGTAATGACAAGCGCGCGCGGCCAGCCCTGACCAGCCCAGGGCAGGAACCCGCTCAGATGATCCACAAACAGGTTCGCGTTCGTTCCAGCTCCCCCCAAGGTTGAGAGCAGCCAGAACCAGCCGACCTGCAGGCCGACGAATCTGCCGAAGGCCGTCCGGGCGTACAAATAAACGCCACCGGCCCCGGAAAATTGTGACCCAACCTCGGCATAACAGAAAAGGATCACCCCCATGAGCAGACCCGCAATGAGCATGATGATCGGGCTCGCCCGGCCCGTCCTGGCCATCAGCAGGCCGGGCATGCCGAAAATTCCGCTGCCGATCATGCAGTTGATGATCAGCGCCGTGAGACTCCACCGGCCGATCGAGCGAGTCAACCCGCGCTCGGAACTCTCGCCGTTTCCCAGCGCAACCGGCCGAGTCATCTCGAGACTCGGGTTCATGCCTTCGGATTCAACCACAGATGAACCCAGATGGACACAGATAAAACCGAAGCTCAAAACCAGGACAACCAGTTATTGCAATGAAACTTTAGATGGACATTCCGAGGTCGATTATCCCCGCCCTATAGAAACCATAAAAGGTTGATAAAAAAGTTATTGACATACCACTATAAGTTTGCTTTCATGCGTCCATTACCCACGCTTTTAGGGCCGGCGCGAGTCGTCTGCCGCCATTCCTGCTGGATTGGCTGGCAACTGTTGCGTCAGAACGGCCGGATCCTGCTGCGGCTCGAAAGGCTTGAACAGCAAGCCGAAGAAAAAGAGCACCGGGAGCCGGCAGGACTCGCGCCCGGTTTGGACGCGCCTGGGTTTGAACTGCCGGATTTGGCCGGGCAGCACCGCTCACTCGTGGATTTTCGCGGCGTGCCGCGGCTGCTGATCTTTTTTAACCCGGACTGCGGCTTTTGTCAGGAGTTGGCGCCAAAGCTGGCGGAACGTCAAATCCCGAAGCCCAACAGCCAACAAACCGAAGGCGCAGGCAGGCCTGTTCCTCTGATCCTAAGCATAGGGGACCCGGGCAAAAACCGGCGGTTCTTTGCGGAGCAAAAGCTCGGTTATCCTGTCCTGGTGCAGCCGGACACGGAAGTGGCGGCGGCCTATCGCGCGGCAGGCACACCCAGCGGCTATGTGATCGACGAGGAAGGAAAAATCGCCAGCGAGCTGGTGATCGGCGGCGAAGCCTTGCTGGCATTGCTGACCGAAGAATCAAGAATCAAAAATCAAAAATCAGAAATTGGCCAGAGCCTCCTCACGTCGGCTCCTACAAACGAGGAAAGCGGACGCGCCGACCGTTTCAACAGACATTCGTTGGCTCAAAGCAAGATCAAACGCGACGGACTCGCGGCAGGCACAATCGCGCCTGAGTTCCGCCTGCCTCGACTGGATGGCGGTGAGCTATCACTTTCTGAGTTGCGCGGTCAGTTGGTTTTATTGGTTTTTTCCAGCCCGCACTGCGGCCCTTGCCATACGCTGGCGCCCAGCCTCGAGAGATTTCACCGCAAACACCCCATTATCCAGCTAGTTATGATTACCCGCGGTGGCCGAGAGGAGAACCGCCAAAAAGTCCGGGAGCATGGCCTCACATTTCCGATAGTGCTCCAAAAGCAATGGGAGATCTCGCGCAAGTACGCCCTGTTCGCTTCTCCGGTAGGCCCCGCCCGGACCAACACCGAAGTCCGATCCGAGCCAATAAGAGCAAGGCGGCCTGCAGCAACGGAATTCGAAACCTCGCATCGATATTTCCCGCCCGCTCATTACGCCGATGCCGTTCGGGCGGTTCACGGTTCTGACCAGGTTTGATCTCGCTGGATTGGGACCGAACCTGATTAACCTGCGCTCGGGAAACGATACCGGCGGATTCGCTGCCGGCGAATTGGTCGCGTTCGGCATTGACGGCGATTTCGATCAGGCACAGTTATGTTACCGTGACGCCAGCGGCACGCATGTGCTGCCGTCCGGCGAAGCTCGCGGGTCAATTTGGATGTGGACGGTGAATTTCAATGCATTAGGCGGGGTGTACTCGATTTCGGTGAGCAATGTGAATGGCGGTTTTGCCACAACTGTGGGCGGGTTTCTAGAAAGGCGAGGTGCGAGCGTAGGTTCGTTTGCGGCGTTAATCGGCTGCATAGGTTCCTTCGAGTTCTTGATTTTTGTCAGCCCGACGTTCAGCCAGCCACCGCTTAGTCACTGAACGCGCGAGAAATTTGCTTACGAAACTTCGCTCATCCGCACGCTAGGCAGCGTCGTAGCGCAGGCCTCCGAGCCTGCTGTATCGCAGGCTTCCTAGCCTGCGAACGCTTGCAGCGGGCGCTGTGATCCAACACTAGCCGACTCGGTGGTCGGCGACACGGCAGGCTCGGAGGCCTGCGCTACCGCAAAGCGCGAATCGTCATGGTGTAAGCTGCACGCGGTAGAAATGCATGGGCGTGCCCGCAACCACACTGTTTGTGTACACGAACCGCGGTCTAGAGAGCGTGTTGGTGAGTAGAGACTGCCAGGTATTAAGACTTGCGCTCGTTTGCAGGAGGATGGTCTGACCGATCGAGCCGTTGATCCCAATCAGAAAATGAGTTGGGTCCAAGTCGGCAATATCCAGGATGGGTGGTTGGAGTCCCGGCAGGACCTGCACCCGTTCCGGCGCATAAAGGTAACGCGTTCTGCCTCCGCCGCTGATTTCCGCAAACAGCCAATGCCAGCCAGGCGATATGTTTCTGGAAGTCAGGGGGAGTGAAATAGTCGCGGCGTTGACGCCGGCGGCGCCGGTTACCGGCATATTCGTTCGAACCAGGAAAATTTCGTTCCCGTCCAGCGGGTTGGGATCGTTATCGAGAAAAAAGGAAACCTCGGCAGTGCTCGCCGTGGACGATGCCCATTGATAGTAGATTTTGAGAGCAACACTCTGGCCCTGCGTGATCTGGTTGGTATCTGTTCGATTGCATCGGATCAGGTTTGGCCAGGCGCCATTGTTGGCATCAAGGGCAGTTCGGTTATTGGCCACGCCGGCGCCGAGGTCCCAGTATTGATTGTACCCGTCGCGAATTGCCGGATTGCTAATGCCAAGTGGCTGGTCGGTACTGAGCCGGTTGCCCGCACCGATCAGGCCGTACAGAAACCCGGCGCGGGCGCCTGAATTCTCGTAAGCTACCCACCAGTCGGAGCGCATCGTGGCATCGATGGTGGCCGAGTCGCCCGGATACGAGTAGCTGGCCGGCGTCCGCAAATCGATGGTCCCGTGATACCAGAGGTGAACGTCCGAATGATAACTGCTATACCCGCCCGATGGGTCCGAGCTCAGGCTGCTGTCCAGCGGCCGAACGTAGGCGCCGGCCACGGATTCGCCCCAGGGATAAAAGTTGATGTTCTCCCAATAATTATCGTGGAAAAGCACATTCACGTAAGTGTGCATCGGCGCATCGGTGACCGGAGTAACCGGGTCGTAAAAGCCGTCGTTGTTCAGCGGGTGGGGATCAAGCGTCGTCAAATGATCGATCCACACGCCATTTGTGCCGAGTTGATGGCTCATTTCCGAGATCAACGAACCGCCGCGGCTGTGGCCGATAAGGTGCAGCGGGAACTCCGCCAGCGCGTGCCCGCCCAACTCCGGAATGGCATTGGTTTGCATCAGCACAGAGCTGGCGACGCGCGCCACGGTGTATGTGCTGATATTGTAGGTTCCTGTGCCGCCGGCCATTTGGCTCCAATCCAGTTTTACGATGATCTCGCCAGAATCCGTAACCGAGGGGGCGCTGCCGTTGGTCCGTTGGTATTGATAGAAGTAGTTGCCCGCACCGTCAGTCGTGAGGGTGATCGTGTAAGTGGTGAAATTGGTTCCGGGAAAAGATTGATACTTGGGGATACGATCGGCCATGGCGGTAACCCAACCGTTCACATCACCGCTATAACCGTGGGTGATAATGGTTATCCCAACGCCGCCAACATGCTCAACCAACACCCCGTTCAAAACCAGAAGCAGAGTCAGAATTCCGGCGCGCGCCCGATTCACACCTTCACCCACTGCTTTGCGCGGTTGCTGGTGGAGATCGCCTCGCATACCGCGACTTCATGGTGGCCGTCCGCGGCGGTGGCGAACAGTCGCTCCCCTGCCCGGCGATTGGTGATCGCGGAATAAATCGCGCGGAACTGCATTTTGAATGTGTCCGGAAATCCTTCTACGTGTCCCGCCGGGTAATCGATATACGGCGCGACATCCGGACCAAACACCGGCGTGCCGCGCACCGCGGTTTCATTGGCGCTGTCACGGTTGCCGAAATGGAGCAGCTCGGGATCTTCCGAGCACCACCACGCCGATTTTTTCGAACCGTAAACCTCGACGCGGATGCAATTCTTCCGCCCCGCTGCGACCTGCGACACCGCCAGATTGCCCCGGGCGCCATTGCTGAACTTCAGCAGCACGTTCCCGAAGTCCTCCGTCTTCACGGAATAGGACGCGTAACGCATGCGGCTTGTCGACCTCGCAAACGTCTGGATTTCGCCCAACGGCCGCCGGCGAGTCTTATGCCAGGTGCCGAGATCGGCATAGACCGATTCTATGCGTGCGCCCAACACAAACGAAACCATATCCATCCAGTGCGTGCCGATATCGGCCACCGCGCGCAGCTTGCCGCCCTCCTGGGGCAGCAGCCGCCAGTTGTAATCCGTCTCTTTGAACAACCAATCCTGCAGATAGGAGCCGTTGACGTGAATGATTTCACCAAGCTCGCCGCGCGCGATCAGTTTTCGCAACTGCAACACCGCCGGATAAAACCGCACGTTATAATTCACCGCGAAGACCTTTCGCGCGGTCTTGGCGAGTGCCACTACCTGTGCGGTCTCGCACGAATTCATCGCGAGCGGCTTTTCGCACACGCAGTGTTTGCCGGCGGCCAGCACGGCCAGCGACATTTGGCAGTGGAACCGGTTGGGCGCCGCGATATGCACCACATCCACGTCGGAGCTCGCCAGGAGCTCGCGGTAGTCACCAAAGGCGCGCGCAATTCCCAACCGTTCCGCAGCGGCGTTCACTTTGTCCGGGACGTCACAGAGCCCAACCACCTGCACGCCAATACGGCGCAACGCCTCGACGTGCACCGGCCCAATGAACCCAGTGCCGATCACGCCGGCGCGCAACTGGCTAATGGAAGATTTCAAAGGCGCTGGCGTTTAATGGCCCACGACGATGATGTCCAGCAGACCGGGGCCGCCGCCTTTGCGCTTTTTGTTCTCGGGAGACTGATCGGGCCGAGGTGTCGCCGCTCCCGCGGGGGCGGGTTCGGTTGTGATCAGGATGATGTGATTGTGCTTCGTATCTAGCGTGCAAGTTTTGGCGCGCGACTTGGTGGTCACGTTTTGGGCAACCTCGAAGGTGGTCGGGCTGGTTTCTTTGATGATGGTGAGCGTGCCGTCACCCTGGGAGCTGAAAGCTTCCATGGTCTCCGGATTGAATCCGCCACCGTCCGTTCCCCGGCCAATCGGCAGGGTCGCCAGGATCTTTCCATCCTCAGCATTCAGAACGACGCAGGTCTGCGGCTCATGGCACATGGCAAAGAGAATGTGATTCTTGTTATCCAACCCAAGTCCTCCAGGTCCGCCGCCTTTGCCGGCGAGGTCGTAATGCGCGGTCACTTTGAGCGTGTTAACATCGACGACCGCAATATTGTCTTTGTCCTCGAGGCAAACATAGAGGTGACCGTGATCATCGCAGGCGGCCTGCTCAGGCGCGCCGCCCAGGTCGATAGTGCCGGCGATCGAACCGTCCTTGCCATCAATCACCGTGGCATTGGGCTGGCTGTGGCTGAAGACATAAATTCGCTCGGTCGACGGCTCGTAGATAATGCCGTCGGGGCGCCCTTGCACGTCGATGGTCTTGATGGTTTTGAGTGTTTTAGCATCCCACATGACAACCGGGCTGCTGCTGCAGAAACCGTGCTGGGCCTTGGGATCGACGGCAACACCGCGGGCGCGCGCATTGGTGATGGAACCGACCGGTTCCAGCGTATCGAGATCAAAGACCAGCACCTGGTTGCCGCGCGGCACATACAACCGCCGGTTATCATTATCGGCATACACGTAATCGATGCCGCCGGCACCCATGGTTTGGGTTGTTTTGAGGACTTTGTAATCATCTGCGGCGCGCGAACTGGTTGGAGCGACGCAGAGCGAAGCCATGGTTATCAGACTGCAAACAATATGCGTACGAGCGAGATTTATCTTCATAGGCCTTTCGATTCCCGGTGGATAGGTGGGTTAACAAGTCACGACCGGGTGAATACCACAGGCGGCGAGATTCGGCAATGGGGCGGGTTGTTAAAGGGTAATCCCTCAGTTGAATAGGGCGGGGACGGCCGCGCTACGAGGATAAGCGGTGGGGGTGGTTTGGGGGTGTTCAACCGTCCCACCGTCCCAAGGCCGGTAAAACCGAGGGATTGTGATTTTGCGTCCGTCCCAGCGTCCCGCGAAGTAACCGCAGGGACACCAAAGGTCTCAGCGCAGTAAAACCTCAAACAAAGCCGGCATGAAAATTTGTGGCAGAATTTTAAGACAGAAAAATTTGAGACATGAAAATGAGATTGCATGGAAGAAAAGTCCCTTTGCGGCCTGGGCGACCTTTGCGTGAGGTTCTGTGTTTGTCTCGATGGCTGAGGTTGCCTTTGTCTGGCACATTGGGAATCATCTGCCAGAACGCACCCAGAGTTGATTTTTGTATGAGAACGCAAATTGGCTTGGTGATTTTATTGTTGGCAGTATGCGTGTCGGGCTTCGGCCAGCCGAGCAACACCCCGAACGCGTCGGGCACGTCTTCCAACTGGAATCAAAACCTGCGGCGCGTGCACGACCCATCGACGATTGTGCAGTGCAAAGACACCTACTGGGTCTTTTTCACCGGGCCCGGCGTTCCCTCGCGTTGGTCGAAGGACTTGACCAACTGGAACGACGGTCCGCGCGTCTTCAAGACATCACCGCCCTGGACCACCAACACGATTCCAGGTAACCGCGGCTTTTTCTGGGCGCCGGATATCATTCACTTGGGAGACAGATACCTGCTCTACTATTCGGTGTCCACATGGGGCAAAAACACCTCGGCCATCGGCCTGGCAACCAATCCGGCATTGGATCCCTCGGACCCGAAGTTCGGCTGGAAAGACGAAGGCATCGCGATGCGCACGACAGGCCAGGAACCGTACAACGCGATCGATCCAAGCGTGATGCTGGCGCGGGATGGACGGCTGTGGCTGGCGTTCGGGTCGTATTGGTCGGGCATTAAGTTGATCGAACTGGATCCGCAGACCGGGCTGCGGTCGGCCACGAATTCCCCGGTATATTCGCTGGCCTGGAACAGCTCGATCGAGGCGTCGTGTTTATACCAACACGGCGACACGTATTATCTTTTCGTGAACTGGGGACAATGCTGCCGCGGCACCAATAGCACGTATGAAATCCGCGTCGGCCGGAGCGCGAAGGTGACTGGGCCGTACGTCGATCGCGAAGGAAAGAACATGATGTCTGCGGGCGGGAGCCCGGTAATCGCTAGCGCGGGTGACCGCATAGGGCCCGGCCACGCCGGAATTTTGAACGCCGGCGCCAAGCAGTATTTCAGCTATCACTTTTACAATGCAGACCTCCGTGGCCGGGCATGCCTCGAAATTGCGCCGTTAACGTGGGATACGGATGGCTGGCCGAAAGTTGGCGCGCCATTGCCCGTGCGGCAGGAATGAATCTCTATTGAATCGCGATCTTCTGGGCAGCGAGTGCGGAACTGATAGATTGATAAAGCTCGCTGCGCACTTGCTGCCAATTCTCGGCCTGGTCGGTCCAGGCGCGGACATCGAAGTTGATGGCGCTGCCGCTGAAATTCAGGAGGAGCGCCTGTGGCGGCGGATCCTTAACAATATGGGGGTGCTGGGCGGCAGCATTGCGCAATATTTCGAGCACTTTATTCGGGTCGGTGCCGGCGGGCACAGCACAAGGCAGCGTAATGAGCCGGCGGCGATGCGAGAAGGTCCAGTTGGTAACGGGATCCGAGATTAATTTGGAGTTCGGCACGATGACCTCGGAGCCGTTGAGTGTGCGCACGACGCTGGCGCGGATGCCGATACGGCGAACGACGCCTTCGGCGGAATCGAGCTGGATCACATCGCCGACCTTCACCGGCCGTTCGAAGAGCAGGATGATGCCGGAGACAAAATTGTTCACGATATTCTGCATTCCGAAGCCGAGGCCGACGCCGAATGCGCCAGCGATGATGGTAAGTTTGGTCAAATTGAAGCCGAGCAGAGCCAGGGCGAGCAGGAACCCGGCGAGGAGAATCAAATAGTGCAGCGTCTTTGAGATGGAGTAATGGAGGCCGGGAGCCATTTGCACGCGAGGGTAAACCTCAACTTCCAGCACGAAGCGTACGATGCGCGAAACAAGGAATGCCGCCCAGATGGTAAATCCGAACAGCAGCACGTCACCGAATGAAAACGCGATCGAACCGATGCTGAGACGAGCGGTAAGCGCCGCGGTGAGGCCGGCAATGAAAGGCGCGCGCAGCGCTAGCGTTTCGAGCCAGGCCAGCAGCCAGGCAATGACGGCGGCAAATTCAAGAAAGCTCCGGGCGCGACGCTCGAGGACCGCGCGGTTTTCGTCGATCATTTTGACCCGGTCAAACGGCAGCATGCGCAATGCCGCTTCGATGAGCGCGTCAAGGACCTGCAGCAGGACATACAAGACCAGGGCGATATAGCCGGCATTGAGAACCGCGTTGCCGAGCAGGTGTGCGAGCCGCAGGTAACCGAGAGCATCAGCTAAGAACGCTACGCTAAAGCAAAGCGCCGCTCCCCACGCTCCGAGCTGGACGAGCTTCTGCGCCCAGGCGCCTCGCGCCGCAAGGGACGGCAGAGTTCCGGCTCGGATGATGGAAGCGGTGAAAAGACCGGCACCCGCCATCTCGATGAGCAGCAGCCAGCGCGAGAGCGCGGGTTGCGAGGCCGCAAAGGCGCGGACCTGGTCGAGGAAAAAGGCAGCGAACAGCGCGATGAGGATGGGGATTAACCGGCGATCCAGCAGCCGCCACAGCAGCAGCCCGCTCGGCACCAGAACGGCGACACCCAATAAGGCGCGCAGCAACCGCGGGGCCTGGGGATAAATCCAAAAGCTCGCCAGTAGGCAAAGCAGCAGCGCTGCGGTCAGCGGCATTTCAAAAATTCGGGCGGCTTGCGCCAGCCCGAAGGTTTTGCGATCGGCCGCCCGCATTTTGGCACGCACCCAGTACAACAGTCCGGCGAGCGCCACAAACACCAGCACCTGGAGGAGGAATCGATCCGTGCGGCGTTCCCAATAGGCGCGCAGAGCGCGAGCCTGGCGCGCAAAAGCATGGTGGCTTTCGGGCCCCAAATTCTGCGCGGTTTCGGCCTGAGCTTTCGCGCTCCAAATCGGTGTCGCATCGCGAACGAGCAGGTGGCTGACGAATTGAGCTCGCGCCCGGTCGACCGATGCCAGCGCCTGGCCGACCCGCAGGTCCTGCTCGGCGACGCGACTTTCCAGGGTCAATAACAGGGACAGACCGGATTTCACGTCCGCCTCGCAGCGATCCAAATCGTCGAGGGTGCTTTTCAATTGGCGGAGCATGGCCGGCGGGGCATTGGATGTTTCACCGAAGGCGCTCGTTAGTTGCCACGTTTTCTGCATTTGTTGCAGGCGCTGAAGGGTCGATTGCAACTGCGCGGCGCGGTGGCTCAAGCTGCGCTTCCAGTTCGACAGTTCCTCATTGTATTCCTGCCAATTCCCGTACAAGCGCCGAATCGTCTCAAACGAGGAGCCGGAGGCAATAATTCGCGAGGTTTCCTCAGCGCGCACGGAGATCTCCTCGGTAATGGACGGCAGCTCGCGCTCAATGGTTTTGACGGCATCATCGGCGGCGAGATCGGCGTTAATGGTTTGGAGGCTGGCGGCCACCGATTCGGCCTGGGCAGGGATCTCGGTCAACTGGATCGGAGCGGGATTGGTGACGGCAACGGGCGCCGGGGCGTTTGAGGTGGTGGATGTTGAGGGTGCGCCGAGGATAACACGCGCGAAACTGAACAAGGCGAGCGCGAGCGAAAACCCGGCCTTTGGCCATAAACGGCGATCGCGTACGCGTGCTTCGGGGCGACTGTTCCTC
>CAZUVM010000259.1:0-55005 GCA_964623885.1 uncultured Verrucomicrobiota bacterium
AGTCGCCCGCTGCGAATAGCCGCTAGGCCAATTCGTGTCCGGCACCTGGTAGAAGGTAAAACTGTTTGTCCCATATGGCGTGACCAAATTCGTGATCCAGCCGTTCGTGCCCTGATATGCGAACGAACTGACATTGCTGACTGCATCCGTGATGGACGTCAAGAGGCCGTTTGTGGCATATCCAAATTGGGCTTTGCGGCCATAGGGGTCATCGACTTCGACGACCTGCCAAGGATGGAGCGGAGCCGTGGGCGGCGTCGTGCTTTGGTTGTAGTAAAATGTGTTCGTCTTGCCATCCGAATCGACGACGTATTTTAGCCTCATGCCGTAATAGGCAGGGATATACGTTATTTGATAAGTCCAAAAATTCGTGTAAGGCGTAAGCTCGTAACCCAGAAGGGTTTTTCGCCCCTGTGGGTCGATCCGTTGTGTTAAAAATGCACGAGCGGTACTTTCGGGATCACCTTTGGAAGTCCACGTACCTGAGTTCAAATACAGAGCAAGACCAAAAATGTCCTGACTGCCATCAGGATAAGTGAGAGTGAATCCGTTGCCTGGGTCTCCCCAATAGATGCCAGTGGCATCAGGAGTCGGCGGATTCGTAATTACTAGGTTGAGACTGCCAGACGCTGGTTGGAGGTTAATCTGAGTCAGCCCGTCAGGAAAGCCGCCAAAGCTAAAATACATCACATCCCCTGTCGACCGAAATAAGAGAGCCTCCCACGAGTTTGAGTACATGATTGGCGCTCTGCCATATCGGTTATTATTGTTCCAATTCTTCTGCGCGATTTCCCAGTTCGAGTCCCAAAACACGATGTCCATTTGCCAGTTGTGGCTCCAAGCCGCGTTGGTCGTTCCCATCTTGTGCGCCCATTGCAGGTAATGGTCATTGCCTGAACGAAAGTAGTTGGTGTCTCCCGCGATCATGTAATAGTCTGCGCACTCGTCTCCTAGCGGTAGCGTGAATCGCTGCTTATACGTCCACCTGAAGCTGGTCTCGCTCGAAGAACCGAAGTAACTGAGCGGAGTATCGGAGATGAATAGATTGATTTCCGGCTCACTGATCCACCATCGAGCCATGCCTTTCGAGTCGTTGCAAGCGGCACAATACGCCTGATTGCCACCTGGTTTGTTCGCGCCGGAAGCCGGTGCGCCTGCCGAACCTGGCGACATTCTGCAGCCTGCACATTTCCAATCCTTAATCCGGCCGCCCCCAATGTCCACCATTGCCCATAAGCTCAGCGGCACAGAAAGCACCGCCACCAATGCGTAGAAAAATGCTGCCTTCAGTTTCATATCCTTCTCCTGATTTATGGAATGCCTGAAAATCCCGATGGACAATTGACCCAAATCGCCAACCCTTCGCTCACGCTAGGATTGCTGCCCCACAAATACTCCTGCTGGTTGGGTAGGCCGTCGAAGTCAGGGTCTGCGGTAGTTAGTTTCCACTGTGCCGTCCAACTATCAGGGACTCCTCCAGTGAAAGCGTTGTTCGGGTCCGTCTGGTAGAGGTATTCGTACCAGTTTGAAACGCCATCGCCGTCCTGGTCCGCATTGGGATCGACTCCTAGATGCCCGAAATTCAGCATTTCCCACCAGTCGGGAAGACCATTGCCATCGCGATCCAAAGGTACTACGATCTGCAGACCATTCAGCAGCGTATAGCCGGAAGAGCCTGGCGCCGCGTCGATGAACACCGGCTGGTTGGTTGATAACGGAACGTTGCGGAACACGACATATTGGATGCCTTCCTCCCACGAAGCCGAAGCCCAGGCGGTCCCCCAAATCGTCGTGCCGCGAGGCCCGTTCGTGATGCCAGCGGTAGTAAGTTGAAAGACTGTATTGCCGTTGGTCGAAGGTCCATGACCATAGAGATAGAAATCAGCAGTCAATCCTTCCATCGAAAGGTTGGTAAAGATCAGGCCAATGTGCCCAGAGCCGGAAGGATAGATATAAGTGTTGTACATCGGATCGCCGGCACTCATGCCCCAGTAGCCAGGAGCGTTGGTCACCACCAAACCGGCCGCCGTCGCCGTTCCGTCCGCCTCGACCAGCGATGTCAACGCCCCGTTAGTGCGGCCATAGAAATCGTCGTTATACCAATTCCAGGTGTCGTTGGTCGACAGGCCGACAGCCGCAAAGCCCATCTTTTGCGGCGTGCCGCCAAAATTGACATTTATTGCACGGTACATAGGCGGCGGATCGTGGGAAATCGCATCGCTGGGAACGATTTGCACTCCGTTCAACATGGCGATACCGGCACTGCCTGGTCTAACGTTCAACAGTAATGTGTCGCCGCCAGCGATTGCCACGCTTCTATAGAGCACGTACTGCTGGCCGCCCTCCCAGTTAGTCGTGTTCCAGCCGGCGCCCCAGATTGAGGTTCCCTTCTGACCGTAGCTGGTTTGATTGACCCAGAGTTCGAACACGCTGTTGCCATTGTTCGACGGGCCGTGACCGTAGACATAGAAATCATAAGTGCCGGCCGGCACGCCGCCGAGCCAAACGCTTATATCGTTTATATCGCGACCCCCAGATGGATAGATATACGAGTCGTACATGGGATCGGTGCTGCCATTGCCCCACAAATCGGCACCGTTCTGCACCTCCAGGAAGGCGCCAGAATTGGATCCGTCAGACCAGACAAGGCCGCTCATGTCGAACGGGTCCAGGTACGCGGTGTTAACCCAGTTCCAGACATCGCCGGAGCCTTGCCCAATGGCAGCGGGCCCGGTCTTTTGGGTACCCTGGCCGAAGTTGAGGTTGAGGGAATTGGTACTGGTCACCAGCCAGGCGGAGCCCAAAGGTGCCGAGAGATACGAGGGTGTCGATGCGCCCAGGTTAGACCGCAAGCCCGAAGGGTCGAAGATCGCTGCGTTGGTGCTCAGCACCATTTCTGCCGCTAACGCCGTCGCTATTTGGTCCTTCTCTGGTGGCGGCGCAAGCACATTAGTGATTTGGGCCGTAGCCGAGATGCAGACCAGCGAGAATGTAACGGCAGATAGAGGCCAAACTTGCCCAGACAAGTTCGTATTCATTGTGCAAGGTAAAGTGATTTTCAAACGGTCACTGTTACATCACTTTAAGAAGGAACAGACAAGAGTAAAAAGTTATCCAAATCAGACACCACTCCAGGGTCTCTGTTCCTAATGCGTTTAATAAGACACTGTGGAATCGTTGCGCTTCTCTATGAAATTGATTGTCAATCGCAATGCAGAAGTGGTATGAGTCCGGGCTTGGAGAACGCGATCGCCTGGGGCCTAAGCGAGCGGGGTCCATTACGAGCGGGAACCAGGAGGTTCATATGGTACAAGTTGATTTTACAACAAAAAGAATGAAAAAGTGGGCGCGGCTTGCCCACTATCACGCAGGCGAACTGGGAATTCTGCTTCACCTCGGACAGCGCCAGCTATATCGCCAATTCACTGGGCTGTTCGGCTGCTCCCCAACAGAGTGGCTGAAACAACAACGCATGATCGACGCGAAGCGGAAGTTACGTTCGGGTAAACCGTCGAAGAACGCGACGCACGATCTGGCTTTTTCGCATTGCTCGAGTTTCAGTCGATGGTTCAAGGTCAACGAAGGATGTACGGTGCGGAAGTTCTCGACAGCTTGGGCCCGTGGGCGGACCGCAGCATCGGAAGTGAAAAAGAGTCGCAATCACAACGGCCATTAAGGCCTTTGCTAGCGGGAAACAAGCAGCGCAGGTCCGCAGGCGTAGCTGTTGGAGGTTTCGTCATTCGGCCCTTTCCTTTGGACCTGTTGTTGCTATGTTGCGCCATGGCTTTCAGCAAATTAGGGCTTTCCCACTCGGTTCTCGAAGGGGTAAAGGCCATGGGGTTCGTGGAACCGACGCCGATTCAGCTTCGCGGTATTCCGCTGATCATGGAGGGACACGACGTGATCGGCAGCGCCCAAACCGGGACGGGCAAGACGGCGGCATTTGCGCTGCCGATCCTGTCAAAGCTGGGTCACCATCAACAGCAACCGCGGGTATTGGTGCTGGAGCCGACGCGCGAGCTGGCGGCGCAGGTGGAAACCGCGTTTCGGGATTTTGCGCGATTCACGGATTTGCGGGTTGCGGTGGTTTTTGGCGGCGTGGGCTACGGCGCACAGCGCGAAGCGCTAAAGAAGGGCGTGGACGTGCTGATCGCGACCCCGGGACGACTGCTCGATTTAATGCACCAGGGCGCCTGCCGGCTCGACCAGATCGAGTTCCTCGTGTTGGACGAGGCGGATCGGATGCTGGACATGGGCTTTTTGCCGGACGTAAAACGGATCGTCCAACGCTGTCCTCGAGACCGGCACACCTCGCTGTTCTCAGCCACCGTTCCGCCGGAAATCGAAACGCTGATCCAATGGGCGATGCGCGATCCACAAACGGTCGAGATTGGCCCGCGGCGAACCCCGGTGGAAACGGTTAAGCATGTGATTTACCCGGTGTCCGATGCGCAAAAGACAGATCTACTATTGGAGTTATTGCGGCGAGTCAACTACGACTCGGTGATTGTGTTCTGCCGGACCAAGTACGGCGCCGACCGGATTGCACATCTGCTCAAGCGGCATAACCATGCCGTGGCAGTGCTGCACTCGAACCGAACTCAGCGCGAGCGTGAGCAGGCGCTACGCGGGTTCCGCGACGGGCGCTTCGAGGTTCTGGTGGCCACGGACATCGCGGCGCGTGGGTTGGATATTGCGGACGTGAGCCACGTGATTAATTACGATGTGCCGCAGCACCCGGAGGATTACATCCATCGCATCGGCCGCACGGGCCGGATGGAGGCCAAAGGGGACGCGTTCACCTTAATGGTGGCGGAGGACGGCCGGCATGTGCAGGCTATCGAGCGTTTCATCAGCCAGAAAATCCCGCGAGTGAAGCTGGAGAATTTCGATTACCGGTACACGGCCTTATTCGAAGAGGACAAGCCTGGCCGTACCTCGGCGGGCCCGATGCGAGCCCGCGGGGCGCGTGTTCGCGGCGGGTATTTTTATGGGCCGGCACGGCGAAGGCGATGAAGACAGGTAGCTAAGCATGCCGGAATCGATTCGGTGCCAAAATCCGAAGACCGAAACCCGAGGGCGAAAGAAGATCCAACCCGAAGAGTCTTAACCACAAAGAACGCAGAGATCGCAGAGCCGCAACCGAACAGAAGGCAGAGTTTACCGCAGAGGCGCGAAGAGCGCGGAGTAACGCAGAGAATCAACGCAAGGGCTTGCGCAGGCAGAAGAAACTTTCATTGCTTCAGTGAAGCTATCGCAGAATCGTACAGGGGCAGTACTTCGGCGGAAGCAGTGACTGTGAAGTTGAGGTCGCGCAGGAGGCCGTCCTGCAGGCCATAAATCCAGCCATGGACGGCCAGTTCCTGTCCATGTTCCCAGGCCTCACGAGCAATGGAGGTGTGGCAGACGTTCGCCACCTGTTCGATGACATTCAACTCACAAAGCCGGTCGCAAGCATTTTTCTCGGGGACTGCGCTCAGGCATCGCTCGTGTTTTTGCCGCACATCCTGGAGATGCCGAAGCCAATTATCGCTCAATCCAAGCCGATCACGCCGGAGAGCGGCCCGCACGCCGCTGCACCCGTAATGCCCGCACACGATGACGTGGCGGACCTTCAAAATCTCCACGGCAAACTGCATGACGGACAAACAATTGAGATCCGTGTGCACCACCAAATTGGCGATGTTGCGATGGACAAATAACTCGCCTGGAAGCAAGCCGACGATTTCGTTCGCAGGCACACGGCTGTCGGAGCACCCAATCCACAAGTAAGCGGGGGATTGTTGTCGGGACAACTTGAGAAAAAAATCCCGGTCCTTGAGCCGGATGTTCTCGGACCAGGCCCGGTTGTTGTCAAACAGATGACGCAGGGTTCGCAAGCGGGCGCTATCTTAGCGGAAAGGCAAGCCGGCGCAAACCAAGAGCATTTCAAAGATTTCAAAGTCGATCAGCGCGGTCGGTGCGATGAACGGTCGAAGGCATGGTATCGGCGGCCGCGGGTTCAAAGCCGCTGCGGGGCAAAGCCACCTCCGGCAGACGTGGAAGTGCGGTTGAGAAACCCTCAGTCACCGCGCAACCAGAAGATGAAATTGAAATACTCCCGGGTTCAAGACCGTCGCACTCCGCGTGCACCGTGATCCTGCCGGGCGTTGGGGTTGATCGCACCGCAACGCGATTGATGCCGCATTCCAGATAAAGATCCGTTTTATGAATGGTGTTGGTTCGACCGCTGTTGTATCCGCCAAGCCACTGGGCGGGACCGGTTAAACCGAACTTAACGGATCGCTCAAAAGTGGGACAGCGTTCACCCCTTACATCGACAGCTTCAATGTCAAAGAAGGCGACATCTGAGCCATCGCCTTTGAGGCCTCCTGGACCGGTAAATGGCATAAACCGAAGTGTGACGGGCGAACCGGCCGTATGGCGGGTATCTTTGGCTACCTGGGTGCCACCGACGTAAGACACGGCTTTAAGTTCGCCTGGTTCCCAAGCCACTGCTGGAAACGTAAAGAGATACCGGTCGGCCACAGCTCCTTTGCCCACGGACTTGCCATTGACAAAAAGTTCAACCTCTTCGCCATTGCCGGCCACGTAAATCGTCTTGCGAGTGCCTTTGGGATAGGTCCAGTGGCCAATAATATGGACCTGAGGATCGGCACGGAACATAGCGCGGCACACATAATAGGCTTCCTTGGGCAGGCGAACGCCATCCACCTCACCGCTGGCGCGTGCCACCTCGCAAGCCACGCGCCCGCCGCTGGTGCTATCGGAGAACAGCCAATTGGCCCCGCCACTATGCGAAGGCGCGCCTAGTTTGCTGACGAATTGCGCGACTTCGTTGACCGCAAACTGTTCGGAAGTGAGTTGGTAGACTTGTCCCTTGGCTTCAGGGTACCCGAAATTAGGTGGTGATTCATCGTCCCAGACGCGGCGCGGAGATTCTTCGCGATCGTACTCGGCTTCGACTACAGGCAATTGCGGAGCTTCGTGCCCGCCTTCGGTACCGAGGGACACTTCCATAAATTCGGCCGTGACCTTGTCTGCTCGGCGATGCGTGTAGGCACGCCCGCCGTGAGGATCGTACTGGGCGAAAAGCGAATGGAGCTGCTGCGCATGAGCGCGCGAGACTTTCTGATTGCCGCCTTCCCAGAGCAGAATGGAAGGGTGATTCCGGAAATAGATGAGCACGTCGCGGAATGCACTGGCTCGCAATTCCCAGGCGGCGGCACGCGTGTCAGATTCGCCATCCACGCCGGGCTGGTCGGTGATCAAGCCGAGCTCATCCGCCGCGGCGATGCATGCCGGACCCCCGGCGCAATGCCCCCAGCGAACGAAATTGCCGCCCGCCTCCTTCATGAGCTGCAAGGTATAGAACTGTACCCAATCGGGCAAAGCCGCGCCCAAGCCTGGCCATTCCTGTGTCGGCCGTTGGCCCCAACCATGGAGTTTCAGGTGGTGGCCGTTGATATAGAATCCGGTTTGGACATCCCAGCGGACCGTGCGGATACCCAAAGGGATTTCGGCGGTGTCGACTTTTGTCCCGCCGATACCAACAGAGCAGAGGACACGATAAACGTGTGGATAAGCCGGTTCCCATAGTTTTGGTTCCGGCAAGTTGCCGTTAAGGGTAAACAGTCTATTCGTTCCGGCATCAACGCTGTTGGTTTGTTGCAACCGCAACACGCATTTCCCGTCCTGCTGTAAGAGTTCAACACGAACTTCGACGACTTGCGCCGAAGGCCGTCCATTCTCGACCGGGACCTCCACAGTTACCGAGGCTGATGACTGCGAAACGCTGGTCGCGTAGGCATAAGGCCCGGCAGTCTGCAAAAAGCTGTAAAGTGGCAGAGCGATATGCAAGGGATCGGTGACGTGGAGATATACGTTCCGGTAAATGCCGCCATGAGCTGGATGCCAATGCGGATTGTTCCACGGAATTTGATCAGCTTGAAGGGCGGCGAGGTCGTCAGGAATTTGGGCATTGAACATTGCTGCCAAATCAGAGAGCCGCGCGCCTGGGCGGGCCCCTTTTTTGGTTTCTGCATTGCCATTCGGGGTTTCATCGTTGGCACCGTCAGCCGCATACGGATCCTTCATGAATCGATTGTCACACATGACGGCCAGCACGTTAGGCTGGTCGAACCTCAATCCCGCCGTGAGATCAAAACCGAACGGGGTGAAGCCGGTTTTGCACGTGCCCAACAGCTTTCCATTGAGATATACCTCGGCGACCTGCCGCACCGCCTCGAATTCAATGAAGACCTTTTTGCCTTTGAACGATGGAGGCGCGCGGAAGGTTTTCCGATACCAGGTGCGCCCGCTCCATTGGTTCTGCTCGCCGCGATGACCGGAGAGGCACCAATCATCAAAAGTGTCACCGTCGTTGAACGTGTGCGGGGCTGAAACATTGGTCCAGCCCCGGTCGTCACATTCTGGTTGGGAGGCACCCTGAGGATCGGCTTTGATGAATTTCCAATCGGGGTTGAAGTTGAACGTAATGCGCTCGGAGGCACGGCTCGTGATACTGATGAACGAGCAAGCGAAAGCGAGGAGAAAGCAAAAGGCCAGGCAACGGTATCGTGCCCCAATTTGGGTATCGGCCTTCTTTCGGAATTCGGGATTCGGCCTTTGGATTTCAGCTCGGACTGCGTGCACAAAATGACTGTCGTTTGACAGACATAAGTTGCCCGATTTGGGTTGGACCGGGCTACTGGACGTTCGTTCTAGTTGACGGGCGGCAGAACGCCGCCAGGCACACTCCTGGAGCTAAAATGCGTGGAGGAGAACTGTGCGATCGGATGGGTTGAGCGGGGCATACTGTGACGCCAAATCCCGGTAACGCGGCTCGGATATTTTTGGCGCCGCCCGGCGCAGCAAGGGAAAGAAGCCAGCCGGGGACCAGCCACCAAGTTGTTGATAAGACCACTTCTTCTCGCCAAGTGCGAATGGGAGCAGGAAATCGAGCGCGCGGCGCAGGCTGCGCCCATCGGTCGTCTGATAATTCCAGAGATCCACGCCTACGTTGTCACCAAGAACGGCAAGAGACATAAGGCCGGAGAGATTGGCGATGCTATAGCTCCAGGCCCGGGTGCGGGCCAACTCCAATGGCTGCCTGCCGTCGGGCTCAATCTGCAGAGCTATGCGTTTTTCCCGGGCGTTTTGCACCACCTGTTTGGCAAGATCCATTTTTCCGAGAAACAAGAAGAAGGACGTTATCTGAGTGTCGTAATAAGTGCCGTGGTTGTTTTTAGCCGCGGCTTCGGCTCGGCCGGATTTGCTGTCCTGCAGCCAACGCAAGAAAGCCGCAAACCATTGCTTCAGGCCCCGTTGATCGTTCTCAGTCCAAGCCTTCGAGCCAGCCAGCAATCCTGCTGCATCCACCACTTTCGTTAGGTTTCGTGACTCAATCAAACCGGCGCCGCGGCCCGTGTTCACGCCTGGAACTGCCTGGGCGAATTCCAGGTTGGGGTTCATGCGCGTTGCGGAGTCGAGGAACCAAACTCGAAGCAACTGAGCCGCTTTGGCGGCGTAACGTTCGTCGCCGGAAAAATACCACTCCAGCGCCAGCGTCTCGACTGTTTCCGGCATTTCGAGAATGTTCTTGTGGTCAGGGATCGTTCGGATTTCGGGGTTATGTTCGCCGTCGCGCCGGATGTACGGCAAGCCGTTGGAAGACTTGGGGTCGGGCCAGAAATACGGCGCCTGGCTCATGTAATCGTGTTTATCCCCGCTCGGCGGAGTGGTCGGCTTATCCATGACCGAAACCGGCTTGAACTCCAGAGCCTGATCGGCATCGTGCTTTAAATGAACCAGGGCCGGGGCGAAATTCGTGTCGCCTTCGTGGATGCGCTGGCGTGTTGCCGCCAGGTGGTTGCCATCGAGAAGGAAAACGCGCGGTGGAGTGGGAGTCGCTTGAGTTGAAATTGAGGCAGCAGCGAAGCCCACGCTGGGCAATACATGGCCAACCAACGCGAAACCTACCAAACCCAGCCAAATCACCCTCTCCCTGAACCGGAAACCAAAAGCCCCCTCACCCCGACCCTCTCCCCTTCGGAAGGGGAGAGGGGGAAGCCATCCGAGCAAGTTGGGTTCATGGGCACAATGCGCGTGCGGCAACATGTGCACCGGGGTTAGCAGTCTTTTGTCAATGGAGACTCTCATTGATGAGCATTCGAGACCTTCACCAACTCTGCACTGTGGGGAGCAACGGTTAGCGTAAACTGATTTTGAAATGTGCCGAGGTCTTTTTGGCGCCAAAGATCACGGACTGATTGCGTTCCGGAGATTCTCAAGTCCTGCCATTGGACGCTTACTTTCACCGGCGCGTTGCTGGTTATACTAAACAAGCCCACCGCTTTCGAGCCGTCTTCAAGATCTTTGGTATAAACGCGGTAATCGTCACCCTTATCCACGCAGGTCGCCTGTTTACCAAGGGAATCCTGGTTTACCGCAAGCACTTCGTCGTTGCTCAAGAGTCCAAGGGTGAACTCATCCAGCTTTTCCAGGTCGCAGCCGAGCAGGAGGGGCGCTGAAAGCAAGCACCAGAGGGTGATATGAGTGTATTGCTCGTCCGGTGTGAGATGGGTTGGATGTGGCGTGCCCCAACCGACCTGACCAACCACGAGCATGTCCGGGTCGTTCCAATGACCGCGCTGGCAGAAGGGTTCCCATTTGTCCTCGCCGAAACCCTTCTTGCTCATGGAATCCCAGGTGTCGCGGATATCACCGGTGGTGCGCCAGCAATTAGCGATTTTCGAAAGCGCCGGCGCATTCGTATACGGAGTGCTGTTGGAGAGGCTGAAAACGACATCGCGCCCGCTGGCGCGCAGGGCCTGATACATTTCTGTCGTTTCGGGCTCTTCGTTCGGGTTCCAATCGTACTTCAAATAATCGATGCCCCACTCAGCCCATTGCTTCGCATCGTTGATGGCGAATGAATACTTGCCGATGGCCCAAGGCAGGATCTTTTTGTTTACATGGCCGCGTTTTTCGATTGTCGGCTTGCTCCAGGCGCCATCGGGAGTTTCGGCGCTGCCGCCGGCATGATTTGCGTAGGACGTCACCCAGGGCGTTGAATATATGCCGATTTTCAAGCCGAGAGCATGGACGTCATCGCCAAGCTTTTTCATGTCAGGGAACTTTTCATTTCCCTGGAGCGCATTGAATTTTCCGCCTCGCTGCCCCTGCCAGGCATCATCGATGTTGATATAGGTCCAACCGTGTTGGATCAGGCTGGAAGAAGCCATGGCGCGGGCACTGCGCATGACTTTATCCGCATCCACTCTCGAGCCCCAGCAATTCCAACTGTTCCAGCCCATTGGCGGAGTAAGCGCGATGGTTTCACCAACGATGATTCGGAATTTTTTCTCAGCCGGACCTCGGGCGTTCTTGGCGCGGAGAATGATTGTTTGTTCGCCTGCCGTAAGGAGTTGCCCCGTAATCAGCCCGCTGCTCGGGTCCAACTTTAAACCGGCGGGGAGATTTTGCGCTGAGAACTCCATGGGCCGATCGCCCGTCGCCGGCACATGATAAAGAAACGGGTGGCCAGGCCGGACACCGAACGCGCCTGGACCATTGATGCGCGGTGCCGCCGGGGTTTTGGGCGTGCGGATTTCGGGGGTAGCCGTTTGGGCTGATAGCTCCAATGCCGCAAGCACAAGCAGGCTAGCGCAGATCAAAAGAACGCCCTTCTTGCAGCACTCGGCGACCCAAAATGATTTCATAGCCACAAAAACGGACGCTACCGACAGCCAGTTGGTTTCAAGGCAAATCGACCTGGACGACATCGACCAGGTTCGAGCGCTTGGCGGCAGGCAAGTGAACGGTAAGCGAATTGCCTGCGTATTCCCACTTAGGCGCGCTATTATCGCTGGTGAGCATGACCTTGGCGGGTTTAGGTGTGCCGGTCAATTTCAGGGTAAGGTCAGCCGCTGGGAGCAGGTCTTTCTCATAACCGCGCCCCTCTCGAAACTCTGGCAAGGCGAACAGATAGCGGGTGGACCAGGAGGCGGTAGCGGGCACAGAGGCACTTTCTCCCTTCGGCAGCGGGTGCGCCGCTTTTACGGCGGCGCTGTTGCGTTTCATCCACGGACCGATAGCGGCCATGTTCTCGTAAATGCCCTCGCAGAATTCGCCGGTTCGCATTGGTCCGACGCCCAGCAAATAATTCACTCCCACGGACCGACTGGTCACGAGTTGTCCCAAAACGTAACCGGGCGCCCGAAACGGAATCTCCATGTGCGACCAGCACGTGGTCCAGGGATTGCAGAATTCGGCCCAGCCTTGAACTGGTTGCTTTGCCGTCAGTGTCCGTTCGAACGTGATGAAGTCTCCGTGGCCATGCAACCGAGGGTTGATGACGATGCCGGGTTGCAATTCGTGGATCTGTTCCTGGGAAATTACTTTGTTAGTGCCGGCGCTGGGTTTGCCATCGAACCAGAGCAGATCGATCTTGCCATAGCGTGTCAGCAACTCCTCGACCTGGCCGTTAACCAGGGCCGCATATGCTGCCTGATGTGCGGCAATTTCCTCAGGCAAATGTTTGGTTGTTCGCGGTTTGAGGTCTGCGTCGAGTGGAGGGAACTCCGGGTTCAACTTGCGCGCGCCGCCATAGAGAAAGCTCATGTAGTCACGGTCAAAATACCAATCCGGCGGGGAGTAATAAAAGCCGACTTTGAGGCCGTATTTGCGGCAGGCAGCGACATAATCTTTCAGCAGATCGCGACCGCCCATGTAATTCCGGGTATCGAAGTCGCCAAATGCACTGGGCCAAAGCGCGAATCCTTCGTGATGACGCGTCGTGAGCACAGCGTAAGTGAAGCCGGCATCCTTGGCGGCTTTGAGCCACTTATCCGGATCGTATTTCTGCGGGTTAAACTCTTTGGCCATGGCCCAATATTCGTTGGGCGTAATTTCAGGCTTCTTACCGTTCAAGTTCCAATCCTCTTCACGGATAATGCGCTCTCGCTCGGCCGGATCGGCGATGCGCTTTTTTGCCAGCGCGCGGCCGGGAATCATTGGCCAGGAGATATTCATTGCTTTGACCGAAGAAAGGCCCCAATGGATGAACAAGCCCAGACCCGCGTCAGGATACCATTGGGCGTCAGGGTTCTGAGTGTGGTCGAAGGATTTTGTTGAGCCTACGCCGATCAAAGCGTGCTCGTCTTTGACAGTCTCGCTGTCTGAAGATTTGGTCTGAGCGGCAACGGCGAGGCCGAGAACTGACAGGCACAATAGCAAAGTGAAGCAGAAGGTGGATTCCGAGCCGCTGCGAGCGAGGACCGCTCGCGCTCCGACAGCGTTTTCCACACGCGCTCTGAGAGGGGTTGAGATTAGAACTTGTAGAAATGTGCGCATGATTGTGTTCAAGGAGCTGGGTCTACCCACAGCAAAGGTTGGCTGATAGCATTGTTGCGTTTCACCTCGGGATCGGTTGGGTCGGATGGCAACCGGCGCCAGAGATCCAGGTATTGAGGTTCATGAAACGCGAGGCCAGCAAACAACAGGCAAGACTGTCGGGCTGGCCAGCCATCCCAAGCTTGGACGTCAGGTTTGCGAGGCCACTTTGATTTGTCCTGCAGGAACGGGTAGAGGAAGGCCACGGCCTTGCGGATGCCGCGTCCATCCGGGAGTTCGAATTTCCAGAGGTCATCCTGTGGCAAGGAGGCGATTTGACAGAGAGTGGCCATATTATCGAGCTGGAAAATCGAGTAGCCATAGGGTTTGGTGCGGCGCAGTTCGGCCGGGAAACTACCGTCAACTGCCATTTGATTAGGAACGAACACTTCTTTGAAACGGCGACGGCACTCGGCGAGGTTAGTCACGTTGCCGGTGAACTTGGAGAAACAAGCGACCTGCAGCCAAAACGCCACGGCATGATTGTTGGCAGCCTTGGCTTCGTCCTTGCCGTTTTTGCTGGTAAGCATCCAATCGGTGTAATTGCGAAACCATTCCTTCAGCCCGGAAAGCACCGCCTGAGGAAACGCTGGCGAGGAGGCCAGGGCGCTAATGGCGAGCGGCACTTCCGCCAGATGCAAGGTGTCGATAATACCGGTGCCACGACCCGAAGAAACACCAGGAATGGCCTGAGCATAAGTCAGGCTTGGGTTCATTCGAGTTTCTGGATCGAGGAAAAACACGCGCAGTAACTCGGCCGCTTTGGCGGCATAACGATCATCCCGGGTGATTTTGTACGCCGCGCCCAAAGCAGCGACGGCATCGCGCAATTCGGCAATGCATAGGCGATGCGCGACGAAGTTATCGGGATTGGATTGACCATCGTGCTGAACGTAGGGCAGACCATTGGTGGTAGCGGGATTTGGCCACCAGTAATCGCCGTTCGAATAGAAGTCATTCGGCCCGCCTTCGCTGAGCTTAGCCCGGAAGCGCGAGATAGTAATGGGCTCGAGCGCAAGGGCCTTGTTGGCAGCCGTCAGAATCCGAACTCGATCGATCGCGGCGACATCGATTGAAGAAGCCGGCTCAGACGCTGCGGCGAAGCCGGAGCGCGCTGGAGCCAATGAAATCAGCACGCAGATGACGAGCAGTTTCACGCGGGCTTCATCGCGTCGGCGAGATCGCCTACTGCGTCTGAACGCGGTAGAACTGCGTCGGCGTGGCAGGGTTGATAGGAGCCGTGAAAGCGAACTTTCCTTCCGGACTAAAGACGTTCGTGGCCACCACTGTCCAATTGGCAGGTGGTAGCGTAACGTCCGTCGCTACGAGCACATGATAGGTTCGATTGGCAAAGCCGTTCGTGCCACTGATCATCAAGGTGTTGCCTGAGACCAGGCCGACACCGCTAATAACGGGTTGAGGGTTAAGCGCGCCAGTGAGAACCAACCCGATTAGGCTGCCGGCAGTGTCATTGGTCAGGTAGCCGGTGTAACCAGCCGGCATAGTGCCTAAACCGACATTGAAGTTAACGCCGCTGAGCAAGGCCAGAGTGCCGTACTTAATGAGTGGCAGCTCAAGGGGCAGTCCGTCCACGGGACCAACCGACAGGACATCAATGACGTTCGTGGTGTTGGGCTGGCCATCGATGTTAAGAGTGGTTACGGTGATCCCTGAGAGGTTCGTGCCGACCGGCAAACTAAGCAAGGTGGCCGAATTATCGGGCGTGCCCAAAGGAACAAGAGAAAGGGCGCCTAGCGGCGTAGAAGCGTTGCCGACGGTGTTGGTGACGATCAGCTGTCCGCCGGCCACCGTTATGGCAGAAAGCGAACCAGAGCCGGACAGGACGGCGTTCGCCAGGACGTTGCCATTGGTAATGTTGAGTGTGCCACTGGTTGAGGCGGCGCCAGTGCCACCGACTGCTAAACCCAGCCCGAGGCTGCCATTGACCACAAGGGTCGCGGCGGCGCCGATCGTTGAATTCGAGCTCACGTTAACTGTGCCAATCCCATACTTGCTAGTGGAGACGGGTTGCAGACCGATGTTGAGGGTATTGACATTGATGGTTCCAGCATCGAATTGCAACGTGCCGGTAGTTACTCCGGAGGCAGTGGTGCCACCCGAAGAAGCGCGACCGACGTTGATGGTATCCACCATTGCGTTGACCAACCCGCCTGTCAGATCCGCGTCGGCCGAGAAGGTAGTAGTGCCCGTATTGCCCACGCCGTTGGCAACGTCGAGGATGGAGATGCGGCTCGAACTGAAACCTTTCAGTGTGAGCATCGGATAGGGCGCGATGTTGGCGTAAATGGGGTTAAACAAAAGTTGGCCACCGGCTTTTTGCCGGCCAATCGCAAAGGTATCAGCGGAGATGGTGTTGACTTGCCCCAGGTAAACAAAAGACAGAGACCCTGCGTTTTGATTGCAGTCCGCCACGACGATGCCCGCGTTAGCAGTCGTTGTGCCGGACTGGCTCGTGGTGGTTTGGAAGCCGGCTTCGATGACGTTGGTTTTGGCCAGGTAAACAATACCGCTGGGCCGATTAACCACGTTGCCGATGGTGGCGCCCACGAGCAAGCGGCCAACGTTCGCGGTGAAATTGTCGAGAGCCGAAAGATCCAGCAAGGCCTGGCTGCCACCGGCGGTACCACTGCCCAACCAGACCTGAACATTCCCGTTGCTGGTAGAGAGTCCGGCCCCGGCACTTCCGCTGATCGTAACGGAGCCTTTGTCAGCCGGGCCGGTATCGAGCGTGCCGATGCTCAAGCCGTTTGTTGTGGTGAGCGACTCCCCGCTATTAAGCCAGGTATTGTGATAACTGTTGCTCAGGTTGCTATAGGTCAGCGAGGCAATAGTAACGTTGCCATCAACAATATTATTAAAACTGCCGGGGATTAGAGCGGCAGAACCACCGCCGGGTGTGCTGAGCGCTGAGCCGGCCTGACTGGCGATGGAGGTGAACTGGACGTTTTCACCGGGACCTGGTTCGCCAGGCAACTGCCAATTCAAGCGGTCGGACCAATTGGTATTAAGATTGGGCACGTCAGCACCGGTCCAGGCAACTGACTGACGAATGCCAATGGGGCCACTGGTCAGAGTAAGCAGCACTGCGGTTTGATCAGCGCTTTGAGCAACGCTCGCGGCATACGGCGGAGTAGCGGCAGGGACGGTGCCGAGGCTAAGGTTAAAGGTTCCGCTGGCAGGGCCCGCGGCTTGAATAGCGACAAAGGTGACTGGATAGCTGGCGACCGGTGGCAACGAAGCGATGTTTAGGTGATTGGCCCCGGCGCCAAACGCCAGACCGGTGCAGGCGATGGAAGGGGCACCGCTGGCGTTAACGGCGACAACGACGGTGCCGCCATTAAGATTCAGATTATCGAGCACGGTTTGCCCGCTTGCGCCCGAAACGTCAAGGGTAGCGCTGGCGGAAATCGTCGCGCTATTGGAGATCGTACCGGCGCCACTCAGGGCCAGCGTACCGTTATTCACGAACGTATTGCCGGTGTAGGTATTGAGGCCGGTCAAGGTCAGCGTGCCGCTGCCGTTTTGGGTCAGTGTGCCGGTGCCGCCGATGGCGGTGGCAACGGTGACATTATCCACCCGATTGAAAACCAGCGAACCATTAACGGTCACCGCGCCAGCGGGCAAAACACCGCCCGCATCATTGCTGCCGATTTGGACGGTGCCACCGTTAATGGCCAACCCGCCGGAAATCGCGCTGTTGGTAGTGTCGAGGATAAGTGTGCCGCTATCGACAAGGATGCCGCCCAGAAAATCATCACCGGTCTCCTGCAATGTGGCGGTGCCGGCCCCTTGCTTGGTAATGCCCATCAAACCGCTGAGCTTGAACGCACCGCTCAGGACGTAATTATGCGTGGCATTGCTAAATGCGACGGCGCCTGGGTTCATATTGGTAGCGAGAACAACGTTGGGCGTGCCGGTGAGGGTGTCGTCAAAAGTGACGAAATCGCCCTGCGCGTAAGTGGCAGGACCGCCCGCGTACGACCAGTTTAACGTGGTTGTGTCCCAGTCGCCGCTGACGTTGCCGCGCCAGACATCGGATTTGACCGCGCTGTTCGTTAGAACGAGATCCACCGAAAGCGTGGCCGTATTGTTTGAAAGATACCCCTGGTACGTGCCAGGCAGGGTTCCAAGAGTAAAATCATATACACCGCTAAGCGAGGCATATTGAATCACCGGAAACTGGGCCGGGAACGAAGCCACTCCGGGAACAATCGAAACATTAATAGTATCGGAGGTGCCGTTAATGGTTAAAGTGCTGACCACCGCGCTGGGCTGGCCATTGAGGACCGGAAGCGTGAGCGTGGAGTTAGCAAGGGTAACACTATCGATGGGAGCAGCGGGGCTGCCGACGGTATTCGTGAGCGCGGCCATATTTAAACTGCCGCCCGTGATCTCGATGCTGGCTGCGCCGTTCGCGCTGGCTTTGCGAATGTTACCCATGACCGTTGCGTTGCCGCTTGTAATGGTCAGATCTCCGGCGGCAGCACCAGCCGTTTGGTTGACCAGGGTGATGCCGCCGGCGCCTACGAGGAGCGTGCCCCCGGCATTCGTCAAGCCGGCGGTGCCAGCGACATTCGCCAAAGCACCGATCGCCATGTTGATGTTAGTGGCATCTACGGTGCCGGTATCAAAACTCAGACCGGCGACGTAATGCTGAAGGGAGCTGGGGTTCGATCCGCCCGAAGTGCCGATGGTAATGGTGTTGGCTTTGACGTCTACGGCGTGACCGCCGGTGAAATCAACCTGGCCATTGACTGTTCCACTGCCGCTATTGTTGCGGTTGGCAAGCGTGATCGTAACGCGATCAGTATCGGTCCCGCCGACGCCACGAAGCCGCAGACCGCCCGTAGAGCCCAGGAATTGCAGCTTTCCGTTATTGATCTTCCCGGCGGCGATGTTGAGCGTTCCGACATTGATGATGTTGCTCCCGGCGCCGAGATTAAGGCTATCGATGAAGCTTGTGCCAGGACCATTGCCCGAGGCCACTCCTATCTGAATCGTGCCGACCGTGATCGTGTTGGAGCCGCCGGCGAGGCTCAACTGACCGGTCCCCCGGGCGTCGCTACCACTGCCGGCGACCGTCAATGTACCGCCGCTTGCGCTATAGACGAAGTTACTCAAACCGGACATGTCGAAAGAAGCCAACTGCCCGGAAGAGCCTGTGCTGGTGACATTCTTTACCGTCAAAGAGTTGCCGTTCTGGACGAAAGTACCCGCACCAGCAAAAGCGGCGGAGATGGCGTAGCTGGCCGCGGTGCTGCTGATACCGACTGTAAGACCATTGGCATTCGTTACAGTTACTCCGGCAGGGATCAGCACGGTGTGAAAGTTTCCGGCACCGGAGTTATTCGTAAATGTCAACGAGTTGGGATTCAACCCGGACGTATCGACAACGCTGCTGATCAAGCCGGGACTGCCAACTGCGCCTGTGTCTCCGAACAGCACATCATTTCCGTTGGGCCCGGGTCCACCGCCACTGGTGAGGTTGAGCCAATTGGCGTTATCAGACCAGTTGGTGGATACGGAGGTACCGGAGACGGCTTGCCACAGTTCAGTGTTGGCTCGAACAAACTGGGTAGTCAGCAGAACGGCGGCAAGAGCCGCGAGTCGTGGGACTATAATGCGGGGGTTTTTCATGAGGTTGGGGGGTTGAAGTGATTGCAGCAATCGTCAATGCGAGGCTCGTCCAGCCAGGTTGAGGGATCCGGCTGATTCTCGCGCAAGCCTGCCCTTCATCATCACACAAATTGCACAATCCAGCGTGCATGGCGCCCGACTTTCGGACAATAGAACATTCGTTCTAACATATTCTGAAGGAGGGAAACAAAGGAGAATATGAAGGCCTTGCCTCATAGTTTGGAGCAGGCCTCAAGCGAGATGCAGCCTTAAGATTGTGACGCCGGGGGCGTCGTCCCTACCGGTTCAATTTATCTTTCACTGGGCCTGGATCCGGAAATATGCGTCAGGCAGCAGCGGCACATCCGGGGCTCCGGACCAGGTGAAGTTTCCGCTCGTATCGAAAGTATTCGTGGCGACACGTGTCCATGTCGAAATGGATTGAGTAATGTTGGTAGCCTCAAGCACGTAATAGGTTCCGCCGGGTAGACCACCCAAGCCGCTGATCGTAATCGTATTGCCGGAAATGAGGGTAGTGCCAATTTGAGGCGGGATGATCGCACCGGTAATGCTGATAGTGCCGGAACTTCCAAGAGCGCTGGTGGACCAGGTCAGACCTGGCCAAAGCGGGGGCAGTTGGAAAGAACTGAACGATCCAACATAGTTGGTTGCGGTGAAAAGTTTAAAACTGGCGCCGGCGCGCAGGCTGCCACTGAGATTCGTAACGACGAGCGTACCACCCCCGTAATTAATCGTGCCGGCTTTGAGGACGTCATTGGTTGCGGTGGTCGCATTGATGTCCATGGTAGCGGTTCCGTTCAGCGCGGCGATGCCAGACACCGTCAATGTGCCGATTACACTGATATTTCCAGGGGCAATTGTACCACCAGGTTGGATGGTGACATTGTTGCTACAGGTGCCGGTGCCGGCAAGCGTGGCGTTGTTGGTCACCATCACCGGAGAAACGCTGAGTGATCCGTTGACCACCAGGGTGCCATTGCTCACCAGAGTTGGTCCGGTATAGGTGCTGGCGGCGGTCAGGGTCAAGGTGCCTGAACCGAGTTTGGTCAAACCGCCATCGAGTGTCGCGCCTAGCGTGGCGTCGTGCTGGATCGGCTCGAGAATTGAAATGGAATTTGTGTCTGAATCAATAAAGGCGCCTCCAGCGCGGACGATGGTGGTAATGGGAATGGCAGGCGAGGCAGCATTGCCCTGATAGAAAGTGGTCGAACTGGCACGGGCCCGAAGCACGCCGCCATTAAAATTGAATGTGGCGCTGGGGGTGGGATTGCCGGTAGCCGGAGGCCCGGACTGCGAATTGGCTGTCGCGGTGCCTACACGGGTACAGGTGATGGTGCCGCCATTGTTGAGGTTGATAACGCCAACGCTGCCGAAGGTGTTGCCGGCGGCATCGCGTGAGACGTCGAGAATGCCACAATTCAGAACCCCATTATTGCTGACGGTCAAGGTGCCGTACCCGCGACTGGCATTATAGAATTGCGAGGCGGGATTGGTAGCCGAGCCGATATTCATAGTGCCGCCGCCAATGTTGACGACCGACGATTCCCCGAGGTTCGAGCCATTGGCACCCTGGAATTGATCGCCCAAATTGAAGGTGCCGCCGACCTGATTAACGATGCCGGTGGAGTTGAGGACGGTGGCGGTGTTCAGGCGTGCGCTGGTCGTGAATGTGCCATTACTTACTGTGAGAGTTCCTGCGGTGCCGGAAAGGTCGCCAACCTGATTGTCATTCGGGCTGGCACGGCCGGAAGTGGAATAAAGGTTCGGTGCGCTGTCACCCAGACCGATTGTGAATGAGCCGGCTCGGATATCAATGGGCCATGGCACCGAGATGGGTATGGACAAAGGATTATCCACGACTGCCCAGGCGCCATTGGTATCGACCATTTGGATCGTGTTAGTGCCGGCCGGGTCGGTGCTGGCCAGCAAGTTGGTTAAGATACCGCGGCCGGCGAGGAAATTAGTCGTGAAACCCGTGGCAGTATTCGTCAGTCCGCCGCCGATAATTAGCGGGCTGGCAGCGGCGTTTAAAGTGTAACCGGAGACACCCAGCAGGATGCCCAGGTCAACCGTTTGAATATTGGTCGAATTGTTAACGATGTTGCCGCCCAAAGTGATCGGATTGCCGTTCAACGTGAAGGCCCCGGCATTCGGGGTGAAAGTGATGTTGCCGTAAGACGTGGCGGCGGTGGTGTCGTTGGTATTATTCGCCCGGATATTTCCATCGAAATAAAGCAAGCTGCCGGGGGCAATCGTGACACCCCCCCAATTAGCGGCATCGGACCAATAACTGTCGTTGGGGCTGCCGCCGTTCCAAGCGGGCGGTCCGCCGTTGACCAGCAAATTAATCTGGCCCGGTGTATTTGTGTTCAGTGTGAACGTGTAACCGTTGACGCCCGAAACCGTCAGGTCGGCATTCCAGATTAGATTGCCGGTATAGGTGAAAAGGCGGTACGGCACAGCCTTTTGCAGCAGGTCGAGCGGATTGATGTTGATGGTATTCCCGTTCACCGTGAGGTCGCCGTTGACTGCAACCAGGTCATTAGTGCCGCCGCCGATACCGGGATCATAATTTAGATCGAACCCGACCGTAGCGCCGCTTTCCAGTATCAAGGGACCGGTGGTGAAAGTGCCAACAGCGTTCGATCCGCCGGGGAAGAACGCGCCGCTGACATCGACCACCCCAACGTTAGTGCCTTTACCGCCGAGAATGCCCAAGACGGCGTTAGTGAGTGGCCCGCCCAGAGCGCCATTAAGGGTAAGTGTGCCAGCAGAGACGGTGACACCGTTGGTCAAACCGGAACCGTCACCGTTCAGGGTTAATAGCAAATTGCCGATCTTGGTCAATGTGCCCGGGCCGTTCAGCAGCCCATTGACGGTCAGGGAGGTGCCGTTCACGGCGAAGATCGTGTTCCCGTTCAGAGTCATTGGGCCGACGACGGTATTGGCGCCGGAGCCGTTGAACAACGTATTGGCAACACCATCGCCGTTCAGGACAAATTGTTTGTTAAACAGATTGGTGGCGTTCCAGAGCTCAAGCGTAGCGCCGGCCGCGACGGTGCAAGTGGCTGTTGGATCGCCAAGACCGGTGGTGTTGCTCTCGAAGCTCATGGTGCCGGAGAGAATATTGATGTTGGCGAGTTTGGGATCGACGGTGACGTTGGCGATGGCAATGAAATTGGCGCCCACTTTGGTGAGGCTGTACGAATTACCGCTCGTGCTTAGGCTGCAAATCGCAGGATCGGTCAGACCGCTGGTATTAAACCGCAGATCCCATCGCCCGGACCCGCCGAACCAGGTATCGCCGGCCAGAGTAATCCGGTTCAGCGCGGCCAGGGCGGCGGTGGCGGTGGTGCTGTTTATGATTGCGCCGCTGTTGCCGACGCCGGTTCCGGAGACCGTAATCGGTTCGGCGCCGAGGCTGCTGTTATTGACATCGAGCGTTGCACCAGCGGAGATGATGGTCCCGCTGTTGGTGGTTCCCAGGGCCGAGTTATTCGCCGTTTGCAAGGTCCCTTGAGCGACGGTGACCAGGCCGGTGAACGTATTGAGACCGGTAAGCGAAATCACCGCATTGCTGTTACCCGCGCTGTTTCTGACGGCGACGCCGCCGCCGCCGGAAATAAGATTTGGGACGGCGACAAAATCGAGCCGTTGGAACGCGAGAAGGCCGTTATCGAGGATGGGTGTCGACGGCAGGCTGCCGTTCACGTCGTTATTGCCGATCTGCAAAGTCCCGCCTGCAATGGCGATGGGACCGCTGAAATCGTTGATTCCGGAATTATCGATGATGAACATCCCGGAGCCCTGCTTGGTCAGGTTGGCAGTACCAGTGATTCTTGAGGCTCCACCGGTGTCATTCAAAGTATACGTCAGGGAAGCGTTGCTGATGGTGATACCCGCGGGCATAACGGTTTGGTTCAGAGTAACAAGACTGTTACTCGCCGAGTCGTCGAACCGGGTGAATTCTCCATCGGAATAGGTGGTGGGCGTGCCGTTCAGGAGAGCCCAGTTTGGAGTGGAAGTGTCCCAGGCGGAATTGGGGGCGCCGCTGGAGTACCCGACCCACTTAATCTGAACCGGTCCGGCAGTGAGGTAGAGGTCCACGGAATTGTTGGCAACGTTGTTGGAGATGTACCCTGCGTACGGCGTCCCGGGTGAGACCGGGAATGCGCCCGCAAGGCCAAAATTCAATGTTCCAATGATGTTGGTGGCTTTAATAATTGGAAACTGAGCCGGGAAAACGGGGACGGCGCCAATGGAAGCGATACTGATATAATTCGTAGCGCCCAAGGCGTTCAGATTGAATGCGGTGAGCGTCGGCGCACTGGCGGAGACTGCTAGAATGGTGGTGCCGTTGCTGAAAGTTAGCGATTGATTGCTGCCGACCAAACTGGCAGGGGAAATCGCCGAAATATCCAACACAGCATTACTGTTGACGGTGAATAATGCGGTATTAGGCAAAGTCGCAGAAGGACCAAACACGAGCGACCCGCCGTTAACGGTTGTGCCGCCTTTGTAAGTGCAGGCTCCCAAAAGAGTCTGCGTGCCGGCTCCTGTCTTCACCAACGAGAGCACGTTAGGGGCGGTGCCGTCCTGGATCGTGCCGCCGAAGGTTGCAGTGGCGTCGTTATTGCCAAAGGTCAAGGTGGATGGTGCGGTACCGAAGTCGGCCACCTGATCGTCCGCATCCGCGGAGGAGATCAAGCCATTGATTGTGGCACTAAAGCCGTTGAGATCGAAGCGAGCTGGATTTCCCGCGCTGGTGGAGTTGAGCGTGAGGTCGCCTTTGCCGGGACCGTTGGGGATAGTATTATTGGCACCGAGTTTAAGATAGACCTGCCGGCTGGCTGCGACCGTCACGAGCAATCCGCCAGACCAATCGTTATTGGGATTGCTAAGAACGATACTGCCGTTGTTGCCGGTAGCGGCAGTCAGTTCGAGCCTGCCAGGACCGGTGATCCTGCCGCTAAAGGTATTGTTACCACCGGAGCCGCCGCTGATCCGGGCGTTCCCAGCCAGCGTTACCGCGCCCGAGACGGTGGTAGCGCCCGTATTCATTCGAATCGCTCCGAGCTGCTGCCCGCCATTGGACTCGGTTGCACCAATTCCAGAGATAGTAAAACTGTTCGCGAAAGTTCCGTTGTTATTGAGGAAAGCTTCGGCTCCCGGGTAAACGAAAACCGGTCCGGTGCCGAAGGAACCAGTGGAACTGGCTTGAACGCGGCCCTGATTGATGAACGTTCCCCCGGAGTACGTATTGGCGCCACTGAGCACAACATAACCCATGATGTTAACTGAAACCGCAACGCCGCCGGTATCGTTGGTAATTACGGAGGCGATAGTCAGATTGTTGGCGGTGGCGGTGAATGGGGCATCGCAGAAGCTGAGTTCGCCTCCGTTTCCGCTAGTGGTCACGTTACCTCCGGTTACGGTAAAGGTGCCGGTAGCAGCGCCATCCCGGTAAACACCGCCTCTACCGCCCAATCGCAAGACTCCGGTTACGGTCAATGTCCGGCCACTGGTGGCTTGCTCGGCGATGAGCGAATTGATTCCGGTGCCGTTGGCGGCAGTCAAGTTGGCACTATCGGCTGAGTATTTGACGTTACTGGCTGGGGCATTGACGAGGGCACCGGTGGAAATCGGTGTGTAGGCAGAATAAGCGACGACATTGCCGCTGCCGTCCAATGCAGCCCAATCGTTCCCTGCTGTCGCCCAACTACCAAGAATCCCATTTACGTTGGCCAGGCTCGAGCCGGTGAGGTTGATGGTACCGGCGATCGGGGCGAAGACCACTGCGGCGCCGGTATTTCGTCCCAACCCGCTGATTGTGAATTGGCTTCCGCCTTCGTTATCGACGGCATGTTTGCCCGCGGAGAGAGTAATCGGGAGGTTGAGGACCTCGGTATTGAAACATGTGTTGGAGAGACCGCCACCAGTGGTCAGGCCGCCTCCGGCATCAGTGCCGTTGGTCAGGACAATACCATTGCCACCGATTACGAAAGCGCCCGCGGTGGGCACGATGCTCAAGTTGTTAAAAACTGTACCGGCTGGAAAATCGTTGTTGGGTGTCAGACGAGTCGATCCGTCGAAAAAGAGAAGATCGCTCGCGACCGGGGCGGTGCCACCCCAGTTATTGGGATCGCTCCAATTATCAGAAGCGCCGCCGCCGTTCCAGGTATCACTTCCACCGTAAGCCGCAGAAGCGGCGAGGACGATGAACGAGAGCGAAACAATACAGGCAGAAGCACGCGCCAAGTCAGGAGTCATGGGATTGTTCATGGATGGGTGATGAGGTTTTTAACAGACGCAGGCTCGCATAAGTGCTCACACCGGTGTTGAGTAGTAAGGATAACCTTGCCGGGACTGAGCACGCGGGACAATTGAACGTTTGTACTAGGCTGAAAGTCAGGCGAGGTTTCGGATGCTAAAATCGCGAATAGCCACGAAGAAACGCCGACGAACTATCTCAGCAGGCAGAACGTTGCTGCCAGGCCGCCCGTCAACTTGCTGGCGGCGGAGGCGACGGACGCCGGAGCAGTCGCCAGGCCCAAACAGTGAGACCGGCTGCAAGTAGTGTGAGCAGAATGAAGATGGGATCCTTCACCATGCGCGGTCCTTCGGCAAAGGCGCGCAGTATGTGCATGAGAGTGATAAGGGCAAAAACGATGCCGGTCGTGATCACATAAGCCTTCATGGGAAAAGCAAAGCGAGCTTAACCGTCAGCCGCGCTGCGTGTCAATGGCGACAAAGCAACATCGTTCAAAAGCCACGAGAACCCACGAACCCGCGCCATCAATGAGTCAGCGCGTACACGGCGATATTCAGCGTCAGCTTTTGCCCGTCTTCGGGACTAATGCCTTTGCCTTCATTGCAGGTGTTGTTGGCGCTAAAGGCACAGCACAAGCCGTCTTCACACATGACCGCCACCAGGCGGCTCTTGTAGAACAAGCCTTCGAGCTGAATGTCACGCGGTTCGTTGAGGCAGCGAATGCGGTCCAGTTTGTAGAAGGATCGGTAGATGATGTGATCGTATGAAATGGGCTTGACCTGCTCTCCCGCAAAGATGCGGTTGAATTCGCGCCGCCATGCCCGAGGGAAATTCGGATTGGTGCAGCAGCCGGAAGCAAACATGAAGCCGCCATGACTTAAATACTTTCGCAACTTCCCGATCTCCTCTTCCGTGAATACGAAATCGTTGTGCCCGTTCATGAACAGAAACGGCGTTTCATACAGCTCCGGGTCGGTCAGCCGGACTTTGCGCTCATCCTGCATCTTCAAAGTCGAAGCTTTGGACACCAGGCGCATCAAATCCTGCCCAACGCCACCGCAATCGTTGCCGTCGTTCGAACTGTATTTGATGCGGCCCATGAAGAAGGTGGCCTCGCGATCGTCGGTGCCGGTAGCCTGCCCGAGCGCCGACATTTGTCCCATCACCATGAACAAAGCCAGGGTGCTTACGACAGCTGTTGCGAGAGACCTAGCCAGAATATTTCTCGCTGGAAAGTGTGCCGAACCTGTAGCGCAGGCCTCCGAGCCTGCTGTGTCGCAGGCTTCCCAGCCTGCGAACGCCTGAAGCAGACGCTGTGACCCAACTCCAGCCGACTCGGAGGTCGGCGATACAGCACGCTCGGAGGCCTGCGCTACTTCCAAGGGGTATAATATATCCGGGCTAGTGCCTCCATGAGCATCTAATCTTTTTGGAGTTCCTTTGTTCATGCCAGTTCCCACCGCTTTCGGAGCAACCACTCACCGGCCAGGCACCCCAACACCCAGGTCAGCATCCAGCCGTTGACGGCCACGACACGTCGGCTCGCTTTACCTTGCCGGACCTCCTCAATCCTGGCTTTGATTTGCGAGACCAGGTCCGTCGCGTCCGGACATTCCTCCGCTTTGAACGCCAGGCCGTCGCTGGCGGCCGCCCATTGACGTAATGATTCCATGTTCCGGACTGTCTCCTGAAACTCGATATCCACATCCCGAACGTCGATGCGCCGGCTCGCGATGGGTGACTTCATCGGGTCCGCTACGGTCACGGTGTATTGGCCCGGTTGGTCGGCGTGAAAATTGAAATCGATTGGCTGCGATGCGCCGAGTTCGACCGATTGTTCCTCGAGCGCATGACCGTGGTCGTCGTCAACGCGCACCAGGAATTTGCCACTGCCGGGACTCGCATTCCCGGGACTGGGTTGCCGCTCCAGAACCAGCCGCACATCCATGTCCGGGTGCAAATCCTGGTCCGCCAAATGTATTGCCACATCCTGGCGGCCAGAATCACCAAGAAATCGAAAAAGTTGCCGCCAAAATCGATCGAACTGCGCCGGGTCCGAGTTTTCGGAAAGGCGCCAGCGCCAGAAGTTCTGGATAGCCAACACGGCCGATAATCCCGCGCCATAACGTTGAGAGGCCATCAGGATCCGCCGCCCGCGGGGACCTTCGTCCGTAGGATGAAACATCCAGGCTTGTGCCCCCGGCTTCAGTGCGTCCACCCGGCCGTATTGACTGAAACTCGGCAACTTTGACCACGCCTCGAGCGGCGGGTGATCGTCGGCAATCTGAAAGACTGGATGGGCCAGGGCTTCGGGCGTCAATTGAACCTGGAAAGGCCGATCGAGGCCCTGAACCCCCGCGTTGGCGGCAAACACCACCGGCAGCAATTGCTCGAGCCGGCTGCTCTGCCATGAACTATCGAAGGTGTCTGAACCGCCGACCAGCAGCACGCCGCCTCCCAGCTCGCCGCAAAATTTGGCCAGCATCTCCTGCTGAGCCGACGTGAGATCGGCCGGCCGTAAATTCGAAAGCACGATCACGCGGAAAGGCGCAAGCTCCTCCAATCTCGCCGGAAAACCATTCAGCAGCTCACCAACATTTTCCACATTCTGCCGAAAAACCGATTTCTCTGAAGTGCGCGTCAGGCCGGTCAGCTTAATACTGGTGTCATCCGCCAGCGCGCGATTGATGAACTTATAATCCCAGGTTAGAGCGCCTTGAACGTAGAGCACGCGCAACTTCTTTTCTCCCGTGACCCGCACGGACGTGCTGGCTTCGGTTCCGGCGCAGCGCAGGTCCGGTTCTTGCGGCGGCACGAGTCGCACAATGTAATTGTGAACGCCCTCCACGTCCTCGTTCACCTGGAAATTCTCCAGCCATAACCGCGAGCCTTTCGTGGCCCCGGCAGTTTTTCTCTGGGCAATCTTGCCATCGCGAAATAAGACAAGATCGAACGCAGGCAGTGCATCTGCATTCACCGCTTCGAGCTGCGCCGAAATGCTGAATGCGGTTTTCGGCGCTACGCTCGCCGGCGCATCGACGTGTCGAAGCGAAAGCGTTCGCACCGGCCGATCTCCTCCAAAACCCACGCCGATAAACGGTACACGCGTTTCCGTCAACGCCGCGAGCGCGCGAGCGTCCAGGTCTCTTTCGTTGGCAATGCCGTCGGTCAGCGCCACGATCGCCAGCGGAGGCTGGGCGGTGCTGGCGAATGCTTCGGCAATGGCGCCGCCCAGGTCGGTCCGTTTGCCGCTCGGCCGGACCGCGGATAGCTTGTCCACTGAGGTGCTTTCAGAGTTCTTGTCAAAGAGAAGGGCCTGCACCGGCAGATGAGCCGACTTTAGCGCCGGCATTAACCGAGCATTGAGAAAATCAAACGCTTGCTGGTATCGGGTGCCACTGCCTTCCTCTAACGACATGCTCTCGCTGCGGTCCACCAGCAATGTCACGGGCCGGGCAGCGGTCGCGGCCGGTGTTTTCGCTACCTGGACGGGGCGGGCAATCAGGCCGACGAGGGCCAACAGTGCGGCAAATCGGAGGCCGTTCAGTACGAGCAGGCGCTGAGCGGAAACGCCTCGTTGATGTTGACGCCCGATCGAAAAAACCAGAATCGCTGCCAATGGAACGAGCAGCCACCATGCCCAGGGAAGCTCGAATCTGATGGCGGCGATGCTCATTGCTGTGAAAGTCTTTCGAAATATCTCTGGATCGCGCCTCGATACGCCGGAGGCAGCCGGTTGGGATCAATGTGCGTCAGTTGAGACTCGTCCTCTTTGCGGGCCAATTGTTCGGTGGACTCCAATGAGAATCGTTGGATTTGTTCCAGGAGCCCTTTCAATCCAGCCACATCCGGGTTTGTTGGCCGGAGCATTTGCTGCAGTTGTTGCAGAAGTTGGTCGCCCTGGGCATTGTCGCCAAAGCGGCTGCGCATGCCGGCCTGCAGGTCCTGAAATGCCTGGCTTCCTTGTTTCGCCTGATCTTCAGCCGGCAGTTGGCCCGCCTTCTCCAATTCCTTGATGAGGCTGTCCAGTTCCGCCGCGCCTTGATTCAAGCGATCCTGCTCGCGTGGCTTTAGCGCGTCGGCGTTCTGTGCCATCTGCAGGGACTCGGGCTGGCTCGATTTAAATGCCTGCATCACTTTGCCCAGCCCGTCACGCGCCGCAGCCGACTGTTGCTGCCGGGCTGCCTCGTCCTCCGCCTGTTCCAATGCAAAAAGCCGAGCATCCAAATCGACCTTGTTTTGACCGCTGAGCGCGTCCCGCAGCGGCTGACCAAAGGCATCGCGAGTCGGATCTTCCTCGGCTGCTTCCTTCAATTGTTGCAGAGTTTGTCGCGTTTCCCGCGCTGCATTTTGCAGATCGGCATCCGACACGTTCGTTTTGGAGTTGGCGCGCTGGTCGAACAACTGCCGCGCGCTGTCGAGCATCTGTTTTAGCTTGTAAGCGTCCGCGAGTTGTTTTTCCGCCGCGCGTTTGCCAAATGACTTGTTGAAGTTCTCGAGGGCTTTTGTGGCGTCCTGCGCGGCGCTGCGGCCTGCACCGCCCTGGTCGCGCAACTCCGATGCCGCATTCGCCAGCGCTTTTTGCGCCTGCTGGCTCTCCTTCTGCGCGCCGTCGAACATATGCGGATGCTGAGCTTGAAAATCTTTCAGCGCTTTCCCTAACTCCTCCTCCTGGTCTCCCAGCTCGGGTTGTTCGGACCTCGGCTTAATTCGTGTTTGTTGTTCGATGTTCTTCTGTTGCTCCAGGGCTTTCCTGGCAAACTCCGCCGCAGCTTTGGATTCGTTGCGAAACTCAGCCATGCTGTTTAATTTTTGCGAACTATCGGCGGTCGCGGGAGGTGGCTCATTTGATGAGGGAGTTTGAAACGCCTCCGGCCGGTCACCGACGGCTTTTTGGAGCATCTTCCGCGCCGCCACCAGCTCGGACAACGCGCGGCGTTCCAGGTTCTGGCCTTCTGTCAACGTATTCGCTCGCAGTGAAGTCGCGGCATGGTCGAGCGTTTGTTCGGCCCGGGCGAGATTGTCCAGTGCGTCGCCGATAGGTTTGTTTTCCATTTCACCTGCCAGCTTGGCGTAGAGGTGCTGGGCCGAGTCGCTGAGATCACCCTCCGCGCCGGCGAGCTTGTTGCGGTCCTGGGCCCGCTGTTGTGCCGCTTCGGGCGGCTGCTGCGCGTGCTGATATGTTTGGCGAATAATCTGTTGTTGCCGTCCGATCAGTGATGAGATTTCACTGAGGGTTTGGTAGGCTTGGCCTCCCTGGCCGCCTGGCAGCTTGAGAATGTCTTCACGAAATGGACGCACCTCCAGGAAGAACACCTGCGAACCATAAGAGTCCAGCCGGTCGGTTTTGGCCCGCGCATAATAACTCACGACGTCCCAATCCGAGAGTTGTAGCTCATCCAGGTAGATGCTTGGGGAGTAGTTTCCGTAACACGGCTCGGATGACGAAGGCAAAGGATGTGGTGTTTCGGCGGCTCCATTGACGGCCGAAAACCAGGAAACATTCGTCAGCGGATGGCTGGCAGCCGCCTCAATTTGTAGCTGCACAACATCCACCTTCGTGACGGTCAGGTCAGCGCCGGGATCGGTAATCCTAATCTCTCCCCAGGCCCGGTTGGTGACGCCTGCAGAGCGTGCCAGCTCAATCGGCCCTTGCGGTCCCGAAATCTTTGGTCCCTTGGTCTCGTTTGCAAACTTAAGATAATTCCATGGTCTGAAATGGTAGTTGAGAAGAGCAGTTACGGCCAAAACGCTTGCGAACGCTGCCAGCCAAATCAACGAAGGCTTGGCGCTGAAAGGTGCTGCGGGGTGTTTCTCATTTACCAAGCTCTGCGCCTGTCGGGCAATTTGGTGTGCAAAGGATTCCGCGTGGCTGTTTTCGCGTCTTGTCTCCAGGAATAAAAGCGTATTAAGACGATCGAGCCATCGTCTGTCCCGGCGTTCGAGTGCGGCGCCCAGCCGCTTGCGATCCGGGGAAACACTCGCCATTCGTAGCAGGCTAACACCCCAGGCCAACAAACCTGCTGCCGCAATTAAACCTGTAAGCGCGATACCCACCACCAGGTCGCGGATCCACCCCATGAGAATTGCCGCCCCGAGGCTTGATACCAACAAACACACGACGATGCCGAGCATCGCGCTTTGACGCAGGAATCGCAGTAATTGCCATCGAAATCCAGCCTGGTTCAAGCTGGCGTCTATTGCCCGGAAACGCCAATTCATCGCTCCTCCTTGGATGCATCTGCCAGGCTCATTTCGAGCATGAGCACCAACAGCCCTCCCAGGAGCATCCACCACCAAAGCCGTTGCTGCAAGAGCTCGGAAACGCGTAGCTCTCCAGCCACGGTGGCAAGCGAAGATCCCGCTTGTCCTCCCGACGGCGCGTTCCGCCAGCGCTTTAAGGTTTCCGGCGAGCCGTTATAGACAAGCTGCGATTCTTTTGCCGATGGATTGACGCAAAGAACCCGCTCAACTTGTTGACTACCGTCGGCGCGCAGCTCGTAAGCCCCTGGCTCATCCGGCAGGCGAATCGCCAGGTGGCCCTGTGTTAAGGAGCCGCGAGCTACTTCACGTTTGCCAGATTCAAGAACGAAAGTAGATGACTTGTTGTCCTTGGGGATGGCGATTCGTGCTAACTCGCCCGGTTCGAATGTGCCCGGTGTCGGATCCTGAGTGCGTGTGCCCTGCAGGCACAAATCAATAAAGGGTATAAAACTGGGATGGATCGGCCACGAGGTGTGCTCACGGTCCAGGCCAAAAGCGATCACCAGGAGTTTTCCGCGGAGGTTCGAACTTTGAAACAATAGTTCTTCTCCTCCTTGTCCGAACACCAACGGTGTTGCAGCGCTGCTCTTCAACCGCGCGAATTCAAAGATCCGGATTTCCTGCAGATTGCCAAAGTCGGGCGATGAAAACGGATGAAGCACCGGGTGGTTAAACAGGATGAAGCGAAATCCATCCGGACTTTGCTCGCCAGGCCGCGCCATTCCCGCCGCCTCGAACCCTAATTCGCGCAGGCATCCCTCGATCGCCGGACTCAGCCGGTTAACAACTAACAGGACCCCGTCTCCGTTGGCTAATCGCGTGTGCAGTAACTTGCGAACCTCAGCCGACTGCAGGCAGCTGCTCTCCAGGCAAAGCACATCAGCCCTCGCTACTTCAGTGTCGCCGAGACGGGCCGGATCCAATAACTCGGTGGACCACCGGCCCCGCATGATCTCGGGCGAAAGTGCCACACGTAAGTACGGCGATTGCGCCAGCAAGGCGACCTTACCTTCAGTCACCGGTGCCACGGAAAAGAACACACGGTTATCGGCCGCGAGGCTGTCCGGTTCGCCTTCGATTACGGCATCGCCCTTCAGCCAATTGGTCATGTCGGTCTCCCAGTGTGCCTGCAGCAGCAGCGTGCCAGGCTGTTTCTCAAGGTCGACGTCTCGATTCACAACCTCCTGTCCATCGGCGCGCACCAGCACACGCGCGCGCTTTGCTGGTCCGATATGGCTTAACTTCACCGAAAACTGCACCATGGACTTGTCACCGGTGAATACTCGCTGCGCCCGAGGTTCGGATAATGAAAGATTCGGCAACGAGCGGTTAAGCGACCGCGGCAGATCCACTTTGATGTCCGCTAAAAACGGTGGCGTGCCGACGTTTTCATTCCACTGGTTCTCCTGATTATCGCCCAGAACCACAATTCGCTTTTGCCGCCCGACGGCAGTTTTCAGAAGCGAATTGGCATAACGAAATGCCGCCAGATACGAACCCCGCTGGTGCGAAGGTTTAAGTTCGGCAACTTTTTCCCGCGCGGTCTCACGGGAATCGCTGAACGAGGAAACTAATCGAGGCGCTCCCGTTAATTCGACTACGGCCAGTTGCGCCGCAGGACTCGCCTTGGACAATTCCGAAACCAACCAATCTCGATCGCGGGTGAATCCATCGAGTGCCTGATGGCTCAAAGTGTTGTCCAGGATGTAAACCCGGCTTTCCTGCGTCGCACCGAAGTTAGTGCGGCGCATGTAGGGCCATGCAAATCCCGCTACGATGAGCAGTAAAGCGAGCGCTCGAGCCGCGAAGAGCAGGCGTCGACGAAGTTGAAGCGGACTGCGGCGTGGTTCTGGTTGGTCGTTCAGGAACCGAACCGCTGAAAATGGCACAATGCCCGTCTGTTGCTTCCGCCTGAGGTGCAACCACACCGGCGCGCCGAGCGCCAGCGCACCCAGCCAGAACCAGGGATTTAGAAACGAAACCGGCATCATCAACTCAGAATCGTCGTTTCCTTTCAGCCGAAAACAGCGCCAGCGCTTGCCACGGATTTGCGTCTGTGCGCACGACGCAATGTGGGATCTCAAGCGATTGAAACAGGCTCGAATAGCTGCTCATGAACGCTCGAAAACGCGCCACATATTGTTCGCGCACCACCTCAGGTGAAACAACGCGGCGCACTCCGGTCTCCAGGTCTTCGAAGATTCTTGCTTCGCGGAAAGGGAAATCGATCTCGTCCCCATCGAGAATCTGAAATACGATGACTTCGTGCCCGAGGAAGCGCAGATGTTTCAGCCCGACCGCAACCGCCTCTGCATCCTCAAGCAGGTCCGAGAACAACAGAACCATGCTGCGCCGGTGGATCAATCGCGCTGCCTGATCGAGCAATTGCGCCAGGCAGGTCTTGCGCGTGGGCTCTAGCCCTTCCAAATGACGCAGCATCAGCCCAAGTTGGCTCGGCCGTTGAGAGGGTCGAATGAACTCGGGCACTTCGGTGGCCCCGTTCAACGTCACCATTCCGGTCGCATCATTCTGTTTGAGAAGGAACCAGGTTAGCGCCGCTGCCAGGACCCGGGCGCATTCCAGCTTCGAGCCCCAGGCACTGCGGCCGCGGTATTGCATCGACGCGCTCGTGTCGCAGACCACATAACATCTCGCGTTGGTTTCCTGCATGTAGCGCTTGATGCAAAGCCGGTCGCTGCGCGCGTATAATCGCCAATCCACATGCCGCAAATCATCGCCGGCCTGGTAATCACGGTAATCGCTGAATTCCACGCTGAACCCGTGAAACGGGCTGTCGTGCAAACCGCTCAGGAACCCCTCCATGACATAGCGTGCCTTGAGATCGAGCCCGCCCAGCGCAGCCATCAATTTCGGATCGAACCGTCCCGTCCAGGACATCTGATCTGCGGAGTTCATCAGTCGCTCGCCACGTCTTCCAATAAATGGCCGATGATTGCGTCAGTGTTCATGCCTTCCGCATCGGCCTGAAAACTACGCACCAGTCGATGACGCAATACGAGTGGCGCCAGCGCCGCTATATCCTCCCGGGCCACGTTGTAGCGCCCGTCGCAGGCGGCCCGGGCGCGCGCGGCCAAAATCAAATGCTGGCTGGCACGCGGGCTCGCGCCCCAGCGCACCCAGCGCTTTATGTAATCTGGCGCTTCACCATCGCTGGTTGGGCGGGTCGCGCGTACCAGGCGCACTGCATAATCAACGACGTTTGGCGCGGCGGGCACTTGTGCAACTGCGCTCCGAAACTCCAGAACCTCCTGCCGTGTCAGCACCGGCTGAATGCGGCCAAGCGGCGCAAACGAATGTTGCTCCACCACCTGCCTCTCCTGCTCCAGCGTTGGATAATCCACGAGCAGCTCGAACAGGAATCGATCCAGTTGAGCTTCGGGCAAAGGGTAGGTGCCTTCCTGTTCGATAGGGTTTTGTGTGGCAAGCACCATGAACGGTTCTTCCAGGCGATACACTTTGCCCGCAACGGTGACCGTCTTCTCTTGCATCGCCTCCAGCAACGCCGCCTGGGTTTTGGGTGGCGTGCGATTGATCTCATCCGCCAGCAGCACCTGGGTGAACGCAGGTCCCGGTTGGAAGACAAATTGCCGGCGTCCGCTCGTCGCGTCCTCCTGAAGTATTTCCGTGCCGGTCACATCCGACGGCATTAAATCCGGCGTGAATTGAATTCGCGAGAATGTCAGTTCCAGGGCGCGGGCAAGGCTGTGAACCAACAAGGTTTTGGCCAGCCCCGGCACACCGACCAACAGACAATGTCCTCGTGCCAGCAGCGCGTAAACCGCCGCGGCTACAATCTCATCCTGCCCGATAATGACTTTCGCAACCTCTTCTTGCAGCCGGCGGACCCGCGGCGCCAGGCCTTCGAGTGTTGCAGCCGGGTCGGCACAAGAATCAATACCGGCAAGCTGGTTTTCCAAGGGTGGAAGTGTGACGTGGGTGGTCATAATTACATTGAACAATTACTCTGGTATTGAGCACAGAGCGTCGTTGGCAAGCGCCCCCAAGAGCACCCGCAATTGCTGTTGGAATCGCGGCGTATCGGCGGCGCTCAACTCGCCTTGTGCGAGTTCGGCATGGAATTGCGCTGCGATTCTGTTGTTAGACTGCGCTTCCCAATGGACTTTCCATCGCAAAGGCGCATCTTTGTTCTCTGCATCCTTTGGGAGATTCGCGTCTGTGGCTCCGGTCGGCAGCGCCAATTCAAAGATCTCGTCCAGTGTTAAGGGATAGCCTTGATTCAGAAATAGCGGCGTATGTCGATCGCCCAGCGCCAAGTCCCACTCTCGAGGCAGCCAAACCGGCGAGTGCACTGCCAGTTGACTGGCCGCGCGCGAAGACATTCCTACAGCCGTGCCTTCGCCGTGCCAGGAGAAATCTTCTTCCAGCGCCGAAGCCGCAGTGGCGCGCTGTTTCGCAAGCGCAAAAGAGCCGGCAGCCGGTCGATAGCCGGCACAGAGTAATGGCCGTCCACTTCCCAGAAGCTTATGTTCAACCTCACGCAACGCGTAATCAGGGTACCCAAGCGCCACCGCCTCCAGGCTTGCTGGCCACGACCCACCATTGGAGGAGCAGTTGAGCTTTCCGCGTATTCTGAGTTGGTGATCATTTGCATTGGGTTCCGGCAACTGGACGAGGGTTGAACCGCCGTCAATCACGAGCACTTTTCGGCCAGGATCGCCCGGTGGCAACAACCCGAACCGGCAGACCTCGTCAGTCGTGTCGGCCCAAAAGGTTTCTTCGCCTAGTTTTATACGCGAGATGGCGTGGTTGAACGAAAGCCCCGGCAGCGACTCGTCCGCCTGGCTGAATCTTGGGACCAGGACCAGATCTGCGGGAATGTCCACGGCGTGAAGCAGCGCGTTCAACAGGTTCGCTTTGTCTTTGCAATCGCCGAACTCGCACGCCAGCACGTGCGCGGCGTTATGGGGACGGAATGAATTCACTCCCATGGGAATCGCGACGTAGCGAAGCCGCGATACATAATTGTAAAGCGCCAGCACTTTCTCGCGCCCGTTCTTTGCCTCGCGTGTCACCTCGGTTGCTTTAGCTTTCAGCGCCGGTGTCAGCTCCGCGGTCAATCGGCTGATTCTTCCATACCACTGCGCAAAAGCAGCCCAGTCCGAAAAAGTCGAAATCATTAATCCGGGCTCCTGGTGCGGTGGACTCAGCGCTTCGGCCCGTTGTGCCGGCAGGTCACGCAGGTGCCAGGTGTAGCCCGAACTGTAGGCGGTTTGCGTTACCTCTGGATCAGGCGGTGAAATCGCTCGGAATCCAAAATGGAAGGCGTTGCCTTTGGGAACTTTTACCTGCAAGGTGCAGTCGCGCACCGGTAGATCGGTTGCCAATGGCAGCGCGAGCGAAATTTGAGGCAGTGGAAATGTCTTCCATTGGGTGCTGAAACGAATGTGCACGATCGCGCCGGGTGTTACTCCGGGCACCGAAAAGAACTTTCGGCTTCCGCCCACATAATCGCTTGCGGCCGGTTCTCGCTCCTCCCCCACGTCTTCCTGATCCAGACGCATCGACTGACCATTCGGTCCTAACACTTCGCAGTCCAGGATTTCCAATTCTTCTTCCGGAGCATCGTACGCCAAATCGAAATCGCCGTATTCCTTTCCCGCCGGGGTCAGAATCTGGATAAATTGCTCCTGGTCGGTCGTTATGGCCGGACTGCTCCCGAGTGTGCACGTGAGGGTCTGCTTCAGAACCACAGCATCGGCGTCCGGATAATCGGCAGCTTGTACGCGCCGAACCTGTTTCCAGTTCGTCGGAACATTGCGCTCCTCCGTTTCTTCACCGTGGATATGGCTGTTCCGCTCGTTACCGTTCGCAACCACCGGCGCAGGGTTCGAGCCCGCCGTCTCAGAATTGCCTGTTTGGAGCGCCAAAACCCGCGGCTCTTCGGTGCCCGCCCAGAACGTAGGTTCTTCTGTCCGCGCCAGGTGACGTTCCGAATACCAGGCGACAACCAGCCTTCCAAACTCATCGGCCAACTTCTTGAACGACCCAGCTTCTCGCCCTTGCGCGATCTTAAGCAGGAGCTTGGACCCGACCGGGTCACTGCCGAATGCGGTGCCGTTTTCAGAAGCGAGAACCTCGCGGTGCGGACCGGCAATCCGGCTCGCAAAGGCGCCACTTTCGCGAAACATCAGTACCCAATATGACTCAGCGGCCGACGTCCGCTCTGCGAGCGTACGAAAATCGTCCGGAGTCAATCGTGGGCCACGCACGTGCAGCACTGGCGTGCTGCCTTGTAGGCCGCCGTGACCCCAGGCAATGACCACCAGCGGGTTGGTGCTGGCTGCAAGATCGTTGGTTAGTCCAAGAAAGTTTTCTCGATTAGCCCTGGCACACCTGACCGATGCCTGACGGCGTGAAGCTATCCCATCAGGATTTTCGCATAGCACGAAAACATGATTTGTATGCTCGGTCAGTAAGTTCAACCAGCCCTCTAATTGCTGCCCATAGCTGGTTTCGTTCTCCACGTCCCCGGGTAAACCTGACAACAGAACCACGGTTGAATTGCTCGGTATCAAACCGGAGGCGAAGGCAGCCGCACTGGCGACCATTAGGTGAAAGCCGCAAACGAGCGCCAGCAGAATTCCGTGCCGGAACGTGGATCTGGCCGGCGGCTGTATCATCTCTCATACTCCGTAAGGGCACTCCGGGCAGCTATCAGCAGATTCCCGCGTTTACTTCGCATTTTCACCTCCTGATCTATCAAAAGTCTGTGGGTAAAACCCCATAGGCGGAGGCAACCTGCCACCGCTACTCTCAGTTAGGAGTTGGTTCCGAACAGTGCTTCGGAACAAGGAGACCACCGTTAAAACGTAACAACCAAAAGGAGACTATTATGGAGAAAATCGATTCACTTGAAATGCTGCTGCTGCACGAAATCAAAGACCTTTACTACGCCGAAAAGCAGTTGGTAAAAGCGCTGCCCAAAGTCGCCGAAAACGCCTCATCGCCCCAGCTAAAGCAGGCAATTGAGGATCATCTCCAGGAAACCGAGGGCCACGTCAGCCGGCTCGAACAAATATTCGAAATCCTGGGAGAAACACCGAAAACTCAGAAATGCAAAGCTATCGTAGGCATCCTCGATGAAGGCGAGGACACTATGGATCTCGAAGGTACGCCTGAAACAATCGACGCCGCCATCATTCTGTCCGCTCAAAAGGTGGAGCACTACGAAATCGCCGCTTACGGCTCTCTCGCCACTTGGGCAGCCATGCTGGGTCGTCAGGACATTAAAACCCTGCTGGGTCAGACCCTCCAGGAAGAGGAACAAGCCGATAAGAAGCTGACAGAAATCGCCAATGCCGGGATTAATCAAAGCTCGGCCGATAAAATGCGCAGGGCGGCGTGAGGCTAAAACCACGGGCTTTGCGTTTGAGTCACTGCAATACCCTGTCCTGCCACGCTTTTGGAGGACAGGGCTTTTTTCTGCCCCACGATAGACTATGTGGTGAAGCTCATCACCTTCGGCTTCACCAGACGTTCGAAATCCGCGAGCGCTAATTTGATTACTTCTGTATGCGACCCGGCATTGAACGCAATCTCGTCGTTGGCCGTCAGCGACTCCGCCATGTACACGTCCATACCATACAGGTTGCCGAACGGCGGCATCGCCCCGGTTTCGCAGTCGGGGAATTTCTGACGAAATTGCTCCTCAGACGCAAACTTGACCTGGTCTGAACCGGTCACTTCTCTCAGGTCCTGCAGGACAATTTTCCGGTTCGCTGGCAGCACGGCCATCGCCATTTCATTGTCCAGTTCCACGATCACCGTTTTGGCCAGCTCCCGACCGGTAATGTGCGCCGAGGCGGCCACTTCCTGGGCCGTATACGCGGGTGAATGCACGATGCTGATGTATTTGATGTTCTCCTTATCAAGAAACTCTTTCAGTTTTCTCACTGGCATACGTTGCTCCTTCCGGGCTGATTGTTCATTAGCACGTTACGACTGTTCCTGGCTGGAAGCAACCAGCCCCGCAACCTGTGATCGGGGCGGGGACGGCTCGTCCCCGCAGGCCTCTCCCATCTTGAATGCAGTCGGGGACGAGACGTCCCCACCCCTCGGTTGTGCTCGGCGGTGCCCGCAGAGACTCTTTATGGAGCAACCTTGACCAACACCACACCGTGTCGGGGGACCGTGGCCTGGAACTGGTCCGAGAATTTGCCCTCATCCTTCTGCCGCCATAAATCGCGGACCAGGTGTTTCCCTTGAAGACCGAGTTCGCTCCAGGCGACGCTCACTGGCGCCGCGTCTTCTCCACGATTAAACAGGCCGACGGCTTTGGATCCATCTTCCAGATCTTTGGCCCAAACCTCCGCCATTCCGTGCTTGGCAACCTGCGCCGCCTGATGGCCGAGCGGGTCCTGGCTGACATCGAGCACTTCATCATTGGTGAGCAACCCAAGTGTGAAGTCATCCAGCTTGGTAAGGTCACACCCGATCAACAGCGGCGAACAAAGCAGGCACCAAAGACTGATATGGGTGTATTGCTCGTTCGGGGTAAGCCGCGTAGGGCGTACCTTCGCGCTCCAGCCGACATAACCGACGACCAGCATGTCCGGGTCGTTCCAATGTCCGGGGCCAGCGAATTTCTCGTGGCCGACCTGGCCAAAACCGATGCCCGACATGCTGGACCACGTATCCGAGATGTCGCCGGTAGTGCGCCAGCAGTTCCCCCCCACCTGTGCGCCCCATTCCCAAACTTTGCCCATACCATACTGGCAAAGGCTGAAAAGAATGTCGCGCGGCGCCTGGTCGAGCCCGGCACGCATGACCTGGTAGGGTTCCATCAATTCAGCGTGGTTGGCGTTTGGTTTGATGCCGCCATAGCTGCACCAGTCATATTTCAGATAATCGAATCCCCACTCGGCATAACGGCGTGCATCCTGCGCTTCGTGTTTGTAGCTGCCCTCATGTCCGGCGCAGGTCTTGGGGCCGGGCGAAGAGTACAGCCCGATTTTCAGGCCTTTGCTATGGACGTAATCGGTCAGCACTTTCATGTCCGGGAACTTCTGGTTGGAAAGAACGTTGCCCGCGGGATCGCGGCCGGCTTCCCAGCAGTCGTCGATGTTGATGTAAGTCCAGCCGTGCTGGATTAACCCGCTGGATACCATCGCGTCGGCGGCGGCCCGCACATTCGCTTCGTTAACATCGCACGCGAAACAGTTCCAGCTATTCCAGCCCATCGGCGGGGTCAGCGCAATCGTGTCGCCGCAAACAATCTTGAGCACCCGTTCTGCTGAACCGCTGGCGTTCCTTGCGCGCAGTTTCAAGGCGAAGTCGCCCTTCTGATTGAGCATGCCCGTGATTCGGCCCGTTTGCGGGTCGAGCATCAGCCCCGCGGGCAGCTTCTCGGCCGTAAAGGTCATCGGCCGGTCACCACTCGCAGCCACAGTAAAAAGAAGGGGCGAGCCAGGACGCACCCCAAAAACACGCGCCCCATTGATGCGTGGCTTCGGCGAAGCTTTGGGCGTCAGCACGACGGCTGGTTCCCGCGGCGTCTCCATAGCTTCTGGCTTACCTGAAACCATGACTATTTTGGCATCAGCCCAATCGGCGTGGGCGAAATTAATATCGTCTCCTCCAGCGCCGACATTCAGCACCAGGGTTTTCACTCCTCTCAAATCCACCGAAGCCGCTTTTGCTGCGTCGCCACCGCGAAGAACCCCGCTCTCCCACAGCAGTTTGCCGTCGCCGTACACGCGAAAGTTAACCCTGCCCTGTTGGCCTACTTCATCGTCTACCCCCACGACCGCGCTGAAGCTCTCGGCGTTGCCTCCCAAAGCAATTCGAAACACGCTTTCGGCGTGAGTCCCTAGGCCATGGTCATATCGCTTGCCGTCGATGAACAATGGGTGATTGTCCACAGATCTGTTGGCGTGAGGTTCGCCCCACCCCTGCTCGATATTCCGCAGGTCCAGAGTTTCGATGCCAAAGCTGTCACCATAGACCATCGTCGAGCTCACGCAGAAACCCAATATTGCGACTGCTAATCTGGATAGGTTCATAAACGGTTAGTCTGCCTTCCGGAGCTTGACCATTGGTCCCTAACCGGTCAAGCATACTCACATGTATAGAGCTATTCTGACTTTCACCATCCTCGCGCTGGCGTCTGCTTCCGCTGCCACGAAGGAAACCGTTCACTCATTTAAACGGCTCCAACTCACCGACCAATTCTGGGCCGAGGGCGCCGATATCGGCGACTTTAATCACGACGGTATTATGGACGTTGTTTCTGGTCCTTTCTGGTACCAAGGCCCGGACTTCAAACAGCGCCATGAGATTTGGCCGGCGACCAACAGCTTCAAGATCAAGAAAAGCGACGGCACGGAGCAAACTATTCCCGGGTTCGAAGGGGCTTTGGGCGAGAAGAATGCTTATTCTCAGTGCTTCCTCACGTTCGCGTACGACTTTAACGGCGACGGATGGCCAGACGTAATTGTCTACGGTTTTCCCGGCACCGCCGTTTCCTGGTATGAAAACCCCAAGGGCGCGCCCGGCCCGTGGCCGCGACACGAGATTTTTGACGTGCTCGACAATGAGTCGCCTGGCTTTGGCGATATCACCGGCGACGGCAAACCTGAGATCGTGTGCTGCTCGAAAGGTTATCTTGGTTATGCCACTGCGGACTGGAAGAATCCCGCCGCCCCGTGGACATTCCATCCCGTCACACCGAAGGGTGGCTATCAAAAGTTCACACACGGGTTGGGTTATGGCGATGTCAATGGCGACGGTCGGACTGATCTCCTGGAAAAAGACGGCTGGTGGGAACAACCGGCTTCATTGGAGGGTGATCCGGTTTGGACGAAACATGCTTTCCATTTTACCGATGGCGCCGCCCAAATGCTGGTCTACGACGTCAATGGTGATGGGCTGAATGATGTTATCACCTGCCTGAATCCTCACGGCTACGGTTTGGTCTGGTGGGAGCAAATGCGGGAAGGAACCTACACCACTTTTCGTCAGCATGTCATCCTCAATCCCAATGCTACCAAAAACAAAGACGGGGTTGCTTTTTCTCAACCCCATTCAATGGCCCTGATCGACATGGATGGCGACGGTTTAAAGGATATCGTCACCGGCAAACGCTTCTGGGCCCACGGAAAGAACGGCGGCGACCCTGATTCCAACGGTCAGGCAGTGCTCTATTGGTTCCAGCTTGTTCGCTCTGGTAACGGTCAGGTCGATTTCGTTCCTCACCTCGTAGATGACAATTCCGGCGTCGGCACGCAGGTCACGGTCGGTTACGTGAGCAATAAGAAATATCCTGATATCGTCGTCGGTAACAAAAAAGGCGTATTCGTGTTCGAGCACCAGGTGAAGGGCCCCTGACAGGGCTTTTTCACACCGCTTGCAGGTAGCGCAGGCCTCCGAGCCTGCTGTATCGCCGACCTCCGAGTCGGCGAACGTTGGATTACCGGGTCTGCTTCAAGCGTTCGCAGGCTGGAAAGCCCGCGATACAGCAGGCTCGAGACCTGCACTACGGTCTCGGCGCACAATCAGAAATCGGGACCAAATCGGCACGAAACACCGTCCCGGACAAAGCGCCTGTGCACCCCTTTTGGCAGTTCATTCCTTTGATGGTCCTGCGCAATTAGTAAATCAACTTTATTGCGCCGGGCCGCTTTTTCCGCTTTCCTTTGCGCCGTGAAACTAACCTACAAACCACAGGAACTCCACCTGGCGCATACCTGGAAAATCGCGCGCACGTCAGGCACCAATACTTCCAAAGTGATGGTGGTCGAATTGACCGGCGCCGATGGCACTCTCGGCCGAGGCGAAGCGGCTCCCACCACGCGCTACAAAGAAAGCCTAAAGACAGTGGAAAGCTTTTTGCAGAGAGTCGACCCTCGTGGCCTTTCCTTCGGCGATGTCGAAGGGAGTATGAAGTACCTGGATACGCTCTCACCGCACGATATGTCCGCCAAGTGCGCCTTAAACCTGGCGTTGCTGGATGGCGCGGGTAAAAAAGCACGCAAGCCCGTTTATGATTTGTTGGGGTTGGGTTTCCGCGACCTGCATCATGTCACTTCCTTTACCATCGGCATCGATAAACCAGAGGTCATCCGCGAAAAGGTTAAACAAGCTGAGGGTTTTCCGGTCCTTAAAGTAAAAGTGGGCTCTCCCGATGACCAAGCCAGCCTGCAGGCTTTGCGCGAAGTCGCACCCACTAAAACGATTCGCGTCGACGGGAACGAAGGCTGGAAAACGAAAGAGCAGGCGCTCGAGAATATCGAACGCTTGGCCAAAGACCCCAATATCCAATACGTCGAGCAACCCATGCCTTCAGCTGCTCCCGTCAAGGACTGGATCTGGCTCAAGCAACGCTCACCGTTGCCCATTTTCGGAGACGAATCCTACCACCTCGCAGATGATATCGAGCAAGCCACCGAATGCTTTCATGGCGTCAATGTCAAGCTGGTCAAGACGGGAGGCGTAACAGCGGGTTTGCGGGCACTCCAGGCGGCAAAAAAGGCCGGCCTTAAAACCATGATCGGTTGCATGATCGAGACCAGCATCCTCATTAGCGCCGCAGCCCATCTCGCCGAGCTCTGCGATTACCTGGACATCGATGGCAATATCCTGATCACGGATGATCCGTATCGAGGCGTGACGACCGAGAACGGGGTCCTCTCTTTCACGAACGCGCCCGAACCATCCGGTTTGAGAGTCGCTCCGCGGGCCTAATTCAAATTCAATTAATCGGAAGCTTGAGGTGGAATTGGCTGCCGGCTCCCAGCTTGCTATCCACTTCTAACGTGCCGCCATGCGCGTCGACGATGGCCTTGGAAATCGCCAACCCCAACCCAGTGCGGCCCTGCGCGCGCGAACGCGATTTATCCACGCGGTAAAACCGTTCGAAGATATGCGGTAGATCTTCCGGCGGGATCCCCGTCCCATTGTCGCTCACCGTCAGGATCCCGGTGCCGTTCTGCGCGTGCGTCGAAATGGTCACCTCGCCACGCTCGGGTATGGCCTGGATGGCGTTGGTCAGCAGATTCGTGGCAACTTGCCCGATACGCTCCGCGTCGCCGGTGCATTGCAGTTCGGGCAACTCGCAACGGAGCTCCACGCCACGCTCAGCGGCCAGCGGCCGGACTAGTTCCACCGATTCACGTGCGACGCGCCCAAGGTCGAATTGTTCCCGCCTCATGGGTTCCTGACCGGCATCGAGCCGCGCCAACTCCAGCAGAGACTCTGTCAACGAGCGCATCCTTTGAGCCGCGCGTTGGCAGGCCTGCAAGGCGTCGCGATATTCGGTCGTCCCACGTTCCCGCGCCAGCGCGCTCTGCGTCTGTGAGAGAATAACCGAAACCGGCGTGCGCAGTTCGTGAGATGCGTCAGAAGTGAACCGAGCCTGGTGGGCGAATGCTGCTTCGAGCCGGGCAAACGTTGAATTCAACACGTCGGCCAACCGGCCCAGTTCGCTGTCAGTGCCGGCAACGTTGATCCGGTGGGACAGGTCGCCGGCGGCTATCTTCATCGCGGCCGAGCTGATCTCCTCGATCGGTCGAATGGCGCGAGTTGCCAGCCACCAACCGCCGGCCAATCCTAATAGCAGCACGCTGATTCCCGCAGCGGTTAGCCACAGCGCCAGCCGATGCATGGCCGCCAAATCCGGCGCCATGGAGCGTCCCACCATAACGGCTTCGTGATGCGGCAGAAAACGAATCAGTTCGCGGAACTGCCCGCGCGTGCGCGCAGGCGGCGTGGTTTGTGGGCCAGCTGTAAACGCAAACACGCGATTGCGTTTCTCCGAACCGGTGTATTCGCCCGCCGGTGCCTCGCCCATTTTATAGTATTCTTCTCGGCGCGGTGGACCGTTCGTATCGAACGACTCTGCTCGGGCTGGTAAGGGCACGTCCAACGGTGCGCCTGCTGAACGGGCTGCTTCTGAGCCATCGCCCTGCCAGAGCACATAATAAACTCCATTCGTTTGCCCGGTCTCCCCCACGCCAGACTTCTGAATGGTATCCCGCAGGCGTTCGAAGAATTCGCTCGGGCCGAAATGACCCCGGTGCGACGGTTCGCTTCCTTGCTCCGGGGGCGGGGGCGGACGGAACAGGGCCATGAGCCGCTGTTCCAGTTCCTGATCGATTCGGCGCAACTGATTGTCCCGCGCGACATGGTAGGCCGTAAACCCGAACCCAGTCAGCACGAGCACGAGAATCAGTCCGTGCCAGGCCTGCAGCCGCCAGCGGATGGAATTAAAGATCATTTCGTTTGCGCGATGCTGTAGCCGTGTCCGCGCCGCGTGGTGATGAATTCGTGGCCCAATTTCTTACGGATATTCGAGACATGCACGTCCAGCAGGTTGGAAAGCGTGCTGTCGTTTTCATCAAACAAATGTTCGTACAGCATGGTGCGCGTGACGACCTTGCCGCGGTGCAGCGCCAGAAATTCCACCAACGCATATTCCCTCGCGGTGAGTATTACCGGTTCGCCCTCGCGCGAGACGGTCCGGGCAGCGGTGTCTATCTCGATCTCGCCGAGCTTCAACAGCGGCTGCGCTTCCCGCGCCGAGCGGCGGATCAGCGCGCGCAACCGGGCCCGCAGCTCATCCAGGTCGAACGGTTTCACGAGGTAATCGTCCGCCCCGCCGTCAAGGCCCCGGACTCGGTCACCGACGCGGTCTCGCGCCGTAAGCATCAGCACCGGGGTTTTCCGCGTTCGCCGCAGTCGGCGCAGCACTTCCCAGCCGTCCATCACCGGCAACATGATATCCAGTACGATGGCGTCGTACTCATTGTTCTCGGCTTTGTAGAGCCCTTCCTCGCCGTCCGCCGCGCCGTCGGCGGCATACCCTTCTTCCCGCACCGTGCGCAGCAGCCCGTCCAAAAGGTCCGGTTCGTCTTCCACCACGAGCACTCGCATAACAGCTTCTATGACGCCAATTCACCCATGAATCAACGCTATTCCTGACTGTGCCAGATCAACCTTAAGAACACATGAAGAGCTGCTAAATATGCTCATTCGCCCATCTTAATGTTCTCTTAAGGTTCTCTTGTACACTGTCCGGCGCATGAAAAACTTCTATTACAAAGAACTGGCTGGCTTGTGCCTCGTTTTGGCCGCGGCCGCCCCGGCTCCCGCGGCGGAGCATCCCGATTTAACCAAAATCGACGTGAGCAAATTACCGCCCGCGGCCGATAAGGCGGGTGTCACGTTCGCCGAAAACATCCGGCCCATGCTCAAGGAATCTTGTGTTCGCTGCCATGGCCAGGACCGGCCCAAAGCCGGACTGCGCCTCGATTCGCTCGAAGGCGCGCTGAAAGGCAGCAAAGATGGCAAGGTTGTAGTCCCCGGCGACAGCAAACAAAGCCTGTTGGTCATCGCTGCCGCGCAAATCGATGAACACACCGCTATGCCGCCGAAGCACCGACCTGGCCGCGGAATGCGTGGACCGGGAGGTCCAGGCGGGCCCGGAGGTCCGGGTGGTCCTCCGCCGGGTGCGCCTGGCGCTGACAATGCACCCCATCCGCAACCTCCCGAGGGAGCAGCGGGCGGCCCGGGAGGTCCCGGTGGACCTGGAGGCTTTGGCCCGCCGCCTAAACCTCTGACGCCCGAGCAAGTCGGACTGCTCCGCGCCTGGGTCGATCAAGGCGCGAAATAACGCCCTTCGGAAGCGCGCAATTAAACATTAACCTACCTTCACGTTGTCTTAAGGTGGGCTACACTAATGTGGCCCTATGAAGACAAGTGGTTTCTATCGGGTTGGTTTTCATTGGCTCCAGGCGCGATCTTTTGCTTGGGGGATAACGACGTTGTTGGTGCGCGGCCTGGCCGCTGAAGCCAAGCCGCAAGACACAAGCGTCACTGCGCCCGAATTCGCCATCGCGCGTCCACCCGAGCAGACGACAAGCTCCGCAACGGTGGACTTCGCGACGTCCGCGGGAACCAATGGCCTGCATCTGAACTTCCGTGGCGCTCCGCTCCGGCTGGTGCTGGATTACCTCAGCGACGCCGCGGGATTTGTAATCGATCAGCAGGCCGAGGTTCGCGGTACGATTGACGTGTGGAGCAAGGAAGCAGTGGACAAGGCGGAAGCGGTCCAGTTGCTCAATACCGCCTTGCGGCACAATGGTTACGCCGCCGTTCGCAATGGGCGTATCCTGTCTATCGTCCCGCTGGAAAATGCCAAGACCTATGATCTTGAGGTTGTGAGCGGAAATAATCCGGAGACCGTGGAGAAGTCGGATGAGTTGGTGACTCAGATCATACCGGTGCGCTACGCCACCGCGAGCCAGCTCGTTAACAACCTCCAGCCGCTGCTCCCGGCGACCGCCAGTCTCTCGGTGAACGAAAGTGCGAACTCGCTGATCCTCGTCGATGCGAAAACCGACGTCCGCCGCATGCTCAAGATTATTTCTGCGCTCGACGACTCAATCGCAACGGTTTCCCTGATCAAAGTATTCACTCTCCACTATGCCGACGCCAAGCTGTTGGCTCCGGGCTTGCAGCAGCTCTTCTCGCCGCAGAGTTCAAGCCCGAACGGAAACCAACGTGGCCAGTCCTTCAATTTCCCTGGCCCTGTCGGCTTCGGCGGCGATCAGCAAGTCGGCCAAAACGGTAACACCAGCAATAGCTCCAAAGCCAAAATCACCATCACGGCTGATGAACAATCGAACTCGCTCATTGTCAGCTCGCCTGCCGATTTCCTGTCGGCGATCTCCAATGTCGTCCAGCAGGTTGATCAACCAGTCACGGATATTACTGAACTTCGGGTCATCAAACTCGAAAACGCTGATGCCAGCGAAACGGCAGATCAAATCGGTCAGCTGTTTCCCGACTCATCGAAATCCGCCTCCGAGCAAAACCAATCCGGCATGCGCCTCGGTCCGTTCCCCGGCCCTCCGGGAGCCATGATGATGAATAATTCGGGCTCTGACCAATCCACCGGCGACCGAACCCGGAAAAAGAGCCAGGTGATGGCCACCGCGGATCGGCGCAGCAATTCACTTTTGGTCAGTGCCCCAAGCACTCTAATGCCGACCATTCTGCAGACGGTCGCTCGATTGGATGCCAACCCGGCGCGAAAAGAGATCGTGCAAGTCTACGATCTTCACAATGCCGACCCCTCGGGCATGAACCAGATTCTGCAGGACCTCTTCAATCGAAATAGTGCCCAGCGGACCAGTACCGCTAACCGCAATTCCCTAACTGGCGATAATAATCCATTGGATACACGCGAAACCCAGCAACAAAACAATGGTACTACCTCGACCGGCGGAACGGGCACGAGCGGCCCTGCAGGCCAGCGCACTTCCACAGGCACGACAGGGTTTTAAAACCGTTCTTGCGGCGTGGCCTTTACCGAACAGACCACCGACGCGATGCATACTGAGGTCTCCGTTCTTAATCCGGATGCCGAGGTGCGCCGAATCCAGCGCCGCACGGATAGGTTATTCAAGGTCTTTATCGCAATCGCACTCCTTCTGATCCTGGTCTTTTTAGCCCTCCTTCGCAAAGCCTCGGCTTAGACATTATCCCAAACAATTTGACGGATCGTAGGTCCTTACCTACTGTATTAGGTCGTGGGCGCTACCCTTTGGTCGGATCTATATTGAAGAATCTATTGGACGCGTTAACACGTACTGTTAGAAGTGCTTACATCGGATAATCCGGTTACTGTTGCATGATTCGTAAAATTGCCATCGCCGTCTGCATTCTGCTGGTGGTCATCGGTGCCATTGGCGGAACCAAGTTTCTGCAGATTAAAAAGCTCATGAAGGCAAATTGGGCTCAACCGCCGGAATCAGTTTCCACGGTATCCGTCCAGGCCGAGAAATGGCAGGACACCTTGACTGCGATTGGTTCAGTGACGGCCGCCCAGGGTGTTAATGTTACGACTGAAATTGCGGGCCTCATTCGTGAAATCGATTTCGAGTCCGGTGCTGTGGTCAAACAGGGCGACCTGCTGGTCCGATTGGACATTTCGTCCGAAGAAGCCCAATTGCGCGCTATGCAGGCGCAGTTGGAACTGGCCCGCTTGAACGTCGAGCGCACGCGCACGCTCCGCTCTGAGAACATGGTGTCCCAGTCTGACCTGGACACGGCGGAAGCAACCCTCAAGCAGGATCAGGCCAATGCCGACGCTATTTCCGCGACGATTGAGAAGAAAACTATTCGTGCGCCTTTCGCCGGTCGATTGGGCATTCGCCAGGTTAATGTGGGCCAGTACTTGGATGTCGGTAAGCCTATCGTATCGTTGCAATCGCTCGCGCCGATCTACGCGGATTTCTCTCTGACGCAACAGGAATTGGCTAAGCTCAGCACCGGCATGAAAGTGCGCCTCCGCACTGATGCATTTCCCGACCGCACCTTTGAAGGCACTTTGAGCGCGATTAACCCCGACCTCGACGCCACCACGCGGAGTATCGGTTTGCAGGCCACCTTCAACAACCCGGACCAGCTTTTGCGGCCTGGCATGTTCGCCAAGGTCGAAGTGCTGCTGCCGAGCGAGGAAAACGTGCTGGCCATTCCGTTGACGGCTGTGCTGTCTGCGCCCTTTGGCGATTCGGTTTACGTGGTTGAGTCCGCGCCGGTCAGCGGAAAAACGCCCGCCGAAACCGTCGTGCGCCAGCAATTTATTCGGACCGGCCGTTCCCGCGGTGATTTTATCGCCGTTGAATCGGGTCTGAAAACGGGTGAACGCATCGTGAGCGCCGGCGTTTTCAAGCTCCGTAATAAGATGCCGGTTGCGGAGAATAACGCCATAGCTCCTAAGACCTCCACCTCTCCCAAACCGTCCGATAGCTGATCGTTCCTTTCTCGCTATCGTTCATGAAGTCATTTACCGACATCTTCATCCGGCGGCCGGTGCTGGCCATCGTGGTTAACCTGGTGATTTTGATCGCCGGCATCCAGGCGATCCGCACCCTGACCGTTCGCCAGTACCCGCGCAGCGATAACGCGATGGTCACGGTGACCACGGTGTATGTAGGCGCTAGCGCCGATCTCGTCCGCGGGTTTATTACCACGCCGCTCGAGCGCGCCATCGCCGCCGCCGATGGCATCGATTACATCTCTTCCGTCAGCAAGCTGGGTCTTTCCACGATTACGGTCCGACTCAAGCTCAATTACGACCCCAATAAGGCCTTGTCGGAAATCAGCTCGAAGGTCGACCAGGTCCGCGGCGACCTCCCGCCCGAAGCCCAGGTTCCGATCATCAATATTGAGTCCGCCGATTCACAGTTCGCCGCCGCGTACCTGAGTTTTACCTCCGATATCCTCGAGGCCAACCAAATCACCGATTACCTCGTGCGCATCGTTCAGCCGCGACTCTCAGCACTGGAAGGCGTCCAGCGCGCCGATCTTCTGGGCGGTCGCACGTTTGCCATGCGCATCTGGCTGAAACCCGATCGCATGGCCGCGCTGAACATCAACCCGGCCCAAATCCATGATGTTCTGGCCGCGAACAATTTCCTTTCCGCAGTCGGCCATACCAAAGGTTCGATGGTTCAGGTAAACCTTTCGGCCAACACCGACCTGCGCTCGGTCGACGAGTTCAAGAAACTCGTGGTGCGGCAGTCGGGCGACAGCCTCGTGCGCCTCGGCGATGTGGCCGATGTTTCCCTGGGTGCGGAGGATTACGATTCCGAAGTGCGCTTTAGCGGCGAACGCGCCGTGTTCATGGGCGTATGGCCCTTGCCTAATGCCAATTCCCTCGACGTCATTAAACGCGTGCGGGCCGAAATAGCCGCCATCCAAAAAGAACTCCCCACCGGCCTCAGTGGCGGCATTGCTTATGACGCCACCAAGTACATCGAGGACGCGATCCACGAAGTGCTCAAGACGCTGACCGAAACCCTCGCCATCGTGGCGATTGTAATTTTCCTTTTTCTGGGTTCGGTGCGCTCCGTCCTGGTGCCCCTGGTCGCCATACCCATTTCGCTCATCGGCGGCATTTTCCTCATGCAAGTGTTCGGCTTCACGATCAACCTGCTGACGCTCCTGGCGATTGTGTTGTCCGTCGGCTTGGTCGTCGACGACGCGATTGTCATCGTCGAGAACCTCGAACGGCATGTGCGCGAAGGAAAATCTCCTGTGCGCGCGGCTGTGCTCGGTGCGCGCGAATTGGTCAGCCCGGTCATTGCGATGACTATTACGCTGGCCGCGGTTTATACTCCCATCGGTTTGCAGGGCGGCTTGACGGGTTCTTTGTTCCGGGAATTCGCCTTTACCCTCGCCGGCTCGGTGCTCATTTCCGGCGTCGTGGCGCTGACCCTCTCGCCCGTAATGTCATCGAAGTTGCTCGATGCCAGCCGCGAAGACCATGGCTTAACCGGCCGGATTAATCGCGGTTTCGAACGGCTGCGCCGCGCCTATGCGCGGGTATTGGATAGAACGCTGGCTGCTCGGCCGGCCGTTTACGTCATTTGGATAGGGCTGAGCGCGCTGGCGCTTCCGATGTTCAAGATGGCGCCCAAAGAACTGGCGCCGGCCGAGGACCAGAGCATTGTTTTTGGCATCGTCGAGGCTCCCGCCGACGCCACCATCGATCAGACAATGTTTTACGCCGACGCGATGAACGATGCGTTGATGTCAGTGCCGGAGAAGGACCGTTCGTTCCAAATCACATTCCCCGACAATGGCTTTGGGGGCCTCGTGCTCAAGCCGTGGGGCGAGCGGAAGCGGTCGGTGTTCGAAATCCAGCCGCAGGTCCAACAGAAGGTCGGTCGAATTCCCGGCATTCGCGCTTTCATGGCCACGCCCCCATCGCTGCCGGGCGGTGGCCGATTCCCGGTTGAACTGGTTATCGCCTCGACCGCCGAGCCGGAGACCATCCTCGATCTGGCCCAGAAATTGCAGGATGCAGCCATGAAGAGCGGCATGTTTTCCTACATGGTGAACGACACCAAGATCGATCAGCCGGAAAGCGAGTTGGTGATGGACCGCGATAAAGTAGCAGCGCTCGGCCTCGACATGGCGACCGTAGGGAACGATCTGCAAACGTTGGTTGGCGGCAATTTCGTCAACCGATTCAGCCTCGGTGGCCGCAGCTACAAAGTGATTCCCCAGCTTAAGCGCGTCGAGCGCCTCAACGCCAGCCAGCTTGAGAATACTTACGTGAAGGGTCCCAACGGCCAACTCGTGCCTTTGAGCACCTTCGCGCATTTGCAGAAAAAAGTCGGGCCGCGCTCGCTCAACCGTTTTCAACAGTTTAACGCCGTTACGATCAGCGGCATGCCCATGCGGCCGCTCGATCAGGCGCTTGGCTTCCTCGAACAGGAAGCTGCCAGGATGCTCCCTAAGGGTTATAAGCTCGATTATACCGGCGAATCGCGGCAGTTGCGGACGGAAGGGAACAAATTTGTGCCCGCGTTTCTGCTGTCAGTAGTGCTGATCTTCCTGGTGCTGGCGGCCCAGTTCAATAGTTTTCGCGACCCATTGATCATCCTTCTCGGGTCGGTTCCGCTGGCGATCTTTGGCGCGGTGATCTTCAGTTTCCTCAAGATGCCCGGCCAGGGCATGTCTTTCTGGACTAATGGCTGGACCACCACCTTGAATATCTACGCCCAGGTTGGGCTCGTGACGCTCGTTGGTTTGGTCTCGAAAAACGGGATTCTGATCGTTCAATTTGCCAATGAACTTCAGCGGCGCGGATTACCCAAAATTCAGGCTGTTCGCGAAGCGGCGTTGATACGCTTGCGGCCGGTCCTCATGACCAGCGTCGCCACCATCTGCGGTCATTTCCCGCTAACCCTGGTCCGCGGCGCCGGCGCCGCCGCCCGTAATTCCATCGGCATCACGCTCGTCGCCGGCATGGCGATCGGGACGATCTTCACGCTGCTGGTTATCCCTTCCATCTACGTGCTAATGGCCAAACAACACGCCGGCGAAGAGCCCGGCGCGCTAGGGCGTGATTTCGAAGGCCATGGGCTGGAGCACGCCGCTACCGAGACAGTCGAACCGGCGTTGGAATTCGCCGGCACCGACCTTCGCCGACCCGGCAACGGCAACGGCGAGCGCTAATTAGAGACTCTCGAAGCCGCTTGTCGGTAGCGCAGATTTCCAAATCTGCTGTATCGCAGGTTTCCAACCTGCTTAAGTTCCGACGCGGCCCTGCGTTTTGACTTATTGCCGTAATTTGGACTTCGAATTTCGGCCTTCTTTCGGCCTTCGACCTTCGGGCTTCGGACTTCTTTGCCAACCACTCGTAATTACCCCAACGCCCCAAGCACTGCCTCCGCCGCTGCCCTCGGATTCGCTGCGGCATATATCGGCCGCCCAATCACCAGCCAGTCCGCTCCGGCTGCAATCGCCTCTCGTGGCGTGAGCGTGCGCCGCTGATCATCCGCCGCTTCTGTCCCCGTTCGGATCCCGGGCGTCACAAGTTTGACCTCGGCCGGAAGCCGCTGGCGCAGTCCTGTCACTTCCAATGGCGAACAAACCAGCCCGCGCAGCCCCGCCTGCACCGCCAAATCCGCCAGCCGTTCCACTTGTTTCCCAACATTGACTTCGCAACCCACTTCAGCCAGCACCGACGCATCCAGACTGGTTAAGACCGTAACCCCCAGGACCAGCGGCGCTGCCTGGCCGCTCTGTCGCGCCGTTTGCTGAGCTGCTTCCTCGGCTGCTTGCATCATCGCCAGGCCGCCGCCGGTATGAATCGTCAGCATCTGCACACCCAAACGCACTGCTGCTGCAACCGCTTTCGCGACCGTATTGGGGATGTCGTGGAATTTGAGATCCAAAAACACCGTGCTGCCGGTCTCGCGTACCCGTTTCACAATGTCTGGCCCGGCGCTTGTGAACAATTCGCTCCCAATTTTGAAACCACCTACTGCCGGAGCAACCTGGCGCGCCAGATCCAGCGCCTGATCGGCGCTCGGTACATCCAGGGCCACGAGAATTGGATTGCGCATCACGCGATTCAATCGAAACCGGTGAGTCCCAACAAGCATGGAGTTGTGTTGCCCCACACCTTCTTCTAGCCTCCCGCCGATGAAAATCATCCGCTACACGGACACCGACTTTGCCGAACAGCAAAGCCGATTGACCGCGCCCTCGAGCCTATTCGATTCCACAATCGAAGAGCGCACCCGGGCCATACTGGATGACGTCCGGAACCGCGGTGATGCAGCCGTGCTTGAGCTCACGGAACGATTTGATGGCGCCAAACTAACAGCCGACCAACTCACGGTGAGCCAGGCGGAACTGATGACCGCGTCCCTCAAAGCCGACGACGGCCTGCGAGCAGCCGTTACCGAAGCGGAAAAGAACATCACCGCGTTTGCCCGCAAATCCCGGCGCCGCAACTGGCAAAGCCGCAATTCTCACGGGGCGACCGTGGGCGAAAAGTTCGATCCGTTCCAGCGCGTCGGCGTTTACATTCCGGGCGGCACTGCCCCACTGGTTTCGACGGCCCTTATGACGGT
>CAZUVM010000260.1:0-77884 GCA_964623885.1 uncultured Verrucomicrobiota bacterium
CGGGTGACACATCGGGCAAGGTTGCGCCGCGGCCGTTGTATCGAGATCCACCCTTTGACGCGCCGACGGACCCGGTTCTGTGTTTCAATGCCGAGGCCAAGAAATGGTATATGTACTACACCGCGCGCCGTGCCACGGCGACGAACGCGCCCGGCGTCAGCTGGGTCCACGGATCGAATATCGGGATGGCCGAATCCTCGGACGGCGGTGCGACCTGGATCTACAAAGGCATCGCGGATATCCAATATGGCAAAGATCAGCATCCCAACGATTACACGTATTGGGCGCCGGAAGTCATCTGGGTCAAAGACACTTACCACATGTTCCTTAGCTACGTGCCGGGCATTTTCAATGATTGGAATCACCCGCGCGAGATCGTGCACCTCACCAGCCGTGACGGGATCAAGTGGGACACGATGGGCCCGGTAGACCTGAAGTCCGACAAGGTGATCGACCCGTGCGTGATGCAAGTGCCCGGCGGCGCGTGGCGAATGTGGTATAAGGACGAGCGGGCAAGACGGAGCCTGTGCTATGCGGACAGTCCGGATCTGATTCACTGGGAGGCCAAGGGCAACTGCGTAACGAATTTCAATGGCGAAGGGCCCAAGGTGTTTCATTGGAAAGATAAATATTGGTTAATCGCGGACTGCTGGCGAAACGGCATGCGCGTCTGGAGCTCGGATGATTGCCTGGACTGGAAACTGCAAGAAGAGAGGCTACTCGGGAGTCACGGTGACGTGGTGGTGAGCGGCAATCGGGCGTGGTGGTTTTATTTCACGGAGAAAGGCCGCAGAGCGGCGATTGACGTCGTTGAGCTTAGCGTGGCGGATGGGAAGCTTAGCCCTGGGGATCCGAGCCAGCCGACTTACATCGATCTGAAACCGGAACGAGAACTGGAAAGGTAAGGGTGAAACCTCCTGCAAAAGTTGATGGGAGAATCAAATGCCCGGGGTCAAAGGAAATCTAGGAGCAAGTATGGAAAATGGTGTTTGGGGACCGGAGTGCGACCGGTCTTCGTTTGCACCGCCCGCGCAAGCTGCGTCCTGGCCGCTGCGAGCGGGGGCCGCTCGCGCTCCGCAGGCATTTTCCAAACGGGCCCTAAGGCGCGCCCTGGCCTTCTCGGTTTTACTCCCAGCGCTGTTGCAGGCTGCAACAAAGTCTCCGGTCACGGTCTCGGAAGATGATTCCAGCTACACGCTCGATAATGGGATCATCGCAATGCAGGCCGCCAAACGCTCGGGTGATTTAGCATCGTTGAAGTACCGCGGTCTGGAGATGCTTAATGTGGTACGTGGGCATCAGGCCGGGTATTGGTCGCACAACATCCTCCGTGGGCAGCGCACCTTCTACATCACTATCGATCCTAAGACAAACAACGGTGGGCGCGGTGAGGTTTCCTTCAAGGGCCAGTACGTCGGCACGCCACTCGGCAGCGGCCCAGGCGGCAGTGTGGCAGCGGATATTGAAATTCGCTATTCGCTCGGACGCGGCGACTCAGGTCTCTACACCTACTCGGTATTCGAGCACAAAACCAATTACCCGGCCACTTCGGTCGGCGAAGCGCGATTCTGCATCAAGCTGAATGATGATATGTTCGACTGGATGACGGTGGATGCCAACCGCAACATGAAAATGCTCACCGCGTACGATTGGAACCACGGAACGGTGATGAACTTCAAGGAAGCCCGCCGCATGAATACGGGCCTCTACCGCGGCCAGGTCGAGCACAAGTACGATTACGCTGCCAATCAATTCGATGTCCGCGCCTGGGGTTGGTCCAGCACCAGCAACCATGTCGGACTCTGGTTCATCAATAGCTCGGTTGAGTATCTGAGCGGGGGTCCGACCAAAGTCGAACTCTCAGCGCATCGCGACGCCACGTTCGGCAACGATCCCGATGCTCCCGCGCCGCCCACGCTACTCAATTATTGGCGCGGCAGCCATTACGGCGGCAGCGTCTGTTCCATTGCCCAAACCGACGCGTGGACCAAAGTCATCGGTCCGTTTCTGATCTATTGCAACGCGGGCACGAACCCAAACGCGATGTGGAAGGACGCGCTCACCAAAGCCGACCGGGAGGCCGCTTCGTGGCCTTACGATTGGGTATCCGGTGTGGATTACCCGCACCGCACGGAACGCGGCAAGGTTACGGGTCAACTCGCTCTGAACGATCCTCAAGCGCTGAAGCTCAAGCTGGTGCATCTGCTGGTCGGGTTGACCGCGCCCGATTACACGCCGCTGCGCGCGTTTCGGCCATTGGGAGCGCCGGCATCCTTGCCGGCGAGTTCCGGCAGCGATGAAAACGCCGGCAAGGATGCCGGCGCGCCCAGTCGCGGCCGTTTTGGCACGTTGGGCAGGTTTGGACCGCGCCCGGTGGATTGGCAAAATGACGCCAAACATTATGAGTTCTGGGCGGGAGGCGATGAGCGCGGGGAATTCAGTGTGCCCAACATTCGCCCAGGCACCTACACGCTTCATGCAATTGCCGATGGTGTGCTTGGCGAATTCACCTTGAGCAATGTCACTGTTACTGCGGGGCAAACGCTTAAACTCGGCAAACTCGAGTGGCAACCGCTCCGCTACGGCAAGCAGCTTTGGGACATCGGCATCCCCAATCGCAGTGGCTCGGAGTTTTTCAAGGGCAACGATTATTTTCACTGGGGCTGGTATTTGAAGTACCCCAAGCTCTTTCCGAACGACGTTAACTACGTCGTCGGCAAGAGCGATTTTAACAAAGATTGGTTCTTTGAGCAGGTGCCGCACAATGAAGACCCCGCGAATACAACCGGCACGGGCCAAGGACGCGCAACGCCCTGGTCGATCACCTTCCACCTTGCTGAAGCCCCCCGGGGAACTGCCACTTTGAGACTGGCGCTGTGCGCGGGCGACACGCGGAGCCTCGCCGTGTCGGTCAACGGCCAGACTGCAGGCAGCGTCACCAATCTGCTTCCGAACGCGACGATCCTTCGCGACGGAATTGCCGGGTACTGGTGTGAGCGGGATATTTCGTTCGATGCCTCATTGATGCGAGCCGGGACGAATACATTGACGCTAACAGTTCCCGCCGGCAGTCTGACCAGCGGCGTGATCTACGATTATTTGCGCCTCGAACTGGCCGAACCCGTGGCGTCTCGTTAGCAGGCGGCCCTCATTGTCGAAAAATCTTAATATGAAGACCAAACTGACGGTGGTTCTGTGCACCGTAGTGATGTTGATGTCCGGCTGCGTAACTTGTCACCCGAGCGCCAATGCATGGAATAAAAAACCGCAACCCCGCATTCAGAAGGCATTAGTGGTGGGTGTCGCGTTTGGAATTGTAGGGTAAGTTTTAAAAGTGGTCCTTACGCAACGGAAGGTCAGGGGCAGGCCCAATCGCTTTTTAAGCCGACGGAACAGCCTTCTCCCAGCGCCAAACAACCCCGACCGCATGATCGACGCTCTCCCCTGCTCTGGAAAAACCGCACTTCCTAAGGATGTGTGCCGAGGCGTTCTCGATCGGCAGCGTGTGGGCGCAAACCGCTCGCACGCGAGGATCGGCAGACGCATAGGTTGACAGGCCCATGGCCGCTTCCGTCGCATACCCACGACCGCGAAACTTCTCCTCGACGCAATAGGCAATCTCAACGATTCCATTGCTATCCGGTGGACCCGTGAAGCCGCACCTCCCAGCCTCCGTCCCGTCGGACCGGAGTACCATTTTGAACCCATGGACCCAAGGGTCGCTTTCCTGCGAACTCTCGACCCGAGCCAGCCATTCCGCTGCCACCTGCTTTTTGTCCTCAGGGCTCATGCGAGAATACTCCAGGAGAACTTCAGATTTCGTCTGCAACCTCAGTTCCAAGGATGGCGTGGTAATATTCATGTGGGCATAACGACCGATCGGGAGTCCATAGAATCACGTTCTGAGCGAAATAGTGCGCTGTCAAGCGCCGTTTCCGGGAAGGCACGGCTCCGTTGGTGGCGGGGTTGGGCGGGATGGAAGGGAGAGGATTACCGTAACCATGCAGAAGAAAACCACGGATGAACACAGATGAACACGGATTTTACCGAATGAATTCGGAACCCAGCAAAGGGAAGGTGGAACTCACCATTGGCCGACCGCCGCGCGCTCTAACAATGGTTGGCCAGATCGGCCTTTATCTGTGTTCATCCGTGTCCATCCGTGGTTGAACTGAATCGTCACGGATTAAGGTTACGATTCGGACCAGGGGAAGAACGGCCTGCGGCTTTACGGGAGGCCAGGGGCTTACTATTGTCGTGGCAAATCAGGACGAGAATGAAGAACCATGTACGCTATGGCATCGTGTGCATGCTGTTCCTGGCCAGTTCGCTCAATTACGCGGATCGCGCGACGCTTTCGATTACCCGCAGCAGTTTGTCGCATGACCTCGAGCTCGACTCGCTGTGGGTGGGTTATTTGTTTTCGGCCTGGGCGTGGTCGTACGTCGTGGCGCAAATCCCAGCGGGCTGGCTGTTGGACCGATTCGGCTCGAAACGCATTTACGGCGCAGGGATTTTCCTTTGGTCATTTTTCGTGTTCCTGATGGGCTTTGCGGGCAGCCTCAAAGGACAGGCGGCGTTTTGGGTGCTGTTTGTGCTGCTGTTCCTGACCGGGTTTGCTTTGGCGCCTGCCTTTCCGGGCAACGGGCGATTCGTCGCGAATTGGTTCCCGACCAGAGAACGCGGAACCGCATCGGCCATTTTCAATTCGTCGCAATACTTTTCACTGGTCCTGTTCGCACCGTTCATGGGCTGGCTGGTCCACTGGTTTGAATGGCAATCAGTGTTTTGGGTGATGGGCGGACTGGGCATGCTTTTCACACCGGTGTGGTTCAAGCTGGTTTACAGCCCGAAAGAGCATCCTTGGGTAAGCTCGGCCGAGCTGGAGCACATCGAACGCGGGGGCGGATTGGTGAACCTGGAAATGGGCGCGCGGTCCGGAACGCGTTTCAACGTGAAGTGGCCGCAGGTGCGGCAACTTTTGAGCAGCCGCATGTTGTTGGGTGTTTACCTGGGCCAATTCTGCGTCACCACGCTGACGTACTTTTTCATTCAATGGTTTCCGGGCTATTTGGAAAGCCGCGGCATGTCGATTTTGAAAGTGGGGCTGGTGGCGGCGCTGCCCGCGCTGTGCGGTTGCGCCGGCGGAATTCTCGGCGGCAAGATTTCCGACGAACTGGTCGAGCGCGGCTGCACGCTCTCGTTCGCGCGAAAATTGCCTATCGTGCTCGGGATGCTGCTCTCGTGCGTGATGCTCGCCTGCAATTACGTCCAGGGGAACACGCTGATGGTGGGGATCATGTGCCTCGCTTTTTTCGGCAAGGGCTTCGGATCACTTGGCTGGACGGTGGTGGCCGACACGTCACCAAAGGAAATGATGGGTTTGAGTGGTGGCCTGTTTAACACCTTCGGCAACAGCGCCGCCATCACGACCGCGATTATCATCGGGTATCTGATCAAGCGAACCGGCGGCTTTGGTGCGGCTTTGAGTTTTGTGGGCGCGAATGCGTTGGGAGCAGTGGTGTGTTATTTGTTTGTCGTGGGTGAAATCAAGCGGCTTGAGCTGAGTCGGATTGAAAACCACTAATTAACACCAATGAACACCAATTCTTTTGGAGCAAGCGCGGGACGTCCCGCGCCAAGGCCACTATCGTGGTTGAACTACTAGTGACCAATCAAAACACCATTCGCCCAGCCACCGGGACGCCGGTCGTCACCGAAATGCTGGTTATCCCAGTAGCGGGGGCAGACAGCATGCTGCTGAATTTGAGCGGCGCCCACGGGCCGTTCTTCACGCGGAACATTGTCATTCTCAAAGACAATGCCGGCCACACCGGCTTGGGCGAGGTTCCGGGAGGGGAGAAGATTCGGCAAACGCTCGAAGAATCCAAGCCTTTGGTCGTTGGCCAAACTATCGGCGACCACCATCGTATCCTGAATCAGATCCGGCAACGGTTTGGTGAGCGCGATGCCGCCGGGCGCGGTCTGCAGACTTACGATTTGCGCACGACGGTGCACGCGGTCACAGGCGTGGAAAGTGCGCTGCTGGATTTGCTTGGCCAGTTCCTTGGAGTCCCGGTTGCGGCCTTGCTCGGTGAAGGCCAGCAACGGACATCAGTGGTAGTGCTCGGTTATCTCTTTTACATCGGTGATAGACGCAAAACTAATCTGCCGTATCGACATGTGGAACACAGCGGGGACGAATGGTTGCGGTTTCGTGATCAGGAGGCCTTGAGCACCGAGGCGATTGTGCGCCTGGCGGAGGCAGCGCAGGCGCGCTACGGCTTCAAAGATTTCAAACTAAAAGGCGGCGTGTTTTCCGGGGCGCAGGAAATGGAAGCCGCCGCCGCGCTGGCCAACCGCTTTCCTGACGCGCGCATCACGCTCGATCCGAATGGCGCCTGGTCGTTGGCTGAGGCGATTTCACTCTGCCGCGCCCACCCGGGCGTGCTGGCTTACGCCGAGGACCCGTGCGGAACGGAGCGAGGTCTGTCCGGGCGGGAAATCATGGCTGAGTTTCGTCGCGCCACCGGCTTGCCGACAGCCACCAACATGGTCGCAATAGACTGGCCGCAACTCGCGGAGGCGTTGCGTCTCAAAGCGATTGATATTCCGCTGGCGGACCCGCACTTCTGGACGATGGAAGGCTCGGTGCGAGTGGCCCAACTCTGCCGCGATTGGGGTGGCCTAACCTGGGGCTCGCATTCCAACAATCATTTCGATATCTCGCTGGCGATGTTCACGCACGTGGCCGCAGCGGCGCCCGGAGCGATCACCGCGATTGACACGCACTGGATCTGGCAGGATGGGCAGCGATTGAGCAGGGAACCGCTGCAAATTCGGGGCGGCCAGATCGCCGTTCCGCATGGCCCAGGGCTAGGTGTTGAGGCGGACATGACCCAAATTGAGGCTGCGCACAAGGTTTACGAAAAAATGGGCACGAGCGATCGGAATGACATTGCGGCGATGCAGTTTTTGATTCCGGGTTGGAGATTTGATCCCAAGCGGCCCTGCATGATTCGCTGAACAACACACAGTTGATATGAAACCTAACGAACTGCGCGCAAAGCTGAATGGCGTAATTGCATTTCCGGTTACACCGTTCCGGAAGGATTTGTCGTTGGACCTCGAAGGGCTTCGCCGGAACTTGAGGACGTTGTTACAACATCCGGTCTGCGCCATCGTTGCGGCGGCCGGCACGGGAGAGATCCATTCGTTGTCGCCGACCGAACATCTCGAGGTGGTAAAGACCGCGGTTGCCGAAGCGGGCGGGCGTGTGCCCGTTCTGGCAGGCACCGGTTTCAACCCGCCGATTGCGGCGGCACTGGCGCAGCAAGCGGCAGCAGTCGGCGTCAGCGGGATTCTGGCTTTTCCGCCCTATTACCCAAGCCTCGAGGAAGAAGGGATCGTGGCATACTATCGCGGCATAGCCGAGGCAACCTCGCTGGGTCTTTTGATCTACAGCCGCGATTGGTTTGCGCCGTCGCCGGCGATTGTTCAAAAACTGGCCGAAGCCATTCCTAGTTTGATCGCTTGGAAGGATGGCCAGGGCGATCTCCGGCGGTACCAGATAATTTGCCGGCGCGTCGGCGACCGTTTGCTTTGGATCGGTGGTGCTGGCGACGATATGGTGCCGGGATATTTCTCGATGGGCATCCGCACCTACACATCCAGCATCGCCAACATTGCGCCGAAGCTCTCGTTGCGCCTGCACGAATTGGCCTCGGGTGGGCATTCGCCGGAATTGACCCGGCTGATGGAGGAGCTGGTCATCCCGCTTTATGCCCTCCGCGCCCGGCGCAAGGGTTATGAAGTTTCGGCGATGAAAGCACTGATGGACATGCTGGGCCTGGCAGGCGGGCCGGTGCGCCCGCCGCTGGTTGAATTGCGCGAAGAGGAATTGGAATCGCTGCGCGCCACCGTTCCAGCGTGGCGTGTTTGGAGTTAGGCTGCCCTTGCCACCATTGCTCGCCATCTGTGACGAATGATGGCTACTTAGTGGCGAAGTAGACGAAAGCGGGAGGAACGTTGAGCGGCGCAAGACCAGTACGCAAACGGGCGAAGGTGGATTTGATCTTCTTTCGGTCGATCAGCGTGTATTGGAATTGAATGTACATGCCGCCTGGAGCGAGAGTGTCATGGATTTGCTCAACGAGAGCGAAAACGGACCGGCGGTGGAGATTGCCCAGGGGAATGCCTGAGATAATAAAGTCGGGGCGGCGGGCGCCGTTGGCTCTGAGACGAGTCATGACACGTTCTGCGGAATCGGACAGCACGTGGACCCGATGGCTCAAGCCAGCGGAGGCCATGTTGTATTCGAGATCTCGAGCCAGCACGGGATTGATCTCGCATGCGAGAACGCGTGCGCCGGGGCGCTGGCTCGCCAGTCGGCGTGTTAGAACGCCGGTGCCGGCGCCGAGTTCGAGAATTTGGCCCCGGTAGTCCGACGGGACCGGCGCGATCATTTTATCGATGAGAAATCGCTGCGAAGGGACGAAAGCCCCCGTCTGGCCTTGCTTGCTGAGGCCGGCAATTAAAAAACGCCAATAACTTGCAAGTGTCTTCGACATGGCAATCCTTTCGTGCATTGGTTTGCTTTGCTTTTGTCAGCGGCGGGCACCTTCCCGCCGCCTTCCCGGCCACTCAGCTAACGGACACCGCTACCAACTGATCCCCGTCTGCGTCGCGACAAAATTAAAAAGCAGATACAACTATCGCAAGGGGTAATTTTGGTTTAAGAGAAAATTTTATTCGGCCAGGCCCGTGTCTCAGAATGAGACGCTTCAGAGAAAGTGCGAACGATCATACCTTCCGCGCGCACTCGGCCGGACGGAGCGCGAGCGGGCCCTGCTCGCATCATTGTGTCCTTTTGCAGGCGTTGCTGCTCGCGCGCGTCCATGATTTGACTTGGCGCGGTCTCGCAGCTTAAAGTTTTGCCGATGCAACTACGCCACGGCATCTGCCAACATTCAGAGAGAAAGGATAGAGCGACGCGATAACGCTGCCTCGTCGCGACCGAGCCGTGAAACCCGACGACATTCCGCCCAAACTGCGCATGGCGCCGTCCGACCCGCCTGAGAGCATGGCGCACCGGCTCGAACGCGAGCAGCGCGCGTCGCAGTTGCAGCGGGAAACCAATCTCGATCGTTCGCTCAGTCCGTTTCGCGTTGGCTCGGTGGGCTATCTGAACGCGGTGCCGCTAACGCGGGGTTTGGAGGACGAAGTGCAGTTCACTACCCCGGCAAAGCTCGCCGAACTTCTCCGGCGAGACCAACTCGACGCGGCGCTGGTGAGCGTGGTCGAGGTCCTGTTTCAAGATCGCTACGATATTCTGGACGGGATTGCCATTGCCTCACTGGGTGAGGTCAAGAGCGTGCTGCTGGCCCACCGCCGCCCGCTTGAAGAAGCGCGGGAAGTTTTTTGCGACCCGGCTTCGCTCACCAGCGTCGAACTCGCGCGGGTGTTGCTCGCGGAGCGCGGGTTAACACCGGAGTTCAAACCGCTCGCGAGTTACGATTTTGCGGCGTTGCCCGATTATGCGCTGCTGATTGGCGACCGGGCCCTCGATCTAATGCTCGGCCCGCACGAGCACGAGATCTGGGACTTGGGTGAGGCCTGGTTCGAGCTCACGCGGCTACCATTTGTATACGCCGTCTGGGCCCTGCGCCGAGGCGTGGAAAATGCCGTGTTACGGCGTCAATTGCGTGAAGCGCGCGATTTCGGCCTGGACACACTGGATCATATCATCGCGAACCGGACCGACTATACATTCGACTTCCGCAAAGATTATCTTGGCTGGCACATCCATTATCACCTCGGCATGGACGAGAAACGCGGCTTGGCGCGGTTCATCGACCTGCTGCGGCACCACACCGACCGCATTGTTTTCGAACCGCGGTTTGTGAGTTAGCAGACTAGAGAGAACTCGCCCGCCCGGCCTTCTGCGACCTTAACCTGGCAAGGACTTCAGGGTCGCGCACGTCCACCCATGGGCCTGGAACTTCGAGGCCAGCGAGTTTGTGACCGGCCGCGATCATGGCGCCAATCGCATCCGTTAATTCATATTCGCCGCGCGGCGATTTCTGCAAGCGTGCGGTAAAGTCGAATACCACCGGTTTGAAAATGTAGATGCCGGCGTTGTACCAAACCGGGTCTTTCGGTTTGAGCCGGCCCTCCTGACGTAGTTGAGCGACTTGCGTTGCCGAAGGTTTTTCAATCAACCGTTCGAGACAGAATTGATCGTCGAACAAATTCAATCCGCCGTGCGTGGGATCTTCACCCCGGGTCACGGTGACAACGCCTGAGAACGCGCCGCCGTCGAACCGTTCCACCATGCGTTGGTATGTCTCTGGCGGCACAAGAATATCGCCGTATGTGAGCAGAAAAGACGATGACCCGACAAACGATTTAGCGAGCTCAGGCGCTTTGCCGGTGCCGTCCTGGACCAATTGCCGGCCATAACGAATCGTAGCTTGCCAGCGAGATCCATCGGCGAAATGACTTTCGATTGTTTCGGCCTTGAATCCAGTGACAATAAAGATCTCCCGAATGCCGGCGGCCAGAATGCCTTCCATGATATGCTCGAGAATTGGTTTGCCCTGGAAATCGAGCATCGGTTTGGGGACTTCATTGGTCAACTCCCGCATGCGCGTGCCTTTGCCGGCCGCCAAAATGACCGCTTTCATGATACAAGGCGGCGCGTGCCGGTATGTTTATCGCTAATGAACATCGCGGAAATGATGCCGGAGAAACGAAGCATCGTGAAGGAGAATTCGTGACTGGATGTTTGCACACCCTTGGAAGTAGCGCAGGCCTCCGAGCCTGCAGTATCGCAGGCTTCCGAGCCTGCGAACGCCCGAAGTAGGCGCATAACCAACGCTAGCCGACTCGGAGGTCGGCGATACGGCAGGCTCGGAGCCCTGCGCTACGGTACCGTGGATCAGAGCCGCAGCATTTGCGCCTGCTCAAGGACGGGCCAGCCTTGCTTGGTGAGCAGATCGCGAGCGCGGTCCAGTTCGTGAACTTCGACGATGAGGATAGCGCGGTCATTGGCGACGAACCCGGAGCAGTTGTCGAGATTGATACCATTGCGGCTCAGGCAATCAGCCACCGCCTGCAACGCGCCAGGACGATTCGGGACCTGCACCGGCAGCACCTCCAGCAGCGAAACCATCAAACCTTCGTTCTTCAGGCTGCCGACCGCCTCAACCGGTTTGTCCACCAGGAATTTCATCACGCCAAAGCTGCCGCTATTGGCAATGGTGACCCAATGGATGTTTACACCCGCATTGGCGAGGATGCTCGTGATGCGGGCAGTTTGCCCCGGTTTGTTTTCGACGAACACCGCAACGAGTTGTGGGGAGTGCATTGTGGATAAGGACTGGATTAGAGCGAGCGTTTGTCGATAACGCGTTTGGCTTTTCCTTCATTTACCGGCAGCGAACCGGCGGGAACGAGTTCGATTTTAGGTTTGACCCAGATCTCGCCTCTGAGTCTTTCAGCCAGCCCTGCCTGCAAGGCGGTCAGATGTTCAACTTGGCCATCGAACCCGCTCGCAGCCAACTCGACTTTCACCGTCAAATCGTCCAGGCCTTCGATCTGAATGAGGTAATTGCGGCCCACCTGCGGGGTGGACATCAGGACGCGCTCGATCTGTTGCGGGAAAATGTTAACGCCGCGGATAATGAGCATGTCATCCGAGCGCCCCGTGATCCGGTTCAGGCGTCGGTGGGTGCGGCCACAGGCGCACGGAGCAGAGATGAGCGAGGTAATGTCGCGTGTTCGATAACGCAACAAGGGCATCGCCTCGCGTTTCAGACTAGTCAGAACCATTTCGCCAGTCTCACCATCAGGCAGCGGACGACCTGTCGCCGGATCGATGATTTCCACCAGGAAATAATCCTCCCACAAATGCATGCCGGCCTTGTGTTCGCACTCGAACGCGACACCCGGGCCGTTCATTTCTGTCAGGCCATAAGAATTGTAAACCTCCACGCCTAGCGCTTGCTCGATCCGTCGACGAGTTTCCTCCGTGTGCGGTTCAGCTCCGACAAAAGCCTTGCGCAGAGACAGGTGTTTGCGCGGGTCCACTCCCCGCTGCTCGAGGAAATTGGCGAAATAGAGCGCATAACTGGGCAGAATGTGAACTGCCGACACGCGAAAGTCCTGCATGAGCATCAATTGGCGTTCGGAGGCGCCGGGACCGGCAGGAATGACAAGACAGCCGACCTTTTCGGCGCCGTAGTGCATCACCAATCCGCCGGTGAAGAGTCCGTAACTCATCATGTTTTGGAACACGTCGCGGCGCGTTATCCCGGTAGCGACCAGCGAGCGCGCAATGAGTTCGGCAGCGTTGTTGACGTCATTGCGCGAAAAGAAAATGGCCTTGGGTTTCCCCGTGGTACCGCTTGAGGTGTGCAGCCGGACGGGTTCTTCGCGTGGCACGGCCAGGAGGCCATCCGGATAAATCGCCCGAAGATCCGCGCCCGTGGTAAAAGGAAGTCGAATGACATCAGCAAGTGATTTGATGTGTCCAGGGCGAACGTTCAATTCGACGAACTTTTTTTGATAAAACGGTACGCAATGGGCGACACGTTCAACCGTGTCCTGAAGCCTTTGAAGCTGCAGTTGTTCGAGAGTCGGGCGGGCCAACGTTTCTGAGTCTTGGTCCCAAAACATGTTAAGCAGCGTTTATACTCCCGCATTATTCGTTGTCGAGATTAGATTTTGTTTTCTTTTCTTCAGGCAGAGCTGTTATCCTGATTCGTGTTGTGACTATAAACGCTTCAGGACAGCTCTTGTTGAGCGGCGACGAGGCAATCGCGCTCGCCGCGAGGCATGCCGGCGTGGCGCTGGGAGCCGGCTACCCCGGAACGCCTTCAACGGAGATTCTGGAAGCATTCTCAAAGTTGGGAGGCCAGGCCCAGTGGTCCCCCAACGAAAAGGTGGCCCTGGAGGTGGCAATCGGCGCGGCATTTGGCGGAGCTCGAGCGTTGGCGACGATGAAGCACGTGGGCCTGAACGTCGCTTCCGACCCGCTGTTTACGTCAGCATATACCGGCGTCAGCGGCGCCCTGGTGATTGTTTCAGCGGATGACCCGGGCATGGCATCGAGCCAGAACGAGCAGGATAATCGTCATTATGCCGTGGCCGCAGGTGTGCCGATGCTGGAACCTTCAGATTCCCAGGAGGCCTATGACTTTCTTTTTGAGGCGATTGAGATTTCCGAGCGCTGGAAACTGCCGGTCATGCTGCGAGTCACCACTCGCGTTTGCCATAGTTACAGCATCGTGCGACTGGGCGGACAAAGCGGCTCACCACAACCAGCCGACTTCAAGCGAGATATCAAAAGCCGAGTGATGATCCCCGCGTATGCGCGCCTGGCGCACCGGAAGCTGCGCCAAAAGCTGACTGAAATACAGCTGTGGAATGAGACCAGTTCGCTCAACCAGGCGGTGAATAACGGCACGAAGCTGGGCATCATTACCTCAGGCATTTCCTACCAGCACGTCCGGGAAGCGGCGCCAGAGGCTAGCGTCTTGAAGCTTAGCCTCACGTACCCATTGCCGATAAAGCGAATCTTGAGCTTCGCACAGAAATTCGAACGCTGCGTGGTGATTGAAGAAGGTGATCCCTACCTTGCCGAAGCATTGCGCGCCTCGGGAGTAACTGTAGAAGCGAAAGCCGAGATGTACCGCTTTGGAGAACTGGACGTGGCGCGTGTGCGCCGAATTCTGGCCAACGATACCAGCCCCGAACCAGCCAAACCGCCCGGCAAACCGCCCCAGCTTTGCGACGGCTGCCAATATCGCATTGTCTTCGACGCGCTAAGGAAAAAAGATTGCATCGTCGCTGGGGACATCGGCTGTTACACGCTTGGGGTTTTGCAGCCGTTCGAAGCCATCGACACGTGCGTGTGCATGGGAGCAAGCCTGGGTGTCGGCCTGGGGTTGCGGCGCGTGCTGCCGCCGGATCAGGCTCGTCGTGTGGTGAGCATCATCGGCGATAGCACGTTTATACATAGCGGTATCAGCGGAATGCTCGATATGGTATACAATCCGCCAGCTAGCGGGCACGTATTGATCATCCTGGACAATTCCACCACCGCAATGACCGGTCACCAGGAGCATCCCGGTACCGGCCGCAAGCTGGATCATGAACCGACCAATAAGCTGGTTCTCGAAGATTTGGCGCGAGCGATGGGAATCAACCGAGTGAAGGTAGTCGAACCGCGTGCGGGCTCGGATGAGTTTGACCGGGTTCTAAGCGAATGCCTCGAGGCCCGGGATTTGTCGGTGATCATCGCCCGACGCCCTTGCCTGCTCATCGCCAGGCAGCTCAAGGAATATGAAAAACAAGTTTGCGAATGTTCTGCACCTGTCGAAACCGTGAGTCACTGAAAGCTGCATATCACGTTTCCCAATGTCCACAGTCACTAACATTATCGTCGCCGGTCTCGGCGGACAGGGCGTGCTGCGCGGCACGGACATCCTGGCGCAAGTCGCTTTGCGCGCCGGTTACGACGTGAAAAAGAGCGAGATCAAAGGCATGAGCCAACGCGGCGGTTCGGTGACGGGCGACGTGCGATTCGGCGATCGCGTGTTCAGTCCGATGGTTCCGGGGGGCGAAGCTGACTTTCTATTAGTATTGGAACCCACTCAAGTGGAGCCGAATCGGGGATGTTTGCGACCAACGGGAACTCTCATAACACCGGAAGCCGTCGAAGCAAAGGCGTTGCCGAGCAGAAAGACACTGAATGTGGCTCTGCTGGGCGCGTTGAGCGCACATTTGCCGTTTGAAGAGTCACTGTGGTTGGAGGCTTTGCAGGTGGGCTTTCCTGAAGCGTTTTTTGAAGCCAACAAGAAGGCGTTTCTGATTGGGCGAATGGCGGCCGCCCCGCGGTAGGACGGGCGGGTTTCAACGTCAAAGCGCCGGCGGTTATGCCCGTGGAAGGGCATTCCGCCGAGATCTGTCGGCACCTTTAGGTGGGGAATCTTGAATCAGTGAAAAGGGAACCATTTTCGACCCCGAAGTGGTCCCTTTTCAGCGACCGCTGACAGCCTGCGGCCTAAGCCGTAAGTTTTTTAACCGGATGCGGTCTTCATCGAGTGTGCAAAATGCATGTTCAAGTTGTTGTATTTAATGCAACTTGCACGACCTTTACCCTGTTTCCTTCGCCCCCAAGCCCAACACGAATCATGTAACAATTCTTAAACCAAGAGGTTGCAGCAACGGGCGCGGTTTTGGCCCTCCCTTAGCTGATTAAACTGCGTGAGCGCCAGAACCAATGGTAATCTACAAGGCTGTCCGCTCCGGCAGCGCCTAAAGCCAAGACTCCCAGTGAACAAATCCTTAAACACTATCCGTTAAAGCTTCTGGTATCTGCAGTCAACGAACAACGAAATAACAAGAAAGGAAGATAAAATGAAAGCAACAGTTCAGATAACGAGCCTCACAGCGCTCCTCATATTGGCGATGGCGCCTCCAGTCGCAACGCGAGCCGCGGAATCGGCCGATCAAGCCAAAGAAGCCAGGGCCCGAATTGACGCGACGCGGGACGGCAGCGCTAAAATCCGCAACCAGATTGGGCTAACCTTGGAAGAGCTCAACCGATTGCAAACGCCCAGTGTCGAATTGCGACCGCAGCTCGACAAATACACAGCTGAATTGGCCAAAATGGAAGAAATCTCGAAAACGGCCAAGGAGCGCGTCGTCTCCATGCAGGAGAAAGGCAAGGCCTATTTCCAGGCTTGGGAAGACCAGGTTCAGAGCATTTCCAATTCCGAGATCCGCGAGCAGGCCCAGAACCGCTACGAAAAGCGGCTCAAATCTTACAACAGGATCATCAAAGCCATGACTGAAGCGCGTGATGAGTTGGTGCCGTTTATGTCGGACCTGAACGACATCAAAAAGATGCTCGACGCCGAACTGAGCCGCGAGAGCGCCAAGTCGGCCAAGAACGTCATCAAGAGCGCCAACTGGCACGGGGATGACGTCGTCGATTCTCTTAAAGACGTTGAAACCGAACTGGACCGCGTCAGCGCCGAGCTCGCCAAATACAAGTAGAAGCACTGAATGCCTTCAGGGTCGGTAAATCAGGCAATTAATGCATTGCCGGATCACTAATGGGGTCAGTTAATGAGTCAGCTGTGGAAACAGAATTCTTCGGGCGTTTTTGGAGGAAGTTATGAGGCAAGCGGCGCGGCTCCAGTTTACATAGTGCGGGTTCCAGGAAAGAGTCACCCCGTAAACCCGGTTCGGAGTGTGGCCACGCGGTGAGAGGATACGGGCGACAGCGCCTCTAGCGTCCGAACTTTCTTAATACAAACCCATTCCATTAAGAAGCTTTCGCACGCGCCTTCGCCTAAAGTTCCATCAGCGTGGGAACTCCCTCGCCCCGGCCCTGGCCCAGCTCCGGTTCGCGCCAACTGCCCGCTGCTCCTTGACATCTTGTCAGTCCATGCGCCCTGGCCATATCGCTGCGTCCTCCTCCATGGCGAGGAGGGGGACGCGGTGGGCCGTCGCATTATCCACCGCGGTTTGCCTCACTCTCCGAATGGACCAGTGCGGCCAAAAGAGCGGCGCGGTTTTCAAAGGTTTTCAAGCTATTTCAAAGCATTTCAAAGGATTTCAAACCAAGAATTGACCCTTTTCGCCTCCCCAATCAAACTACTCCTAGAGCTGGATTCTATTTAATACAACTAATTTTGTCAAATCTATCAAACGTGCCAAATCCTAAGAATCCCTTAATCCCTCCAGCTTAGGCCTGCCGGCTTTTGCGGCGGGGAAAGACGATCCACTGGCACCAGCTCCGCGATGAGAACTGCCAGGCAACCAGGGCACCATAGCTGGGTTCAATTTATAACCTGGGACGGCGGGGACAGCGTCGCCGCCGGCAATCCTCGCAATTGCTGGACAATCAAAATCGTTTCGTTATGCTCGGTCTTAGCCCAGTGGGGCTTATTTCGACCTGACATTTACCTATGGAACAACCCCCGGCCACACCTGCGGCACCACCGGAACTTGCATCATCGGGGGCCACTAACATTTGGGCTAAGCTGTTCAACATCTTTGCAGTTCCAGGGGACGTTTTCGCCGAAATCAAATCCCGGCCCGCTGCAGTCGCGAACTGGCTGTTGCCGGTGTTGCTCGTGTCGGCACTTGGAGTAGCGACCTCGCTGGTGATCTTCTCGCAGCCGAACGTCCAACAGCAGATCCGCGAGCAGCAGGCCAAAGCCATGGATAAACAGGTAAAGGCCGGCAAAATGACTCAAGCCCAGGCTGACCGCGCCCTCGATTTCATGGGACCCAGTTTTATGAAGATCGCTGGCTGCATTGGTTCGCCGATTTTTACCTTTTTTCGTTTGTTCTGGTGGGCATTTTTTCTGTGGCTCTTCGGACGTTGGCTGCTCAAAACCCAAGTGGAGTTTCTGAAAGCGCTGGAAGTCTCCGGCCTGGCAATGATGATAGCTTTACTTGGCGGGATAGTGGCGCTCCTGCTGCAGATGAACCTCGACCGGCTTATGGTGATGCCCAGCCTGGCTTTGCTGTTGCCCGAATTCGACGTCACGCGCAAGGATCATTGGTTCATGGCTATCGTGAACCCTTTTTACTTCTGGCAGGTGGGAATAATGGCCCTGGGCCTGGCCAAACTGGCCGGGACCTCCTTCGCGCGGGCGGCGATACCGGTCGTCGGCTTTTGGCTGCTGCAGGAAAGTGCACTTATTATGGCAGGATTGGGCCAATTCACTTTGTGAAACAAAACGGCCGCTGCCGTGTCTATACATTGACATCATGGCGAATCCGAAAAAGCGCAGGAAGATAATCATCTTCTCAATCGTGGGCGTGCTCCTCGTGACTTTGACCGGCGGGGCCATTCTGCATAAGCGCGAAGCCGTGATCACGATCCAGACGGAAAAGGTCACCCGGCGCAACCTGACGGAACTTGTCACTGCCAATGGCAAGGTGCAGCCGGTGCTCCAGGTTAAGATCAGCCCTGAGGTAAGCGGTGAGATCATCGCTCTGCCGGTCAAAGAAGGCCAGCGCGTGAAAAAGGGGGACCTGATCCTGAAGATTAAACCCGATTTCTACACCGCGGCGCGCAACCAGTCCGAGGCCAACTACAAATCGTCCCTCGCCGCCCAGGCCACGGGTGAAGCCAACCTGCGAAAAGCGGAAGCCGAGTACAAGCGCAATGCCGATCTGTTCAAAGCAAAGTTGATTTCTGATTCGGCTTTTGACGAGGTCAAGGCAGCGTTCGATGTGGCCGAGGCCCAACTCAACAGCGCCGAGCATCAGGTCGAGATGGCCAAGGCCTCCCTGGCTAGCGCGGAAGAAGAATTAGCCAAAACGACCATTGTTTCGCCGCTCAACGGCACGATTAGCCGGCTCAATTCGGAGGTTGGCGAACGTGTCGTGGGCACCGCCACGATGGCCGGCACCGAAGTCATGACGATCGCCGATCTGAACGAAATGGAAGCCCGGGTCGACATCGGTGAGACTGATGTCATTCTGATTTCTCCGGGAGAAAACGTGCGTTTGGAAGTCGATGCCTTTAAAGACCGCAAGTTCCAGGGCACTGTGACCGAGATTGCCAACTCGGCCGAGATTGCCGCCCAAACGGGCAACAACAACCAGGAAGCCACGAAGTTCGAAGTGAAGATTCGGATCAAGGAGAAAGAAATCTTTCGCCCGGGGATGTCCGTCACCGCGGAGATCGAGACCCGCAGCCGGACAAACGTGCTCACCGTTCCGATTGCCAGCGTCACGGCGCGGGTACCAAAAGATAAAGAAAAGGCGAAAGACAAAGGGAATGGGAAAAACAGCGGTAATATGAAGGCTGAAGACCCAGCCTGCACGAATGGGGCAGCCTGCGGCACGAATGAGTTTGCGCTCGCGACCAACACCCCCGCCGGCAACGGCACAAATACGGTGAAGAAATCCAAAGACGCGGAGAAGCCGATCGAAGTCGTATTCCTCAAAAATGGCGAGCGCGCTAAAATGGTTCCTGTAAAGCTGGGGATTAGCGACGACTCCTACTGGGAGGTTACACAGGGTTTGCAAGAGGGGCAGGAGGTCGTCTCCGGCGGCTATCGCGCCATCAGCCGTGACCTCGAAGATGGCAAGAAGGTAAAAATCGGCCCGGCTGCCGGTGAAAAGGAAAAGGAAGCGGAAAAGGAAAAGGGCGGTTGAGCCATGAGGTGCGCATGTCCCTGATTCGTCTCCAACAGCTCTCGCGCCGGTACCAGATGGGCTCGGAAACCATTCACGCCCTGCGTGAGGTTTCACTCGATATAGAACGCGGCGAGTATGTGGCGATCATGGGTCCTTCGGGCTCGGGGAAATCCACCCTGATGAATCTAATCGGCTGCCTTGATTCACCAACCTCCGGTACCTATGAACTGAACGGGGTCCAGGTCTCCCAAATGGATGACAATCAGTTGGCCGAGATACGCAACAAAGAGATCGGATTCGTTTTTCAAACGTTCAATTTGTTGCCGCGTTCGGATGCTCTGCGCAATGTCGAGCTGCCCTTGATCTATGCGGGCGTGCCGTCGGAGGAGCGCCGGCGGGTTGCCCTTGATGCGCTTGCCCAGGTCGGGCTGGCGGACCGGGTGCATCACAAACCTAACGAGCTTTCCGGCGGGCAGCGGCAGCGCGTGTCGGTAGCTCGCGCCCTGGTGAACAAACCGTCCATCCTGCTCGCGGATGAGCCCACTGGCAACCTGGACACCAAGACCGGCATTGAGATCCTCTCTTTGTTTGAGGAGCTCTCCAATAGAGGCAACACCTTGATTGTGGTCACCCACGAAGAAGACGTGGCGCGGCACGCGCGTCGCATCGTGCGCATTCGGGACGGCTTGATCGCCAGCGACGAACGCGGCGAGGGTCGCGTGTTAAGAACTGAAATTCGGAAGGGTGAACTGGAACCTGCGCTGGCGGGCAAAGAGTGACTGAACCAATGAGGTGTGGCAGCCTTTTTTCACAATACGATGCAGCCGGGTCCTCGGCGGTGGCGAGGTGGCGGAAGCCGGGAAGTGATTAAAGGGGACGCCAAAATACCCGGCAATCGCAGGCTGGAAGCCTGCGATACAGCAGACTCGGAGGTCTGCGCTACGCACCAACAGGCATGAACCTGCTGACTGAACTTCGGGAAGGGATCAGCATTTCCTGGGACGCGATTCGCGCCAACAAGATGCGGTCCATCCTCACTACCCTGGGGATCATCATCGGAATTGTCACGGTCACGCTGATGGGCACCGCTATTACCGGCCTTGACCGTGCGTTCCTTAAAAACGTCTCCATCCTTGGGGCGGATGTGTTTTACATCAATCGTTTCGATTGGTTCATCGACTCGCGCGAAACGTACATGAAATTGCGCAAACGACCTCAGATCACACTGGACCAGGCCAATGCGCTGATGCAGGAACTGACCCTCGCGCGAGCGGTTGCACCGACTGCCGATTCCACAGAGTCGGTTCGTTATAAGAAGCGCAGCTCCAGCAGTGTCGAGGTTATCGGCACAACCGAGCAGTATCTTGTCACCAGCAGCATCAGCCTGGCGGCCGGGCGCTTCATGTCGGCCACGGAGGCCGCGGCGGGCAGGCCGGTTTGTATCATTGGCTCGGAGGTAGCGACCAACCTGTTCCAGCGGGAATCCCCTCTGGGCTGTCGGATTGTTATCGGCGGCAATTCGTTCGAGGTCATTGGCGTGCTCGAACGCATGGGCAGCTTCCTGGGCCTGTTCAGCCTGGATAACCAGATCGTTATCCCATTCCAGCAATTTGCCGCGTGTTTTTGGAATAATCCCGATTGCGAGATTCAGGTTAAAGCCAAGGCGCTGGAGGACCTGGATGAAGCCCGGGAAGAGGTGCGGATCGCTTTCCGCCGCGTCCGGCGGCTGGCGCCAAACGATTCCGATGACTTTGGCATCAACCAGCAGGACCAATTCGTAAAGATGTTTCACAAACTGGGCGGAACGATAGCGGCCGTCGGAGTGTTTATTACGGGGCTTTCGCTCTTCGTCGGTGGCATCGGGATTATGAACATCATGTTCGTCTCGGTAGCCGAACGCACTCGAGAGATTGGGATTCGCAAAGCGATTGGCGCCAAGCGGCGCACCATCCTGCTGCAATTCCTGAGCGAAGCCGCCAGCATTTGTTTGTTGGGCGGGCTGATTGGCTTAGGCATTGCCTGGCCGCTCACACTTCTGCTGCAGCGGCTGTTGCCGGCCACGCTCTCGTTGCCGGTCGTCGGAATTGCCATCCTGGTTTCCCTGGTGACCGGCGTTTTGTCCGGCTTCTTCCCGGCCTGGCGGGCGGCGCGCATGAACCCGGTTGATGCGTTGAGGAATGAGTGATGCCCACACCATCCAAAGCTAACTTCCTCGCAACCGAACTCCGCGAAAGCTTCCACATGGCCATGAGCGCGCTGGCGGCGCACAAGCTGCGCTCGGCGCTCACCCTGGTGGGGGTTCTGGTGGGGGTGTTCTCGATTATCGTGGTCATGACCGCCATGCGGGTAATGCAGAGCGATATTGAAACCCAGATGAGCCAGCTCGGCGGCCAGACTTTCATGATCCGCAAGTGGCCGGCAATGTATATCGGCGGTCCCGAAGGTTTTGAAAAATACTGGCGGCGCAAGGACATCACGCTATTGCAAGGCGAGCTGCTTCGGGAAAGGGCTACCTTGGCGCGTTCGATAGGGCTCGAAGGCACGTTCTGGGGCGGTCAAATCGAGACCCGCTACGGCAAGACCGCTCCCAACGTGCAGTTGTTTGGCGAAACCCCGGAGAGTTTCGCGGCGCACAACTGGGTGCTCAAGGAAGGCCGGCTTCTGCTGGGTATGGACATTGATGGAGCACGCGATGTTTGCGTCCTGGGCGCCGGGCTGGCGAAGACCGTTTACCCACGCGCTACGGCGATTGGCGAACGGTTGAAGATCGATGGGATTAACTACACCGTGATCGGGGTGCTTGAGCCAAAAGGCGGCGCGCTCAGGGGCGACCAGGACAACTTCGCGGTAGTTCCGGTGACAACCGGGTTGAATCGCTTCGGACGCTGGCGCCGCAGTCTCAACCTATTAGTTCAAGCAAAAGACCAGGCCAGCTACGATGACACCCTAGAGCAGGCTCGCGGCGCGCTGCGAGTGATCCGAAAGGTTCCGCCGGGACAGGAGGATGATTTTGAGATCTTTTCGAATGATTCATTGATTGCACAGTTCAACACGTTCACCCTGGCGGTGCGGATCGGTGTGAGCGCAGTCAGTTCCATTGCTCTGCTCGCGGCCGGCATCGGAATTATGAATATCATGCTGGTCTCGGTAACTGAACGCACGCGCGAGATCGGCATCCGTCGGGCCGTGGGCGCTAAGAAGCGCAACATCATGACGCAATTCATCCTGGAAGCGATTGTGATTTGCGAAGTCGGCGGCGCGCTCGGCGTGGTCCTGGGCATTCTCGGCGGCAATGCCACCGCTTATTTCCTGAAACTAACGCCGGTCGTGCCCGTGGATTGGATTTTGATCGGCCTGGTGATCTGCTCGATCGTCGGCATTATTTTCGGGACTTACCCCGCTTACAAAGCCGCGAACCTCGACCCCATAGAGTCACTTCGATACGAGTGACTTATTCTTCCGCGAATAAGTAATCCAAATCGGATTTGGACAGGCTCCGGGCAAACCCTTCCTCGCCGAGAACGTCCGCGATGGTCTGCGCTTTGCTTTGCTGCAACTCCCAGATTTTTTCTTCAACGGTTCCGGGTGAGATGAGCCGGTAAGCGTTCACCGTTTCTGTCTGGCCGATGCGATGGGAACGATCGATCGCCTGGGCTTCGACCGCAGGGTTCCACCACGGATCGTAGAGCACGACATAGCTGGCGGTGGTGAGGTTGAGCCCGGTGCCGGCGGCACGCAGGCTGAGCAGGAAAACGGAAGCATTTTGATCCGCCTGGAACGCGCCAACCACCTGTTGACGGTCCTTCGTGTGACCGGTCAGGATATGCGTTGGGATTTGGCGTTGGCGGCATTCCTGTTCGAGCAACTCCAGCATTTGAACAAACTGGCTGAAGAGCAGGACTTTCTGTCCTTCGGCCAGCAACGGCTCCAGCAATTCAAATAAAGTCTCGGTCTTGCCCGAGACACTTTCGTTCCCGACGAGCTTGGGATGGCAACAAATTTGGCGCAGGCGAGTGAGGGCAGCCAGGACGTGAATCTTGCTCTTGTTAAGGCCCTTCTCGGCCACCGTCTTCATCACTTGCTCACGGCTGCGACGCAGCTCGGCCAGATAAAGTTTGCGCTGTTCCTCGCCGAGCTGGCAATCGCGGCGTTGTTCGATGCGATCCGGCAAATCCTTGGCCACATGCTTCTTCAGACGCCGCAGTAATAATGGGCGCAGTTTGGCGGAGAGGCGTTTGCGGGCTACTTTCTGAGCGGCTTCGGCATTCTCGCCTCGGGGTTCGTAGGTTTCGGTAAACTGGTCCTGGTTGCCGAGATAACTCGGCTGCACGAAATCAGTGATGCTCCACAGGTCGAGCAGCCGATTCTCGAGCGGCGTGCCGGTGAGCGCCAACCGGTGCTCGGATTTCAGTTGCTTCACCGATTGAGTCACCTGCGCGCCGGGGTTCTTGATGAACTGCGCTTCATCGAGGATGACCGCGCGGAATTGGAATTTTTGAAGTTCTTCGAGATCGCGCCGCAGCAACGCATAATTGGTGACAATGAGATCGTGTTGCGGGATCTGCTTGCGGAGGTTATGACGGGCAGCACCGCTCTCCAGCACGAGCACTTTCATTCCAGGTGTGAACCGGTTGGCTTCGCGCCGCCAATTGTGCAGGACGGAGGCGGGGCAAATCACCAACGAAGGCTTCGGGTCTTTGCCGTTGCGATCCTTCTGCCAGGCTAGCCAGGCCAGTGTCTGCAAGGTTTTGCCCAGGCCCATATCATCCGCCAGAATGCCGCCCAGGCGAATACGCGTGAGGTGGCACAAAAAGTCGAACCCGTCCTTTTGGTAGGGCCTCATTTCGGCTTGCACGCTGTCGGGCAAGGAGGTTTCGGCGATGCCTTTGAAATTCTTCAGCCGCTCGCGCATCGCTTTGGCTTGCGGCGAATCGCTAAACCGGCTCAGGCTGGTTTCATCCAGGTGTTTGACCTGCTCCATCCCGACGCGTTGCCCGACCGCCACGAGGCCATCCACGCCGAGTTCGGCCATGGATTCATGAGCGCATTGCACCGCAGCAGTATCGAGCTCCACCCACCCGGCATCGGGCAGCTTCACAAAACGGCCGGTGGCCGCCTGCAAGCGTTGCAAATCGGCGTTGGTAAGTTTCAGGCTCTCGGCTTCCCATTCGGCCGAGACCGACAGCCAATCTATCCCGCTGCCCTTAACAACCAGCCGTGGCCGAAGTTGGCGCGGCGTGAGGAACAAGCGATGGAATGCCGCATTGCCGAGGTAATCAGCCTGGGCCGGCCGTTCGGGCCAGGCGCGTGCCAAAGTGCTCAGAAACACCTCATTGGCATCCCCAACCCATAACCCGGGTTCGGGCGTGAACCAGTCCAACTGGCGCAGCCAGACGGTGGCCGGTTCCAATCGAGGATCGTCGAGGATTTGCGGTTTGTCCGCACGCTTCCGGCTGTCCTGCATTTGCCACTCGTGCCCGTTCCACAGCCAGGCGCTGTCGTCGCGCTGACTGCGCGCAACCAACCGCAGGCGCACCGTTTCGTCGAGCAATTCAAAAATGAACTGCGGTTTTGCCGCGTGCGCCACACACAACTGCTCCCAGTCGACACCGTGCTCGGACTGCGTTTTCCGAAGGTGCATGAGCAGCCGATGACTGAGTTTTCTGACCGGGACCGAAGGCTGGTTTGCCCAGTGATCGATCAGCGGTGTGGGTGGCGCGTTACGCAATAAATAAAACGTGTTTCCCGCCAGCGCCAGCGGCGGCCGCTGGTTAAAGAATTTCACTTCGCTTAATCGGTGAGTCTGATTTCCAGACAAAGTGAGGCGGTGCGTAAAAGACAGTTCAGTCGAACCGTTCTCGAGGTGTGGCGTCAACTCAGCAACCTCGCCACGAAAAGTCAATGCCTTGCCGGTCTTGGCCACCGTGACGGCGCTATTACCAGCGCATGCATCAATTGGCGCTCGGGCCTGCATCGGATCATTGCTTTCAGCTAATTCCAGGCGATTCGTATGTCCCCAGCGGGCTAACCAATGCAACAACTCCAAATCGGAAAGCAACATTTGATTCTGGCCGTCTGCGCGCCCGGCGTGGGTCTGTGCCAGCCATTGAATGAACTCCCAGTCGTCGGGTCGGAACAATTCCTGTTCGTGCGCCGCGCGGGTTGTCAGGTCGATCAACTCCTCGAGCGTTTTCTGTTTTTCACCAGTGCGAGGGCGATCGAGATAAAAAGTGACCGCGAGGCGGTACCGGCCCTGAGATTGCTCGTCCGGCACAGGTTCACAGGCAACCCGAAGTGATGCGCGCGGAACATCCAGGTGCGCCGGCCGGGGAGGAAACAGCCAGCCTTCGAGATGCCTCACCAGATCCTGCTCTTGCGCTGCCTGCTCGACTTGCTTGAACCTGGTCAAATTCGCGTAGGGCGCCAATTCCGGCGGTACGGAGCGTTTTGCGCGCAAAAAAAGGAAAGCAACTTCCTCCAGTCTCGCTTTATCCTGCGCCGCCAACAAGCGCGGCCACCAATCGGTGCTGGGAAAGTCCTTGCGGGAAAGCGACAGCTTTTCAAAATAATCCTCAAGCAAAAGCCACGCCCGTTGAGAATCCCCGCACAGGGCGAAACTTCTAAGCAGCTCTTCGCGGCCTGCGACGGCCGCTTTGGAATCGGACAGTTCCCGCCGCAGGTCGGCAAGCGCGCCGTAAGTTTTCGAGAGCACGGTATTTTGAGCGTCGTACTTCGACGCCTGTGCCCGCGCCCCGTTGCCATTTCTAGCCAAAATTCGTGCCATCTGATTTTTACCCGTATACAGGTTCTATCATCCCGCCACAGAATGGCCCCGCTGGTCAATAGAAATGTAAAGAATTTTGATTTGCCTTCAGTATTGACCCCAGCGACAAGAGCGCAATCGGGCTCGCGAGCTATGCGGGCTTGCGTGGCAACAGCTTGCCGCCTACGTTGTGGTTTGTTGATGATTGCAAACACGGCTAAACCTGCCGCCTCCGGCCCTGCTTTCCGGGTTGGAGACGAGCGTTTAATCAAGCTGACGCCCAGCGCTGCGGGGAAAGTTGGATCGTTGCTCGCCAAACAAGGCCGTCCCAACGGAGTTCTGCGGGTTGCCGTAGTAGGGGGCGGATGCTCGGGGCTGCAATACAAGATGGACCTGCAGGATGGCCCGGCCCAGCGGGATATTCTGGTCGAAACAGCGGGGGTCCGAGTAGTCGTGGATCCGAAAAGCGCTCTTTACGTCACCGGCAGCGAGCTCGATTACACCGACGCGCTCCAGGGCGGATTCAAAGTGAAAAATCCGAACGCTGCGACCAGTTGTTCCTGCGGCGAGAGTTTCAGCGCCTGACGAGGTCCAAGGTGGATTGCTTCGCGATACTGGATGAGCCGCGGCGGCCGTGGCTCGACCCGGAAGCTCTCAAACAGAAATTCCTCAACCGATCGGCGGAGATTCATCCCGACCGCGCGCATGGGCTCGGCGAAGATCAAAAAAAAGCCAACCTGGAGCGATTCGCCGAACTAAATCAGGCCTACCAAAAACTGCGCGAACCGAAAGACAGGCTGGAACATTTGCTGGAGCTCGAAACCGGTGCGCCGCCGGCCCAAATACAGCGCGTCCCGCCACAATTGATGGATCTGGCGATGGAAATCGGGCAGGTTTGCTGGGAAGCCGATGCGTTTTTAGCAGAGAAGGACCGTACGACTTCGCCTTTATTGCGGGTGCAAATCTTCGAGCGTTCACAGCCGCACATTGACCAAATCAGGGCGATTCAGGCTCGAATCGAAGGCCGCTATGAAGAACTAATCACGGAAATTCGCAGACTGGACGCAGATTGGGTAGCAGCGGATTCCAAGAACACCAGTTCGCGCGGCATCCTGCTGCCAAACTTGGAAGAACTGTATCGGTTGCTCAGCTACTATGACCGATGGCGGGGGCAGCTCCAGGGACGCCTGACGCGCTTGTCGTTTTGAGCATGCCCCTCCAGCGACGACTGATTCGACCTCGCGAGCGCCGGCATCCTTGCGGACAGCATCTCTGGGAGCGCCGGCATCCTTGCCGGCGCTTTTCGTTCTGATATGCAACTGCATGGCAGGTTATTAATTATTTTTGCGGCGTTAATCGCTTTGCCGTTGAAGGCCGCCGAGACCTGGCCGGATGCGCTCGCGGGGATGCCGCTGGGCGCTGCAGTTCGGGAACTGAATGAGACGAACTGCGTCCCGGTGATGCTGCAGGCGTTTCGGTCCAATCAAGTCGTCAAAGCCTTGATATTCCTGCCAGGCGCGACGGACGAATTTTACCTCCTTCACCGGGCCAGGGCACAGTTGACCGACGCCCAGCCCTCGTTGCTGGATGCGGTGTTCGCGTTGACCAATCAAACGCGAATTCAAGCAACGTTCGAGCCGCCGCTACTGCTGCTCCGCACTGCGGCGGATCCGGTCACGCCGAAGATCCAAATCGAATCGCCTCCTACAGTGCAGAAACTGAAATTGCGGCTTCTTCCAAAGGCGTTCTGCGTCGATCGAGATTGGGATTTCGTTCAACCGCTCCTGCGGTGGCCTCTTAAAGTTGAGGTGAAACCGTGGCAGCATTCCATCGACTCCTATCACTTCTACCGGCACAACTTCGCTGCTTTTGGCCTGAATGGGTGGCAAGCATTGTCAGCTGCCGCTCTGGCGGGTAAGACCCAATTCACAGTCCGGCACAATCAGGTCATCTTTACGTTGCAATAAACCCCGCCAGGTAATGCTCCCGGGAGGTTTCTCCCGCGCAACCAAGCTTGCCCAGTGGTGTTTGTATCCTAAGCAAGTATATTGAGGCTGATGAGGAAAACACTCAAATGTGGACTCGGTGTTCTGGCATGTGCGGCGCTTGCATTCTGCGCTGCAGCAGTTTCGCGGGACACCTCGGTGGATCGGTATCGCGCGATTCCAGAGCGCAACGCTTTCGGTTTGAAACCACGCGAACAACCGGCAGTCGAGCCCGCACCACAAAAGCCGCTCCGAAGGATCTTGCTTACGGGCATCACAACTCTAAGTGGGTATAAACGCGCGCTGCTGAAAGTGGAGCCTTTGTCCGGACCTGGACACCAGGGGGAAAAGGAGGACTCCATGATTTTAACCGAAGGCCAGCGCGAGGGTGAAATCGAAGTTGTGCAAATCGATGTGGGCGCGGGAAGGGTCACCGTGAACAACTCGGGAACTGTCATGACAATTTCGTTTGAAAAGGACGGAGTGAAGATGCCAGGACCGGCGCCGGCTTTGCCGCCCGGGACCCCTTCCCCGGCTGCCGCTGGCATTCCGCCGGCTCCGCTGCCAACGGCATCGCCCACGCCTACCGGCCGGATAGTTCCGGGCCGGCCTGGTTGGCCGGTGGCCACAACAGCCACGCCTGTTCTGCCTCCCGGAACTGCTACGAGCGCGCCACCTGCTACCGCTACGACCACAACAGGTCAAACGCTCCCGCCCGATCTCACTCCGGAAGAACGCGCGATCGTTCAGGAATTGCAGCAGCAAGCTGCTGGCAGCAACGCCAACGAGTCAGCTATACCTCCGGATACGACAGTCCCCGCCAATCCCGGGGCCAGCGCCCCCGCCCTTTCGCCGCCCGGACTTAAGGTTCCCCAAACGGTTCCGCCCGCCGCAGGCAATCGGCCGATCATGCCACAATAGCAGAGTGCCAATTGCCACCGTTATCCGCTTCAACTTGGATCCCGGGCTGCTGGCGTCTGTTGCGCATTTTGCAGTGGCGTTGACACCGTCGCCGAGCCGCAGTAGCGTGCGAGTCAAGCAATACTAAACAGCAAGCCGCCTACAAGCGGCCCGAACTTCCAAACTATTACTACTATGAAAAGAACCATGTCGCTCGGTATGGCCCTTGTCGTATTTGCGGCTGGGGCGTTGGTTGGTCAGCTTGCCACGACTAACTCCAGAGCTCAGGCTTCCGGAAAAGCTCCCGACCCAAATTTGGCGATCAACCTGACGCAGCAATCAAGTGTCACGCTAGGGTATTTAAACGCGCTGCGCAAAGGACAAACGGACGAAGCGATTTCACTTATGGAAACCCATTTGGATACGCACATCGTCCAATTAGGCGATGTCCTCAGCGCGATGCCAGCGGCCGAGCGCAATCCACAGTCCCTTAAAGTGATAAGCGAGTTTCGCGACTATCGTGCCAAGTATCCGCATCCTACTCACAACCCTTTCATCAGCAATGGCCTGCCCAAAGCCTACAAACTGCTGGATTCCACAACAAAATAGCGACTTTCCCGCCAGGCACTGATTGACCGATGAGGGCAAGTGCGCGATACTAATCGCGATCCCGCATGGGGGCGTACTGGTTTCGACTTGATTGGTACGTCAGAGGCGGCATGCCGAGGATGGTTCGTTGGCCTCGTTAATCATCGGACCAAAACATAATTGCTAACGAAGAATTAGCTCTCGCGGCCTAACGTGTCGCGACGTTCGCCGGTGGACACCTGCTACGCCGGACGAACGCCATAGCAGGTTAGGCCGGTTGTGGCGCCCGCGCGCCGCCGACTGAATCTCTTCACCTGCGGGCTAGGCTGGGCGGCTCGGTGTCAGGCCGCTATCGCCCGGCAGAAAACTCGCTCCTGACTAAGCATGTAGTCGCGGCTGGCTGCCCAATGAAGGACCCGGGTTCAACTCCCGGCGCCTCCAATCTTCGTTCGGAGCGCAGCGACGAACGAACGAAGGGCGACACTAACCGTCGTTTCATCTTCCTTCAGGTGCAAACGTGGCCAGTGTTGCGATTGTGCCATTGTGTCCGAGCCGTCGAACCCGTGGGACATAATTGTGGGCCGCGTCGTTGATGACATGGTATTCCAAAATGAAGAGATCATCGCCTCGCAACGCAACACCAGTGGGCGACCACGGCGTCTGTGCCTTCACGATCGTCTCGACATGGCCCTCCGGCGCAATCTTGATCACGCACCGCCAGCCGCTGGCCGCGGCATAAACTGTCCCGCGCGCGTCCACGGCCAAACCGCGCAAAGAGGGAGCTTCGCCGCCTGAGGATGGGTCCTTATCGCAATCCGCCACAACCACCGGATTCAGAACAGTCGTAACTTTCCCATCGAGAGCGAATTTGAGAACCGCTTTGGGGTAGCTGGCGTAGAGGGCGCCATCGGGGCCAACAGCCAATCCCTTGATGCCGCCCAGTTCATCAGAAGTGTGGCGGTACGCAGAATTGATCAATGTCTCCTTACCGTCTGGCGTTAACCGTCCGATAATCAATCCTCCCGGAATCATCTGCTCGTCGTTACAGACATAATAAAGGTTGCCATCGGGAGCAACGACGAGAGGTGAGCCTCCGTCGCTGATCAACGCAGGGCGGACGCCGACAGCCGTGCGGCGCTTGAACCACCGCGGCCAAAGCGCCGATTTCTCGAAGTCCACGTTTGAGAAACTCCCGTTGCTGTCCAAGGCCAGCCAATGCCCGCCTTCCCTCGGAAAAATGGTCGTCACCTTTCGTTTTGCATCAATTTCCAACAAGCCGCGATCCAAGTCGGAAAAGAAAACATTACCCTGCTGATCCACGACGATGCCGGAACTGGGGTGAGCGGATGCCGTAAACGAGGGGAAACTCAATCTGGCCACAGCCAGCAGCACGACAGGAATGTGAGATTTCATCGGTTGTGGACAGCACGTTAACCCAGTCGCGGGGCGATTACAAAACCAGCACGATTTTCTCACTTGACTTGATGATGTCATTATGATATCACTTAGATAGCAATCGAGAAACCTCGATTTAGAAAGGCTGACCATTATGAATACTCAGACATCGTCCGCGAATCGCGAAATAAACATCCGCGTCTTCAACGGCTGGGGCATGTTGCCGTTCAACCTCCTGCTGCTCTTGGGCGCCATTGCCCTGCTAATCTATTCTTTGGTCGCAGGGGTTAATACCATCAATCATCCGTATTGGGGTCTGTTGATCGCTGCCCTGCTGACGGAAATTGTCGCCATCGTCATGCTGCCTGGCTTTTTCACGTTGCAGCCCAACGAGGCGCGCGTGCTCGTGCTGTTCGGCTCGTACTGCGGCACGGTGCGCGACGCGGGATTTCATTGGGGCAATCCCTTCTATTCGAACGGCCGCAACCGGCCCGGCGAGAGCGGATCGACGCTGGAAGTGCAAACGAACGTCGGCACCGGCAAGCCGTCCGCTGCGGTGGGCGGTCGAGTTCGTCCTTCGCGCTTCAAGATTTCGCTGCGGGCGCGCAACTTCAACAGCGAAAAGATTAAAGTGAATGACAAACGCGGCAATCCAATTGAAATCGCGGCCGTCGTAGTTTGGCGCGTGCAGGACACGGCGCAGGCAATGTTCGACGTCGACGATTTTGAGAATTACGTTCGCGTGCAAAGCGAGTCGGCATTGCGCCATCTGGCCAGCGCCTACGCCTATGATTATGGCGAGGAGCATGAAATCACCCTGCGCAGCGGCGTCGAGGAAGTTTCGCAGGCGCTGAAACAGGAGTTGCAAGCGCGGCTGGATAAGGCGGGCGTAGTGGTGGACGAAGCCCGGCTGACACACCTTGCTTACGCGCCCGAAATTGCGCAGGCGATGCTTCGGCGGCAACAAGCCGAAGCGGTAATTGCCGCACGAACGAAGATCGTGCATGGCGCCGTGAGTATGGTGGATATGGCGCTGAAGGAATTGGCCGATAAGCACGTCGTCGATTTGGATGACGAGCGGCGGGCGACGATGGTGAGCAACCTCATGGTCGTGCTGTGCGGCGAGACCGAAGTTCACCCGGTGGTCAACACCGGCACGCTCTACACCTGAGCCGATCATGGCCGTACGCAAGCCGTTCCTGCTGCGCATCGACCCGGATCTTTGGGAGGACCTCGAGTCCTGGGCCAAAGACGAGTTGCGCAGCGTGAATGGCCAAATCGAGTACCTGTTGAGGCAGGCTGTCCAAAAACGAAAGGGAGGCCAGCCGCGGCCGGCGGCGCCCACCGAAGACTCCCAGGAACCCGCATGAGCACTCCATCCCTCATTGAAGCAGCCGATATTCCGGCGGTGAATCTGGGTGGAACGTGGCTGCCAGCAATAGTTCTTGTGCAGCTTTATGCCCTATTCGTGGTTCTGCTGATTTGGTCCGTGGGCCGGCTGCCGGACCGCGTCACCACGCAGTTCAGCCTGTTCGGCCGGCCCTCAAAGCAAATGCGCCGTAGTGTTTATCTGGCATTCATCAGCGTGTTTGCGCTGTTGCTCCCGCTCTTTGGTTGCGGATTCCACATTATGGGAAAAGTGAAGCCTGGCAGCATCCACATCCCCAATCAGGCGTATTGGCTCTCGCCAGCACATCTGGCCGAAACCCAGGACTTTTTCCTGACGCACTGGCTCTGGTTTGGGTGCCTGATGGTTAGCTTTATGGTCGGTGTCCATTATCTCATTGTGCGCGCCAATCGGCGGCAGCCTGCGCGGCTTCCGTGGCCGCTTTTGATTGTCCTGCTTGCGTATCTTTTCGGTGGAATAATCTGCTGGTCCACCAGCCTAACGGTACATTTTGCAGCGCTGCCTGGCACGTAGTAGAACGGGGCGCTGTGCGAGCAGATAATTGAGGCAAGGGCGAGACGAACGACGCGCAAGCAACTCCTGCTTTCTCATTCAGAGGACCGCCAAACATAAGTCGGCCCGGCATTTCTGCCGGGCCGCTCAACCCAACAAGGGATCGGCTACCATGAAAAGCCCGTGGCTTTTAACCCTCATCCACACCTAAGCCAATCCACAAGTACTCATAAGACGCACCAAAGTTGATCGATATTCATTGGCGCCAGGTAATGCGAACCGTGAGTTGTGACAGAAAAGAGCATTCACATGGGGCCGGATCCGGTGCAAAGGGCCCCCAAGAATTCTCGTAAGTACAAAAAACGCTCTTTACTTAACAAAGTTCAAATAATACTCTGACAGCAATTCACAGCCGCAACACATGCTGGGCGTCAAAACAGCCGCCTTACCTGCCAGCTTACGCCGCACCAACCAGCGGACTATCATCTCTCTACTGATGCGTTTGGGGTGTGCTTCGCGGGCTGAGCTTGCCAAAGCAGCCGGAATGAGCCAACCCACCGCCGGGAAAATCACCGCGGAGTTGCTTCGCCTCGGTATCTTGCAGGAAGCCGGCGCCGCCAATGGCCGGCATCCGCGCCTTGGTCGTCCGGGGCAAATGTTGCGGTTGGCAGATCGAGATCCACGATTTGTGGTTTTGGAACTGGGCGTGGCCGAAACGCGGATGACCACGCTGCCCGTTGCGGTAAAACTGGAGGACCGCTGGACGCATCAATTTCCAACGCACGGGTCCGCCGCGGCGTGGCTCAAAGAATTGTCTCGAGTCCGCGCCAACCTTAACGGGGAAAGATTTTGGGGCGTGCTCATTAGCGTGCCGGGAATCGTCGATGAAGAACGCGGCAAAGTGATTTTTTCTCCGAACCTGCATTGGCTGGAGGGAGCAGACTTACCGAAGCTGGTGAGCAGGGTTTGGGACGTGCCAGTGGTGCTGGTGCAGGAAATCCGCGCACTGGCGTTGGGCCAGCTGACGGCTGAGCCCGGCGGGGAAGATTTTTTGCTGGTGGATTTTGGGCAGGGTGTTGGCGGGGCAATCGTCCTGGAAGGCAAACTTTATCCGCACCCGATGCCGTTGAGCGGTGAATTAGGGCATACGCCCGTGGCTGGGAACAACCGCCGTTGCGGTTGCGGGGCTGTCGGCTGCCTGGAGACACTGGTCTCCGAACGCGGACTGCTGGAAAGTTTCGGCCGCGATAATTGGGCAGCCTTGGCGCAACGCGTGGCCCAGGAAGGAATTGAGAAATGGCTCAGCGAAACGCTGGCTGTGACCGGCAAAGTGATCGCGGGCGCGCTCAATGTGCTAGGCATTCACCGCGTAGTCGTGACGGGACTGCTGACCGAATTACCAGGATGTGTCGAGTCGCTGAGCCAGGAGATTCGTGCCGGCGCCATGTGGGGACGATTCGGCCAGGTCGAATGCCAGGCCGTGCCCCGACGCCGAAGTGCCGGCCTGGTAGCGGCCGGTTTGGATCGTTTGGTATTGCCAGCGGGCGAGGAAAGCGCCGTTGTGTTGCCCGCGGCCAGTTGATTGTTTGTTTTGGACCAACTCATTGTCAGCTTATGAGCTCGAAGTACACGATCGGTCTCGATTACGGGACGAACTCGGTGCGCACAGTGATCGTCAATGCGGCCAACGGCCGCGAGGTGGCAACCGCGGTTTGGAATTACACCCACGGAAACCAGGGCATCATCCTTTCACGCGATCCGAATCTGGCGCGGCAACACCCGGCGGACTACTTGACCGGCGCAGAAACGACCATCCGCAAGGCATTAGGTCTGGCGAAACGATCGGTGCGCGGTTTTCAACCGGACCAGGTGATCGGGATCGGTGTCGACACCACCGGAAGCACGCCGTTGCCGGCGGATGCCCAGGGCCGGCCCCTGGCGATGGATCGGCGGTTCGCCAAAAACCCTGCCGCGATGGCGTGGCTTTGGAAAGATCATACCGGCGTGGGCGAAGCTGCGGAGATCACGGCTCTGGCAAGCAAACTCCGGCCGCAATATCTCGCCAAGTGCGGTGGTACGTATTCGAGCGAATGGTTCTTTAGCAAGATTCTGCATTGCTTGCGCACGAGCCCGGACGTTTTCGATGCTGCGCACCTCTGGGTCGAATGCGCCGACTGGATCCCGGCCATGCTCACCGGCACCGAAGCGCCGGATCAGCTCACGGTCGGCATTTGCGCTGCCGGCCATAAAGCGATGTATAACGACGATTGGGGCGGTTACCCCGATGCCGAATTCCTGTCTCAATTGGACCCGAAGCTCGGCGAGTTGCGTTCTCGATTGCGGCCGAAGGCGCATGCGATCGATCGCGCGGTGGGCGGCTTAACCGCCGATTGGGCGAAACGCACCGGCTTACCTGCCGGCATTCCGGTGGCGGTTGGGGCCTTTGACGCGCACCTGGGCGGCGTCGGCTCCGGGATTCAGCCGGGCACGCTCGTTAAGATTATCGGCACCAGTACTTGTGACATGATGGTCGTCCCGCTTGGTGAAAAGCTGGCCGATATTCCGGGCCTGTGCGGAATTGTTTCCGGAAGCATCTTGCCGGGTTATTATGGTCTGGAGGCTGGCCAGTCTGCGGTAGGCGATATTTTCAACTGGTTCGTCAATTACGTCCAGCCGCTCGGGAAAAAGGCCGGCTCTCATGAAGCCTTGAGTTCGGCTGCCGCCAAAGTAGCTCCCGGCGAATCCGGCCTGCTGGCGCTGGATTGGAACAATGGCAACCGCACGATCCTCGTAGACCAGCGCCTGACCGGTCTTATGCTGGGCCAGACCCTTTACACCACGCCGGCGGAAATTTACCGGGCGCTGATCGAGGCGACTGCCTTTGGCGCGCTGACCATCATCAATCGATTTGAGGAGTACGGCGTAAGAGTTGAGCAAATCGTCAATTGCGGTGGCATTGCCGAGAAGAACCCGGTCGTGATGCAGATCTACGCCGATGTGACCGGTCGGCCCATCAAGATCTCGCGATCAGCGCAGACATGCGCGCTGGGCGCTGCGATTGCCGGCGCGGTCGTCGCCGGCCGAAAGGCGGGCGGTCATGACACTTATGCGGAGGCACAGCAGGCAATGACCGGGCTTAAGTCGCGGGTATTTCAACCAAACCCAACCGCGCACGAAATTTACAAACAGCTTTACGTCCTGTACCGCAAACTCCACGACTCTTTCGGCACGCAGCAACCCAACGGATCACTATATCCGGTGATGAAGGAACTCATCGAGATTCGAAGCAAGGCGAGGAGTTAAACCACGAAATACACGAAAAATCAGAAAACATGTTGAGCCAGCTCAAACGCGACGTCTGCCAAGCGAACCTCGACCTGGTCAAAGAGGGCCTTGTGATCCAAACCTGGGGTAATGCCAGCGGCATGGACCGCGGCAAAGGCCTCATGGTAATCAAACCGTCGGGTGTGCCTTACGCAAAAATGCGACCCGAGCACATGGTCGTGCTCGAGTTGGAATCGGGCAAAATCGTCGAAGGCAAACTAAATCCCAGTTCCGACACGCCAACCCACCTCGTGCTTTATCGCGCTTTCAAAGACATCGGTGGCGTCGTTCACACACACAGCCTTTGCGCGACCGCATGGGCCCAAACTTGCCAGTCCTTGCCCGCGCTGGGCACCACCCACGCCGACTATTTCCATGGTCCGGTCCCGTGCACCCGACCTATGGAAAAACAAGAGATTGAGAATGACTACGAGGCCAAGACCGGCGATGTCATTGTCGAGGCATTTAACGGCCGCGACCCGCTTTCGTGTCCCGCCGTGCTGGTAGCCAGCCACGGCCCGTTCGCTTGGGGCAAAACTGTCGCCGACGCCGTCCACCACGCCGTGATCCTCGAGCACCTGGTGCGGTTGGCAGGCGAAACCCTGAGGGTTTTTCCTTCCACTCAACCGATGCCTCAGGTATTGCTCGACAAGCACTTTTTCCGGAAACACGGCCCAGGTGCGTACTACGGCCAGAATAAGAAGTAATCAGTAATCAGTGACCAGTATTCAGTGATCACACGACAAAACCTATGTATATCTCAACCAGAACTCTGATCCCCTGCGCTGTAATCCTCTCGACCTCTCTCTGCCTAGGTGCGGGCAAAATCTCGCATAAACCCTTCGGTCACGCGACGGACGGCGCGCCCGTAACGCTCTATACCCTGCGCAATGCCAATGGTGTCGAAGCCAATATTATGAACTACGGCGGCATCGTCGTCTCCCTTAAGGTCCCGGACAAATCAGGCAAGCTCGGCGATGTCGTGCTCGGCTACGACAATGTGGCGGATTACATTAAAGAGACCCCTTATTTCGGCGCACTGATTGGCCGCTATGGCAATCGAATCGCGAAAGGCCAATTCACGATCAACGGCCGCCAATACACACTGGCTACAAACAATTACCCCAACTCACTCCACGGCGGCGTTAAAGGCTTTGATAAAGTCGTCTGGCAAGCCACACCGTCGACCACCGACCAGGGCCCCACACTCAAGCTCCAGTACCTGGCTCACGATGGCGAGGAAGGTTACCCCGGTAACCTGTCGGTGACGGTTGTCTACACCCTTACGGACGATAACGGACTGAAAGTGGAGTATACCGCCACGACCGATATGGACACCGTTATTAATCTTACCCAACACTCCTATTGGAACCTCGCCGGCAAAGGCGACATACTCAGTCACGAGGTCATGATGTCCGCGGATCGTTTCACGCCCGTGGACAGCACACTGATCCCAACCGGCGAATTGCCGTCGGTAGAAGGTACCCCGTTTGACTTCCGCAAAGCGACCGCGATTGGCGCCCGGATCAACCAATCAGATGAGCAGCTCAAGTTCGGCAAGGGCTACGACCATAACTGGGTTTTCAACAAGCGCATCGGCGACCTAACGCAGATGGCCCGCGTGTATGAGCCAACGACTGGCCGCGTGATGGAGGTTTGGTCGACCGAACCCGGCCTGCAGTTTTATTCGGGCAACTTCCTGGACGGCACCATCAAAGGCAAGGGCGGCTGGGTTTACCAGTTCCGCAATGGGTTCTGCATGGAGCCACAGCATTATCCGGATTCGCCTAACCACCCCGACTTCCCTTCAGCGGTGTTGAAACCCGGCCAGACCTATCACAACACCATCATTTACAAGTTTTCCGTTCAGCGCTGACCGCCTGACGAACGGCTCGTTAACCAAGTAACCACTACACCAACCATGCAAGCATCCCCTAGCACGCTTCTGGCACAAGCCCAACCGGGCGTCTCCACCCTCACCGGCCTGGATTGGGTCGCCATTGCATTCTACTTCGGCATCCTCTTGTGCGTTGCATGGTGGGTGGTGAAACGCCGCAAAGATACCGCCGCCGATTACTTTCTCGCTGGACGCAACCTCGGCTGGTGGATTATCGGCGCATCGATTTTTGCATCAAACATCGGCTCGGAACACATTGTTGGCCTGGCGGGCTCCGGCGCCAAGGACGGTGTGGCGCTGGCCCACTATGAATTCCATGCCTGGTGCTTGCTCATCCTGGCGTGGGTATTTGTCCCGTTCTATGCGCGCTCCCTGGTGTTCACCATGCCCGAGTTCCTCGAGCGGCGCTTCTCAACCGGCTCGCGGTACGTGCTCTCCATCGTCTCACTCGTAACCTTCATTGTTTCGAAGATCGCCGTCGGCATCTATGCCGGTGGGCTGGTGTTCAGCACCCTCCTGCCCGAAATGCACATCGGCAGTATCAACAGTTTCTGGATCGGATCGGTTCTCGTCATTGCTCTGACTGGCCTTTACACGGCGCTGGGCGGAATGAGAGCCGTGGCCTACAACGACGCCGTTCAAGTCACGGTCTTGATCGTCGGTTCTGCGTTGCTGACCATTATCGGTCTGAACGCGCTGGGCGGTTGGGGGGAATTGAAACGGATTTGCGGCTCGGACATGTTTAACCTTTGGAAACCGCTGATCCCCGCCGGCGTCGAGTCAACTTGGGCGCCCGTATTGCAAAGGGACGCCACCGGAAAGGTCATCAAGGAAGCTTGGTACTTCAATCAGAACTTCCCGTGGGTGGGCATGGCCATCTGCGCGCCGGTCATTGGCTTGTGGTACTGGTGCACCGACCAGTACATCGTACAGCGTGCACTGGGCGCTCCGAACGAGCGCGTAGCTCGCCAGGGCAGCATCTTCGCGGCCATCCTGAAGCTGTTCCCGGTTTATCTGTTCATTATCCCCGGACTGATTTGTTTCGCGCTGGCGAAAAGTGGAAAGAACGCCGAGTTGGCAGCGCAGTTTTTTGGTCCGAATGCGATGGCCAATCCGACGCAAGTCGCTTTCCCGCTAATGGTCGAACACGTGCTCCCTCCCGGCGTTCGCGGAATTGTCGTAGCGGGTCTGCTTTCCGCCTTGATGGGCTCTTTGGCCGGCGTGTTCAACGCCTGTTCCACGCTGTTTACTGTGGACCTCTACAATAAACTCAGGCCCAACGCGTCGCAGCATGAGATGGTGCGGATGGGGCGCATCGCGACTATCACAATGGTTCTGATCGCCATGGCCTGGATCCCCGTAGTGCAAGGCGCAACCGGCCTTTATAACTATCTCCAATCGGTTCAAGGCTATCTCGCGCCGCCGATTTTCGTCGTGTTTTTCTTTGGCGTCTTCTGGAAGCGCCTCAATGCCCAAGGTTGCTTTTGGGCGATGGCTGTTGGATTTGTCGTTGGGATCTTCCGCATGCTGGTGGACACGCCCGTCACTCTCGGGTTGGCTAACTACAAAAACGGTTACCCGGAGGGTTCATTCCTGTGGATCATTAACAACATCAACTTTCAGTATTTTAGCATCCTCATCACCATTGTTTCCGCGGTGGTAATGGTCGGGGTCAGCATGCTCACCAGCGCGCCGGATTACGACAAAATCAAGAACCTCAGCTTTGGCACCGTTACCGACGAGCATCGGGCCGAGAGCGCCAAGAGCTGGGGCGCCGGCGAGGTGCTCGCTTCGGTGGTCGTGCTGGTCGTTATTATCGGCGGCTACCTCTATTTCCGCGGATAGCCGCCTTTGGTCGATACTAATGAAGGATCCGTCGGCCGTACAGCGACGGATTGCTTTGTTCTTCTTTTTCGCGCCGGGAGATCCATAGAGGGTTACCGGCGGTTGAATTCGTCTGAGAAGTCTTGACTTTGACAAGGACGGAGAGTTATAGTACTTTTACGAGGAAGGAGAGTTGGAAGATGTACGTTCGATTGGGCATCATGGCTGCCCGAGGGATCGCTTGTTGGTCACAGCGAGAAGGCGGAGAGTGCGATCCCTGCAAGCAGAGTCCAACCGCTGACAAGGACGAACATCCGCAGGGAGAAGATCTATGAGTCCCCGTATTTGCATTTGTTGTGGAGAGCCGATGAGCGAGAAAGGAAACGCCCTTTCGCGCAATCCTAATGTATGCGCGTCGTGCTCGAGCCTGGCGGACGGCCTGGCGCAACTGGACAGTTTCAACGGTGATTTAACAGCTTCGGGTCCAACTGCTTCACCAAAGCATAACGAAGAGTTGCGAGCGGAAATTGAGCCAGACTGGACAACCGCAGTACCGCATTGAGCTTGTTGGTCGCGCAAATGCTTGCGGCTTGGGCGAGCAATCCGTAGCCTGAGGCTGCTCCGGCGCGTTTCGGAGCGTCACTCATGGCGTCCGAGAATCGCAAGAACCACGTCAAGTCGCCCCGAATTCTGATCGTCGACGATGATCCCGGGCAACGGAGTTTGTTGGATTCTTTTCTGAAAAGCCAAGGCTTCGAAACGGTCCTGGCTACGTCCGGTGAAGCCGCGCTGGAAACGCTAAGGACGGGGACGTTCAGCATGATGATTTCCGACGTACGGATGCCCGGCCTTACAGGATTGGAAACGCTGCGACGCGCCCGTCAGGAACACGCGGTCTTGCCCGTGTTACTGGTTACGGCCTATGCGGACATTCGCGAGGCGGTGGGAGCCATGCGGGACGGAGCCTTAAATTATCTGGCTAAGCCCATTGATTTGGATGAACTGCTGGCCACGGTCCAGCAGGTTACCGGGCTAGCGAATCTCGCGCCGGTTAAGTTCGACTCGGGCCGCCAACTGCCGCCACACGTGGTCGCCCGTAGCCCGTTAATGCAGGCGGTGTTTCATGACGCATCGCTTATTGCACCTTCGGAGAGCCGAGTCCTCATTACGGGCGAGAGCGGCGTGGGCAAGGAAGTTCTGGCCGATGTGATACACGCCTGGAGCTCGCGAGCGGCGGGACCGCTGGTGAAAGTGAATTGCGCCGCCATACCCGAGACGCTGCTCGAAAGCGAGTTGTTCGGCCATGAAAAGGGATCGTTTACGGGCGCCGTGGCGCAGCGAATAGGCCGTTTCGAACAAGCCAATGGTGGGACAATTTTCCTGGATGAAATTGCCGACATGTCGCCGCACTTGCAGGCCAAACTGTTGCGGGTAACCCAGGATGGACGATTCACCCGTGTCGGGTCGAACAAAGAACTGCAAACCAACGCGCGGATTTTGGCAGCCACGAACCGCAATCTGGAGGAGGAAGTCAAAGCGGGACGCTTCCGCGAGGATCTATTTTACCGGTTGAACGTGGTAGAGCTGAATATTCCGCCGTTGCGGGAGCGGCCGGAAGACATCCTGCCGTTGGCCGGCGCATTCATGGCGGAGTTTACCCAGGGCAAGGCTCGGTTTTCTACCGCGGTCAGCGAAGGTTTGCAACGATATAACTGGCCGGGGAATGTGCGCGAATTACGCAACGCCATGGAGCGGGCGGCGCTGCTGTCGTTGGGAGAATTAATCCTGCCGGAGCACTTACCATCGCGGGTACGCTCGGTATCCGCCACGCCACAGCCGGCCGAACCGGCCGACGCCGAACGGCTGGGAGAGATCGAACGACAGGCGATTTTCCAAGCCCTGCGCAAACACGATTTCAACCGCACGGAAACGGCGAAAGCGCTAGGCATCAGCCGGCGAGCTTTGATTTACAAGCTGCAGCGGTTCCGGGAACTGGGCTACCAGGTCGACGCGGAGTGACTCACGCGTTGCGCGCAGGATAGCCGAGGCGAAACTTACCCGAACTCTCGGGCATGATTAGGTTGGTGGGAGAAACTGTCAGCCCACACTGAATTCCCAAGCGTTCCACCAGCCGTTGCTGGATTGTTTGCAAACCGGGGGCATCGGGGCCGGTACCGTCGAGAACGAAGCGCAATTGCCACTGGTCGCCATCGCGCTGGACCAGTTGATAGTGCGCGAAGCCGTGCAAGCCGCTGAAGCATTGGTCGACCTGACGCGTTGTTACGCGGCCTCTCGTCGTTTGGAACGCATCAGCACGGCGCCCGTGCAGCACGTAACGCGTGTGATATGCCTGTTCCAGTTTTTGCACCAGATCGCCAATACGGTAGTGAATTAGCGGCATGTAATCGTTCGTGAGAGTAGTAACTATGAGGTCACCGATCCCTTGTGAGTCAGCATCGAGCACTTCGAGAAGAGCGGTTTCCAGACTGGACCGCATCAGGCCATCGGGTTGTTCGACCATCAAATGCCCGGTTTCAGTCGAGCCGTAGAGATCGATCACGGGCACCTGGAAAACGCGCGCGAGAATTTGCCGGTGAACCAGGCTTAGGTACTCATAACTGCACAACACGAATCGAAGTGATGGCAGGCGGATGCCCTGTCGCTCGCAATAGAGGGCAAAAACAACCCCGTAAACGGGATCGACATCCAGAAACTGCGGCTGCCAATCGAGCGTCTCGGAGGCCATGCGGGCGAGTTCGGTTTCGCTCCACAAGAAGGGCAGCTTAGAGAGACTCAGGAATAGCGATTGGCCGACAATGCGATCCTCGCGCGTTGGCACAGAGGTATAGCAAATATCACCGCTGCAAACTGGAGAAGCAATGGTGACCCGGCGCGTGGCAGGATTCTGTTCGAGCACTTCGGCGGCGACCGGGTTCAGACGGAGAGCACGGTGCTCCTGTTCGGCCCACCAACCGCGCGGCAAAAGCAGGGCCGTTCGTTGTTCCGAAGTTCCCGAGGTATGCTCGAGTTCGAGGCTATCTTGTTCGACGAGTTGGTCCAAGTCGGCTGCGGGGCCGAGGAAATTGCGGGGGAAATCGTTCCGGATGTCTTGTTTGGTAATCAGCGGGAAGTAGCGAAGTTGATCGTGCACCGTTTCAGGAGCGCTTCCAGAAGTTGATTCTGGGACGCCATGGTAAAGAGGAGCCGCTTTTCGATACTGAGGCAGAAGCGCAGCCAGACGGGATGCCTGGCTGGCCTCAAGAATTAGTTCAGGTGTTGCCAACATACTCGTTCCTCAAAATCCGAGGAGACGCGGTATTTTACCACAACTAGGGGGAATTGCCTATTGCTTCGTAAATTAAACCGACTACCGCCCTCTTTTCTGAGCGCGCCGCTTAGCTTCGAGCAAACGGCTGGTAGTGGAGGTCGCCTCCGGTTCTTCAACGACCGGCGGTTCCGCCGCCGGTTCAGTGGTCGGGGCGGACAGCGACTGTGCTGCGGGACTGCCCGGCAACGGTTCGGAAGGAGCCTTGGCTGGCTGGAACAAGTCCGGTTTGGGTTGAGCGACCGGTATCGGTTGACGGGAGCGCACCTGATTGCGGCGCGCGAGCAAGGCGGTGAGCGATTCATCTGCGCTTGCCGGCAACGGTGTGCCGTGCCAGAAGAAGAGCCAGCGCCTGAGTGTTTGGGTGGCTTTTCGCCATTCTTCGCGGTCGATTTGAATTCGGCGCACAGCCACATCCAGCGTGAAGAGAATCACCGCGAGGCGGAGCAGCCATTCCCAGAGATCGCGCGGTTGGAAGGTTTTTTGGCGATCGTGAAGGAAGGGGTTTACTTCGGGTTGCGTTGGCTCCTCGAGGAGCTTGCCTTTGCCACTCTCGGCCAACCGGCGCATCAGATTGGCGTTCGGTTCGGTAGCGGTGAACTCCGGCGAGTAGTTCACACTTGCCCCGACCACTTGCGAGCCGCGCAATTGGCCGTCCTCTATGTCCATGAGGTGAACCAGGTAGGCTCCGACTTCTTTGGTGGGAAAATGCGCCTCGTAGTGGCCGGGGCCGGTTTGCTCGACACGCACGATTTGCCGCTCGCCTTTGGGGCTGACCACCGCTGCCTGCAGGTTGAGGAAGTTGCGATAATTACCCTTTTCATCCAATACCTCCGCGGTCAGGAGGCCTTCGCCTTTATCAACGCTGACCTCCGCGGCGAAATCGGCGTTATCGAGTCGGCGTAGGCTCCACTGGCCGATTTGGGACCAGAACTGACGGTACTTTTCCCAATTCATCCAGAGCCGAGCCCATTTGGGCTTGGCGTCGGAAGTAAAAGCCACCGCGCGGCCGAGCCCATATTGCCAATGAGCGAGCAAGGGATCGCCCTTGTCTGTCCAAAGCGGAGTCTCGGCGCGTGGTTTGGGGCTCGTCGCAACATAACCCAGCAGAGAGGGATAATCCGCAGCGCTGATGCCGCGAAGCAGTTCGCTCATAGCGCGGAGCTGGGGCTTGAACGGCTCTTCGTAAATGGCGGATTTGAGGATTACCGCGGTTTCCTTGATGAAAATCTGAGGCAGCTCGTTGACAGAACTAACATTGTAGAATCGACCTTTGCCCTGGTCGGCCATCCAGATCATCGTGTCAGGTCCCGCATGGCCGGAGATCAACACGGTGCTGACGGTGATTTTGTCGCCGACAATGGCTTGCATGAGAGCTTGGCTGGGCGCACCGGGGTCGCCGTCACTGAAGACGATGATGTGCTTGAGATTGGCATTGGATTTACGAAGGGCTTCGTGGGCCATCGACATGATTTGCTGAAAGCTGCCGAGGTCGCCCTGGTTCATGCCGGCGATCTGGCGGGCCAAAGCCAGCTTAGTGCCGACGGGCTGGAGGGGGAATAGCCAGTGCTCGTCGCCGTCCCAAAGCAGCACACCCATTTGGTCGGCGGGGCCGAGCGCGGCCAGAACGCCCTGAGCGCAATCGCGGGCGACCGCGTTGCCGTTGTTGAACTCCATGCCGTGCATGATGAGAACGACAGCGCCGCTGGGCAGGACTTTCTTGCTATCCAGTTCCATGCTAACCGGCAGAGTGGATTCCAGCGGGGTGCCGCGGTAACCGCCGGCGGCATAAGTCTGGTCGCCGCCCACGCAGACAAGTCCCACGCCAAAGTCGCGGACAGCACTTTCGAGTAGTTTTTGGCGATCCAGACCGAGGTCGCCGGCGGAGAGATTGCTGATGAAGATCGTGTCGTAGCTCTGCATCTCCACCAGGTTAATGGGAAATCCTTTGAGATCGACCAGCTTGATGTCCAAACGAGAGGACTGGAGCGCGGCGGCGAGCGCGCGATCCTGCTCAGGATCGGCGGAGACGATGAGGATTCGTGGATCGCCGTGGACGGTAGTGAATCCGGTGGCGCGATTATTCTGCGGAAGCGGATCCCCCGGGGCGTCAACCCGCACGTCGTAACCATAAAATCCCGGTTCGCTCAGGTTCTGCGGAAAGCTGTAGAGATTTTTGCCCGCGGAGAGCTGTACCTTTTGTTCGCCCAAATATTGGTCATTGCGATAAAGGCGAACGGTAGCGGGTTCGGCCTGTTCGGATTGAATGAAGATCTTTACCTCGAAGGTTTGGCCTTTTTTCAGGCGGGGCGGGATTTGGACTTTTTGGACGGAGACATCATTGGCGCGCGAGACGCCCATGGGCAGGACGTCAACGGACACTCCGAGGCGCTGGGCGGCTAGAACGGCACCCATGGCGTCGCCCATATTTTCATTGCCATCGGTTAAAAGGACGAGGCGCTTTTGGCCCGTTTCGGGAAATGCAGCGGTGCCCAACCGGATGGCAGCGGCGAGATCCGTGCGTTCGGTGCCCACAACCGCCTGGATTTTCTCGATATCCACTGCCGCGCTGGGCATCGTTTCAATACTCGCCTCGCTGCCAAAAACGACGACGCCGGCCTTGTCGACCTTTTTCATCTTTTTGACCGCGGTATTGACGTACTCGCGAGCCGCTTCCTGTTGTGGGGACGGGATGCTGTCGGAGCGATCCAATAGGAAGAAGACGTTCATCCCTTCAACCGGCAGCAGCCACTGGAGACCGGCGATTGCAAAAAGAATAGCGCATAAGACAACCAACCGAATACTTAAGGCCAGCCAGCGCCGCCATGGGCTCACCTGAACATCACTCTTCCAGGCAAACCAAATCACCCAAGCCAGCGCTGGGACACCCAGCAGCAGGTAGTATGGATGGGTGAATTGGAGGTTCATTCGGCGAAGGACGAAGAAAGGATGGAGAAACCAGAGGCGCTGAGATTACCAGGGGCGCTTTGATGTGCCGAGAAGCTGATGTTTGGTCTTCGTACTAGTTTCTGCACGCGATGGTTTTGTGAATCGGCTACATATAGGTTGCCGCCGGAGTCGAGTGCGATACTCCAAGGATTTGCAAACTGACCCGGATCAGCGCCCGGGCCGCCGATGATCTCGAGTGGTTGGTCATTGGCGTCGAACACCTGAATGCGGCTATTGCCAAACTCGCAGACATATTGGCGGCCGGCCGCATCGACGCAAATGTCGTAAGGGTAGCTGAATTCGCCTTTGCCTTTGCCTGGGCGGCCATAGGCACGCAAGAATTTGCCATCACTGGAAAAGACCTGGATGCGGTGATTGCAGGAATCGGCCACGTACAATCGATCCTGGGCGTCGATGCACAACCCTTCGGGCCGGTTGAATTCGCCCGGGCCATTGCCTACGTGTCCGAAGACGGAGATAAGGCGAGGGCGCCCGACCAATTCTGATTTTGAACCGGCAGGAGCAGAATCCCCGCCCTGGATGAGATTGGGGACGCCGGGGACGGCGTCCCTACGAGGGCTGGGGTTGAGAACAGGCAGTGGGGCGAACTTCTGAATCCGCTCCACCTGACCGTATTCGCTTACAAAAATCTCCCCTTTGGAATTCACCGCAACGGCGCGCGGCATGATCAGTTGGCCGGCATTGGTTCCTTTCTCCCCAAATTGGGCCAGCAATTTGCCTTCAGTGGAGAAAAAGTTGATTCGCTGATAATGCGGTTCGACAACGATGATATTACCCTCGCGGTCACGGCCCATGCCTTTGGGTTTGCCAAGATCGGTCTGCGGCATTTGCCAGAAGAGCATGAACTGTCCGTACGGCGTAAATTTTTGGACCCGCCCGGTCATATCGACGACGTAGAGATTGTCCTGGCGGCCGACCGCCAGTGATCGTGGCTTGTTAAGTTGGCCAATACCAACCCCGCGAGTGCCGATGATTTCAACGCGGTCAAAAATTTTGCTTTCGAGGTGCGCGGGCGAAGGTGAACAGCCTGAGGCCAGAAGCAGGAAACCGAGCGCCAGAATGGATGTGTGTGTTGCGTGTTTCGTGTTGCGTGTTGCGCACCAGAAACTAAAAACCCATTGGGCAACACACCATAGCGCGAGGGGCAGCACCGCGACGGCCAATAGAGCAAGGCAGAGCGCGTTCACTTGAGCATTATGGCCGTAATGCAGCAGGTTAAAGATACGCAGGGCAATGGTTTCACCGCCGGGCGGATAGACCAGGATCATGGATTCGACATCCCAAAGACACAGCAGGAATACGATGTACCAAACCGCCAAAACCTGAACTCTTATTTGGGGCCATTGCACGTGGCGCAGCATTTGCCAGCGCGTTGCGCCTTCGAGCCGGGCAACGTCAAGCAGGTCCTGATCTAAAGTTTGAGTCGCATGGACCACGGTGTTCCAGCCCAATGCCAGGTAACGAACGACAAAAGCCAAAAGCACGATCCCGGCACTTTGATAAAACAACAATGACCATGACCGGTTGAAGACTGCAATCAGTGCAATACCAAGCAGGACGCCTGGCAGGAGGAATGGAAGCCAGAGCAAGCTGCCAAATAAATTGAATGAACCAGATGAGGAAGCGCGAAAACGGCGAGTAGCGAAAATGAGACTGACTCCGAGAATGATTGTTGCTGACGCAGCGGCAAACCAGAACGAATTCCAAATAGCGTTCTGACTGGCGGCAAGAGCGCCGGACAGTTCAGTCCAGGTGCGGCGGGCGGAAGCGAGTTGCCATATGGGCAGGCCCACGGTAATGGCACAGAGCAGGATGGTACCGGCACCACAGCCGTAGAACCAAGTTGGGCCTAATTGGCGCCGAAAGGCTTTTGCCGAGACAGTAGCTTGAAGGTGCGGCCAGGGAATTTCTCTACGAGCCAGCCAAGCCAGGAGCGCCAAAGGTCCAAGAATCAGGGGCCAACTCATGCGCAATACGCCGAGCGAATCGAATGCAGTTGTGAATCGAATCCACATTTCGGCGGGTAGAACCTTCACCTGCAGAATAGAGGGAACTGCAAAGTTATTAAGGGCTAATACAACGGTCAGGACGGAAGACTGGAGCAAAGCGGTGCGACAAAGCGGCAGCAGGAGCACGCGCATAAGAGCCCAACCGCCGACGAGAGGATCGGCTTCGAGTTGCGCGGGTTCCAGGCGGCGCCAGGCGCTCCACACGACCAGGAGCGGAATCGGCCAGAACAACAGGCTCAGGATCCACATCGCGCCCGACAGCGAAAGAATGTTGAATGGGAGCCACGATCGCCACACTCCTGCTGCGCCAAGCAAATCCAGCCAGCAGTTGGTCACGAGAAACGGGGGAAGCGCCAAAGCGATAATGGCGAGGGCAAGAAACGCATTTCGCAGGCGAGCCGGCAAACCCGCCATGAACAAGGCGGCCATCAAACCAAAGGCAAGGGCCAGCAGCGTCGCACCTACGCCGACCATTACACTGTTTTTCAGAAGCAACCAGTTCATCTCGGAGGAATCATCGCAAGAAAATCTGGTTCAGTTTCTCCGTGGTTGGTTCCAAGTCGCGCAATAGCGCACTCCAATCGACTTTGAGAGTTGGGATGGTCGCCCGGTCGGAAGAAACTCCTTCCAGTGCTTTGGCAGAGATCAAACGATCGACCACGGCACGCGTTTGGAGGTATTCAAACAATCTTTCTGCTGCCTCAGCATGAGGAGCGCCGCGGGTGATTGCGGCGGTATTGGGAATCAGCAATGTCTCGGAGTTCATTGGGAGAGGGGCGACATTCAGGCCTTCGCGCTGGGCGTCGGCAATATCATCCGAGTCCGTTAATCCAACCAAAGCCTGGCCTTGGGCCACTGTTTTTACGACCATCGAATTGCCATCGACGAGGAACGGCTTGTTCGCTGCCAATGCGCGACACCATGTTTTCCAAGCAGCATCGCCCCAATATTGGCGGAGCGCGTGGAAGTGTGTTGCGGTAGTACCGAATTGCGGGTAGGCCAGCGCCACCTTTCCGCACCAGACAGCATTCGTGAGATCGAACAGCGACTTTGGCGCAGCAGCGACCTTGAGGAGATTCGGGTTGATGACCATACGACGGCTTCGGTAGCCAAAAGCCGCCCAGCCGTTACTTTCCCGCCAAACATTCTGCGTCGCAAGCTGGCGCGTCCGCATTTCTTCATTGCCCCAGAAGAGGTCGCACTGGGGATGGTTCCGTTCGGCTAAAATCCGATTAGCCAGACCGACGGTCTTCACGGCTTCGTTGTCGTAAATGGCGCGCACTCTGATTCCGGTCTCTTTTTCAAAGTCGCCGAAGATCGGCTCGGCATAAACCTGGTCTTGAGCGCAGTAAGCAACCACCTGACGCTGGAGTTGAGCTTTGGCTCGAGAAAGCGCCGGAAGTAAGGTCGCCGCCAAGAAGACGATGATAGCAAAGAGGATTGGAACCAGGCCGAACAAATTACCGAGCACCTCGCGGGCGGCAAATTCATCGCTCCGCCAACCGTCGGCTTTGCCGTCGTTTTTGGGCTCGGTCATGTTCTCACAGTTGCGGGCTTGGATTCATACAGTTCTCCGGTGATAAAACCACCATTCGAAGAGCAGCAGCAGCAGGGCAATTGTGGCAATCGTCCGCCACAATTCGAGATTGGCTCGTTGACGTGTCGTGGCAGCGACTTTTGTATATTGGCCCAGTTTCAATTCATCGCGGGGCTTGATGTTGCTTTCATTTGCATCAAGAAGGTCGACGCAGAACGCAATTTGGTTGGTGCCCAGCTTGAGGAGGTAGGTGCCTTGCCGATAGGTGTCAGCGAAGACGAATTCGTTCGCGCGTGGATCGACGCTGATTGTTTTGATGATACCGCCTGGGGTCGCGACCTCGGCGCTGGTTTCGGGATGCAGCAGCGCCAGGCGGAAGGCTTCGCCGGCTTTAACCAACAGTTGACCGCCGCGCGCGTTGGCGGGGTTAAGCCACTCGACGGCGTTGGCAATGAAAATTGGAAAAGAGATCCGCAGCGGCCAATTGCTCTGCAGGGTGTCGAAGCCGATCCAGATGATGCGCTGTCGCCCGAGTTCGCCTGCCAGGATAAGTGGCGCCTGCGGGCATTCGACAAGGGAAATGGCCCAATCCGGGGCTTTGGCAGCCAGTGAATCAACCACCTGCACGTTATCGAAACTGGCGTACCGAAGGAGCGGGTGGTTCGATTTCCAATCTACGATGGGCGGCCCCTCGACGGAGGTGACGCTGGGCAACCAATTGGTGTTGATGACGTGGATCGCCAGCACATTGCCTTTGGGCCAGACGGTGGGAGTTACGCAATCCAGCACGACGAAATCGAAGGCCGTGCCGGGGTCCGTTAAATCAGCGGCAGTGGCGAGATCGACGCTGGCAGCCGAGCGCAGCGCTTTTTCGAGCAGCCGGTTGCCGCGTGTGACGAGCAGAACTTTGACGGGTTTCGGCAACAAGCTGACGATGGAGGCCTGGTTATCGGCCGCAAGGTCATCGGTACCCGTTAGGCGCACTGTGAAGATGCCGTCCCTTGACTGCGCGGCGAGAAAGACCTGGGGTGATGTTTCGCCCGGATTGATGTTAAGCGGTTTGGTTTCCAACAAGCGGTCATCCAGCAGCAGTTCGAGATCGGTTTGGACCGCGTTCGAGGAGACGTTCGCTACACTGACGTAAATAGCGCGCTGCCTTGCGTTTTCGGGATTCGCGCGCACATCCAACGTCGTGATGCCGAGATTATTTGAGCTGCGCCCAACCCGATGATAAACGAGCGGCAAAGCTTTGTTTTCGAATTCGCTGAGGTCCGGCACAGCACCGTCACTGAACAGGTGAATCTCGGCGCCCTTGCGATCGCGGACCAGTGACTCCGCCATGCGCAACGCCGCAACCAGGCGAGTGGGGCCGTCGGAGCAAATGCAACCCTGGAGCGCGCGACGCAACGCCGCCTTTTCGCTCGTAGCGGATTGCTTCACTTCAGTGTCGGCGCCAGCCTGGAGGATCACCATCTCGTCGCCGGCGGCCAGGCTGTCGACCCATTTCAGCGCTTCGGCGCGAGCGCGTTCAAAGCGGGAAGGCGATTCATCGGTAGCCTGCATGGAAGCGGAGGCGTCCAGGATCACGACACGCAACTGTGCCGGCTTGATTTTTGCCGCAAAGTACGGCCGGGAGAGAGCAAGCACAGCCAGGATGAGAAGGAGGATTTGCAAAATGAGCAGCCAGTTCTTGCGCAGCTTTTGAAAAGGCGCACTGGCCTGGGTCTCCGCCAGGAATTTTTGCCAGAGCACGGTGCTGGAGACCAGGCGGACGACACGTTTGCGCTTAAGCAGGTAAAAGAGCACCACCACCGGTATGGCGGCGGCAAACGCGAACGCGGCTGGAGCAAGAAAATGCACCTCTTAAGTGGGGAGTAGGGAGTTCGGATTGTGGAATTTAGAAGACTGCGGGGTATGGCGCTGAGCTTCTGACTTGCGGGCGGTTTGGATGGAGGCGACTGCAATCGCCGTTAGCTCGTTTGCTTCGCGGATTAAGGGTGCTGCCGCGGATGAGGCGAGTTTCCTCGCATCGACTAAAAGTTCGAGCCAGAAGCACGACTCGTCCGCTTCCTCTTCAACAGTGCCTAATTTCGAAATGAAGTCGGCAGTCGATTTTGCCCGGCGAACCGAACGGTAGTTGGCGCCGACCGATGTACCAGCTCGAAGTAATTGCCGTCCCAAAGTTCGTGAGACTTCGTCTTTTGCCAGCTTTTCGACTGTTCCTACAATGTCGAGGGCAAACCGTTTCGTTCGTCTTTTTAGGTTCTCGTTGTTCATGTTTTGTGTTGCCGTTCCGCACTCCGCATTCCGCGTTCCGCACTTCTTTAGCCCCAAACCTCGGCCTTTCGCAGTTGGCGCAGGAGCAGCTCTTCCAGGGAAGTGTTCGAGCTCGCGGTAAAAAAGTTCATTCCTCGGGCTTGTGAAAACTCACGCAAACGCTGGATGTAGTTCTGGACGGTTTGTTGGTAGGCCTTCATCCGAAATCGACCGAAAGTGACCTCTTGCATGCCACCGTTTTCGGCATCAACAAGTCGCAGATCGCCGAAGACGGCAGGCGAGAGCTCTTCCGGGGCGAGGATTTGCACCAGGTCAACCTGGAACCCGCGGCCTACCAGCGCAGTAAGGCCGGACTCGTACCCAGCCGGGTCAAGAAAATCACTAAGCACCACTGCCAGGCCGGCCTGCCGTGCTTCAAGAGCCCCGCGTCGCAGAGCTTCATTGAGGTTGGCACCCCCTCCGGCGGTGAGCGCAGCCAGATTTTGAAAAAATGGGATCGCAGATTTTTTTCCGCGGACAGCGCGCAATGCGGAGCGTGCTGCAGCCTCAGCAATTCGCGCGGTCGAGTCTGAGTAGCGGCTTGTTCCACCCTCGGCTTCACCGGCGCCAGTCACTGCTGGAAATGGGATAACGCTGACCCGATCAAAGCCGGAAAGAGCGACATAGCCAATGGCGGCAGCCACCTGGCGGGCAAAATCGAATTTGCGCGGCTCGCCAAAGGTCATGGATTCGCTGGCATCGAGAAAGATACGGACCGGCAGTTCGCGCTCTTCTTCGTAGAGCTTCAGAAATAGGCGCTCCAACCGGCCATACAGGTTCCAGTCGAGGTAACGGAAATCGTCGCCGTGAACGTAGGTCCGATAGTCGGCGAACTCGACGGATTGCCCCCGGGCGCGGCTGCGACGTTCACCGCGAGCGGAACTTTTCGCCCGGCGCGCGGCGAGCAATTGGAATTGCTCGAGCCGGCGGAGCAGTTCAGGAGTGAGGAGAGATGAGGGCACTTGGTAAAGATTCGCCGAGAGGGCTCAAGCGGCACTTGCCGGTACAATCGCCTTGCAGCGTCCAGAAATCAGTTCCGGCAATGGCGCATTGCGCGGTGCTTTGCATTGGTTACGCGGCTACGGCAGTGGCGTCGCGTGGAACGTCTCGCAGTATCTGCGCAATAATGTGGTCGGTGGTGATCCCTTCGGCTTCAGCTTCGAAATTCAGGATCAGGCGATGCCGCATCGCCATCGGTGATACGGCTTCGATATCATCAAAACTGACATTGAACCGGCCCTCGGTCAGGGCTCGGACCTTGCCCGCCAACAGCAACGTCTGGCCGCCGCGCGGGCTGCTGCCGAAGCGCAGGTATTGCGTAGCGATTGGGGCAGCCGTATCGGTGCGCGGATGAGTCGCGAGCACCAATCGCACGGCGTAATCCTGTACATGCGAGGCTACCGGAACTTCGCGTACCAAGGTCATCAATTGAATAAGTGCCTCACGAGTGAGCACTTTTTGGACGGGTTCTCGTGCGCCTGTAGTGGTACGGCTTAGGACCTCAGAAAGTTCGTTGGCTGAGGGATAGCCTACCAGGATTTTGAAAAAGAACCGGTCGAGCTGCGCTTCGGGGAGCGGATAGGTACCCTCCTGGTCGATCGGATTTTGCGTGGCCATCACGAAAAAAGGCTCCTCCAACCGCCGTAGTTCGCCACCCGCAGTGACCTGGTGCTCCTGCATTGCTTCGAGCAGGGCGGATTGAGTCTTCGGTGTCGCGCGGTTGATTTCATCGGCAAGGATGAGATGCGCAAACACCGGCCCGCGCTGGAATTGGAACTCCCGCCGACCACCCGGCGCTTCCATGACGAGATTCGTGCCGAGAATGTCGGCCGGCATGAGGTCCGGAGTGAACTGAATGCGACTGAATGAAAGGTCGAGCACCTCGCTGAGTGTCCGCACTAAGAGAGTTTTGCCCAAGCCAGGCACCCCTTCGAGCAGCACGTGGCCGCCGGCGAACAAGGCGATAAGCGTGCTCTCGACGATGGCTTCCTGCCCGACAATAACTTTAGCGATTTCGGCACGGAGCGCCGCGTAGGTTTGGTGGAAGGTTTGGATTTGTGATTCAGTGCTCACGGCGGAAAAAGTTGTGGGTTGAAGGTTGAAGGTTGAGGGACCCGCGGCGCAGTCACGGGAAGCGACTGGAAATCATTTCTTCAGGTCATCAAAGTAATCTTTAACGGCGCCCTGATATGCGCGCGGGACTTTTTCCTGGCTCAAAGCGCTTTGAGCGTCGGATTGAGCTGCCGTGGCGGCTTCTTCGTAGGCAACTTTGCTTTGACCTTTAATGCTGACGCCTTTGAGAGTGATGCTGGGCATCTGGCCGCCGGGCGAGAATTGACCTTTGACCTTGGTCGGCAGGAGTGCATCACTTAATTCGCCATCGCCGCGATCGGTCTCGCCGCGAGGTTTTTCGTCCGGCCGTTTAAGGCTGGAATTGTCCCAGCCGCCGGTCCATTCGCCATTCCATTGGCCATTTTCATCGGCCCAGGTTCCAACGCCACTGCCCGGCTGCCCGCCTTTGCCTGCGCGAGGAGGCCCAGGATGCGCGCCCCAACGTCCCGAGCCGACGCATTGCGAAGCTTCGTTAAGGGCCTGGAGCGTCTGCTGCAACTCCTTGGCATCGCCTGCCTGCTGCATCATCTTATCCAACTCCTTCGAGGCGTTCGCCAGGGATTGTGCAGCGCCCGATTGGTCCTTGCTCTGCATTTGTTGCGCAGCCTGCTTGAGGTGATCGGCGACTTTCCCGTAATTGCCTGCCGGGTCGACTGCTTTCGAAACATCATTCATTATTTGCTGCAGTTGATCCTGAGGCAGATTGGAAGCATTTAGCTGGTCGATCATTTTCTGCAACGTTTGTTGGGCGGCCTCGGGCTGCCCGTTTTTGAGTTGTTCCGCCAGATCCTTGCCGAGTTTCTCCGCCTGTTGTTGCAATTGCTGCAGAGACTTGGCCATCTCGCGTGTCTTATCGAGGTCGGTGGTGGCTTGCTGGAGATCTTTCAGGAACATGTCGGTATTGTTTGCAGCAAGAGCCTGGATGGCTTCGTCCAATTGCGGCAATTGGACGCCGAGATCTTGCGCCTGGCGGGACAGCGCTGAGAGCGACTCGGACATTTTCTGCTTCTCGGCGTCGCTGCCGGCGGAATTTTTATCAGCAGCACTCTTGGCCGCCGTTTGCTGAAGTTTCTCGAGTTCCTTTTGGAGCTTGTCGAGGGCATCAGGATTGCCGGTGGGCGTGCCCAGTTGTTTCTGCAGCGACTCGATTTGCTTTTGGAGGTTGGAAGCGGACTGCGCGTCTCCGTTGCCGGGACTGCGGGCGGCTTGTTCGAGCCGCTTTAAGGCGGGGTCCTTTCCAAGCTCTTTGAGTTGGTCCTTTAGTTGTTCTGCGACGTTGGCGAAATCCTTAAGCGCGTCGCTGCGGGTCATGGTTCTGACGGTTAGCTGATCGCCCAGTTTGGCGACGGCTTCGAGATTCGTGCGCGTCGGAGCGAGAACGGGGGGGCGGGTTTCCAAATTGTGGCGAGTCAATTCAGCAAGCTGGCGGCCAACCTCTTTGATGTTTGCCTCGTCGGCTTTTTTCTGGAGATAACTTTTGCTGCGGTATTCGGGCACGAACCCGAGCCCTGCTCCAAGCGCGAGCAGGATCAGCGCCCAGCGCATGGACCGGGGCAAATGGAAAGGAAGCAACTTGCGGGCATCGAGGTTTTTGGCGTGATTTGCCGCGTCGGCAACTACGAGGTCTCGCCAGCGGTCAGCTTTAGCTTGAGCCGAAACTTCCAGGGCGGTGCTGAGGCGCTCTTTGAGGCGCTGGCGTTCGTCCACCCAACGCGCGACTTCGGCCAAAGCCGGTTTGCGCCAACCGCCGATGAGCAGCCCGACTAAAAGACAGGGCAAAGGCGCAAAACCGGCAGTCCACGGGACCCAGGGCGGCATTGGGAAAACGTGGTAAGCCGCGACCAACAACAGGGTAACACTCGCACCTGCGAACAGGCCCAGCCACATACCCCGCAACGCCCGTGCCCAGCGGCGACGCGTTGCCGCCCGCTGAAGGGCCGATTCGATCACCTGGAGTTCGCTCATACCCTGCTTAAAACCTGCCCTACTTGTGGGCATTTGGCCAGCCTAAATCATTTGACAACCGGTCCCGCAAAACGTTCCGCAATTAGCCCGAACAAGCCTGAAACGCTTTGAGACGCCTAGGTCCTGACGAGCGTGCCGTCGCTGCGGAGGCGCAGTTTCTGACCGCGCCATTCGACCCGGTTACCTAGGAAAGCCAAGCCCCAAAGGCATGTCTGAAGCAGGTCTTTCAGCGGCACCAACCAACAGAGGCCAAACTGCGCACGCTTTTGCTCCAGCCGTGCCTTTAAATCCAGGGCGGCCCCTACGCGCACCCCCAGACAGACCAGCAGCAGAGACGCACTCCACGTGCCCGGGATCGCCAGGGCCCAAAGCAAGGGCCAAAGCGTGGCATTGCCTAGCAGGCTGAAGAAGTACGGCACCGGCTGACAGACGCGAATCGTGCGCGCCCAGCGGAGTTGATGTTTCCAGACTTGCGCCCAATTCACCGGCGGATCCCAGCACTCGACTACAACCGTTGAGAGCGCGATCCGGTGACCGCGTCGCGCGATTCGATTGCCCAGAAGGTAATCGTCGGCGAGGGAATCGACCAGAGCGGCAAAACCGCCGATGTCTGCGAGCAATTGGCGGCGAGTAATCATGACTGCGCCCAGGGCGAAATCCAGCGGTTTGAGCATTTGAGCCTGGAGCACCTGGCTCCAGAAGTCAGCATTGATTGCCACCGCTTCCCAATGCATCCCCAGAGTAGTCGGATTCGCCAGGCGATAAAAGCAGTTCACCAGACCGATTTCGATACCGGTCATTGGAACTACGGCGTTGGCAAGCAAATCAGGCGGAACACTCACATCCGCGTCGCTGATCGCCAACACGTCATGCTTCGCTCGGCGCTCCAATTGCATCAGTTTGGCGACCTTTAAATTGGCGCCGCTCAGGGACTCGCAGACTACGAGTTCAGCATCCGCTTGAGGGAACTCTGTCAAAAGCTTGCGGACAACGGCACAAACCGGGTCGTCGGCCGAGGCGACTCCAAAAATAATTTGCATGGAGCCGCCATAATCCTGAACCAACCAGCTTCGGAGGCAGGCCTCGGTTGAGCCGTCGCACCCCTTCAGGGGTTTAAGCACCGTGATGGAGGGAGCGGGACCTGAGGCAATGGCGCGCCGGTGCAATGGAAAGCGCCGCCCCGCGAACCATTGCCAGAGCGTTAGCCCAAGGCTGAGTAGTGCCAGCCCGCCGAGGACCGAATTGAAGAGCACTACGGAAGTTTCCAGCGATAATCGCCGGGTGTCGAGGATGGAGTATCTCGCCGCCGTGCCCTGGCGGAATCGACACTTGGCATCACCGACCGGTTTTCCTACCGTCGAGGAGTGATCGGGCTGCTCAGATTTGTCGGCCTCGTAAACGCGGCGGTGTGGCTGGGCGCGACCGTTTTCTTTCTGCTTGGGGTGCAACCCGCCGCTGAATCAGCCGACATGCAGACCTTGCTCGGGCCTAAAAGCTTTCCTTTTTTCTCAGTGGCGATGGCTCAAATGTTCGCGTCGCGCTATTTTCATCTTTATCTCGCTTGCAGCGTCGTGGCGCTCCTCCATCTGATGGCCGAGTGGCTATATCTGGGGAAATATCCCCATCGCCTTTGGCTAGTGCTTGTGTTCGGTTTGTGTCTGGCCGGCTTGCTGCAAAGCTACTGGATTCAGCCGCGCCTGGCGGAGTGGCATCGACTGCAATTCACGCATCCCGAGCAGCGGGAAAACGCGCACCGCGCGTTCCGGACCTGGCATGGGATGTCGCAAGCGGTCAATTTTGCGGCATTAAGCGGGCTATTCATTTACCTTTGGCGTTTGACACACCCCACGGAGCCGATGCGCTTCCTGAGCGCGAAACTACGCAGTTGACAAAGCGTAGTTGAGGTTAACATTTTTATTAGTAATAGTTGGGCTAGCCTGCGAGGGGGCCCGCACAGGGAAAGCTGTATGATTTCAAACGAACGTCCATCGCCTTTTGGCCATCGCCATCACGGACCACCCAAACCGCCTGTCAACGAAGAAACGCTCAAATCCGAAAAGATTCAGATTGAACGCAAAACGTTTCTATTCGCGCTAAAAGAGAATCCGCGCGGACGATTTTTGCGTATTACCGAAGATGTGGGCGGCCGCCGGGATACGATCATCATCCCGGCACCGGGTTTGCAGGATTTTAAGAAGGTGATTGACCAAATGGTTGAAGCTGCCAACGAACAGCCAAAAACGGAGGAGGAAGAAAGGTAGCTGGTAGAATGGATGCTTGGATTTAGAGCACGCTTGCTTTTTTCCAAATGTGAGATGTGAGGAGCTTACTGGCGCCTAGTATGAGGCGTGCTTGCGGGCTCGCACGCGCGGGGCGTCACCCCATAGAGTCTCGAGGTCGTAACGGTCGCGAACATCCTGGCGCATCACATGCACGATGACATCAAAGTAATCCAGCACGACCCAGGCGGCCTGAAAGGTTCCGTCGACCGCGCGCGGCCGTAACTGGTGATCGTCCCGCAGGCGGTCGGTGATTTCGTCCACGATGGCGCGCAGGTGCGGCTCGCTCGTCCCGGAAGCGATGACAAAGTAATCCGTTACGGACGAGAGCTCTCGCACATCAAGGATTACGATGTTTTCCGCCTTCTTGTTGTCTGCCAATTCGCGGCAGAGCAAAGCGAGTTTTCTTGAATCCATCTGGAGGGTGAAATTGGCCTAAAAAGTTTTAAAGATAAAGTCCATTATTGCGAATGGATTCGGCGACTGCGTGCGGAACCAGATGTTCGATGGGTTGTCCCGCTTTGACACGAGCGCGGATCTGTGATGAAGAAACTCCCAAGGGGAATCCAACGAGGTTTCGGCCGCGGAACGGCGCCGGCAGGGAGGTTTCGCTCTGTCCAGGACGAGGAATGACCAGAAACTGAACCAGCCGAGCGAGTTCAGCAGCGTCCCGCCATTTGGGCAGTTGCCTGACGTGGTCGCCACCAATCAGGTAGAAAAGCTGGGCACCGGGAAAGCGATTCAGGTAATCCCGAACCGTATCGACGGTGTAGGAAACGCCTCCGCGCCGGATTTCCTGATCATCCAACTCGCACCAGGTTTTCCCAGCCAGCGCAAGGCGCAGCAAACGCAATCGCTCTTCAGGGGCGGCGGGTGGCTGGGCCGGCTTAAAGGGCGATTGGGCAGCGGGGATGAAGAACAAACGCTCGAGAGTCAATTCCTCGCGAGCCGCCTGGGCCACAAGCAAGTGACCAAGGTGAACAGGATCAAAGGAACCGCCAAATAGTCCAAGCCGTTGCACGTGTCCAGCATGGCGGCAAGGGCTGAGTCGCGCAACCGTTTGTCGATTCATCCGCGACGAGGAGCCGGCGCTGAGACTAACAGCAACTTCTTATGCCTCGAAAAGTTTGATCAGTGGCTTCAGCATACCGCTGGCCCTTGGTGCCAAGCCTGGTGTTCACAGCACTGCTGGCGGCATGGTGGGAGTCGCAAGCTTCGCAAACCGTTTGTGCCTGTTGGGCGCGTTCCAAATGTCCTTCCCCGGACAACTCCTTTGACAATCCGAACGCCAGCGCAAGCAGCGAGGCCAAGCGCAAGGGCCGCGGTTCGACGATGGCGTAATCGGGCAACCAAACCGGCTTGGTTTCGTGCAACAGCGGTGGTTTGCGTTTCGCCAACAGCAAAAACCACTCTCGTATACTCAGAGCCAAGATGCCCAGAATCAGGGCCAGAAAAACTCCCGTCACGAGCGCGTCCAGCAGGTTGTTGGCCCGAAGCGTTTCCAGCCGATGCCGCTCGCCGAGTAACCGGGTCTTTTCGGCCTGCTGCTGGGGCGCAGGCAACATTTCCACGTGGCTGCTGGTCCGTTCCAGCATTTCAAGCTGGTGCTTGTAACCGCTCGCGGCGGCAAGGAACCCAATATTCGCGCGCTTGTCGAAAATCTTTTGCTCTCCAGCAGTCAGCGTTACGGCCAGTAACCAGATCAGTGGGAGCAAAACAATCAGCGCAAAGGCCGCGTTCGGTCGATGCTGGATGTTGGTGGGAATTGAATCGTCAGCTGCAGGAATTGCCGGCTGCAAATGCATTTTAAGAAGGATGGTCGTTGCGAGGCACAGGGCGATAGCGGCCAGCATTTGGTTAGCAATGCCAAACAGCGGCCAAAGCGAATTGATGCCACCCAGGGGGTCGCGCACGCCCTGAATCAGAAAGTAACCCCAGCCCGCGACCATCAGCCCACTGGCAAGAAGGTTGGCCCCGGTTCGTTTCGTGTCGCCAAGCGGTTTCCAAATGTTGCCGAGGACTTCCTGCAGCAGGTAGCGCCCGACACGTGTTCCAGCATCGATTGTCGTCAAAATGAAGAGAGCCTCGAACATGATGGCGAAATGGTACCATAGATCCACCCAGCGGCCCTGAGTGACCTTGGCAAAAATGTTGGCCATTCCCGCGGCCAGTGTGGCCGCGCCGCCGGTGCGGTTGAATAGGGTCCGTTCGTGAACTTCGGACGCCAGTTGCTCCATCGCCTGGCTGCTGACAGTGACGTCGGAGCCGGCCCTGTGGAGCCGTTCGGTGATGCTCGCCGATTGAGCCGGCGCGTCGGTGCCCGTGCTGGGCACGTTCATGCCAAAATACACGCCTTGATCCAAAGTGCAGGCCGCAATGAGCGCCATAATGGCTACCAGCGATTCCAGGCACATTGCCCCGTAACCAACCGGTCGCGCATACGATTCCCGCGTCAGGAGCTTGGGCGTGGTGCCGCTGGCGATGAGCGTGTGAAAACCGGAAATTGCGCCGCAGGCGATGGTGATGAAGCAGAACGGAAAGACTTTGCCGGAAATGATCAACCCGGTTCCGTTGACGAACGTAGTTACGGGCGGCATTTTCAAATCGGGCAGCACCAGGAATATGCCCAAAGCCAGCGCAAAAATGGTTCCCAACTTCATAAAGGTGCTGAGATAACCACGCGGCGCCAGCAGCAACCACACCGGCAACGTGCTCGCTGCCAGTCCATACACAATGATACCGAGAGCAAGCGGCAGCTCGCGCAGCCCGAACACCGCCGCCCAGGAAGGCGTTTCATGCACGAGTTTGCCGCCCCAAACTGCCAAAAGCAGCAGGATCACGCCGATAACCGAAGCTTCACGGACTCTGCCGATACGGAGGAAGCGCAAATAACAGCCCATGAACAACGCAATGGGGATTGTCGCACCAACAGTGAAAGCACCCCAGGGGCTCTCGGCCAGGGCTTTGACAACCACCAAGGCCAGCACCGCTAACAAAATGACCAGAATTGCCAAAATCGCGACCAGGGAAAGTGCGCCCGCCGGTGTGTTCAACTCCTCCTTAACCATCTGGCCCAGCGATTTGCCGTCGCGACGCAACGAGCAGAATAGCACGACAAAATCCTGCACCGCTCCGCCCAACGTTACGCCGATCAAAATCCAAAGGGTGCTGGGCAAATATCCAAATTGCGCGGCCAGCACGGGGCCAACCAAAGGGCCGGGACCGGAGATCGCGGCAAAATGCTGGCCGAAAACGATCCACTTGTTAGTCCGGACAAAGTCCTTTCCGTCATCATGAACCTCGCAGGGAGTTGCCCTCCGGTCTTGGAGCATGAGCACCCGCGCGGCAATCCATTTGGAGTAAAACCGATAGCCAATCGCATAGCTGCATAGGGCCGCGGTGAGCAAGTAAACAGACTTCAGCCCTTCGCCTCGGTGTGTTGCCAGGACCGCATACGCCCAACCGCAGGTGAGAGCGACCAGGAACCAGAAGAGTTTCGCCAGAGCTTTCTTCACACAAATTTTGTTACCGCAACTGCGTCGCCTCTTCCAGCTTCCATTCATTCGTTCCGTCAATTCGGCAATGGCAATGCGCGGCGAAAAAGCCGCCGCGATACTGCCAAAACCACGGCCAAAGCCGTTCGCGATCCGTTTGAGGCAGTTTGAGCGCTTCAAGTTCAGATCGGTTAAAGAATTGGAAGCGGCCTTCGCGGTGCGGTGGCGGCACACGGTCTAGTTTCCGTTTCACCTCGAACAGAAACATCAGCCAATGGCTCTGGCCCTGGTAACCATGCTCACTGATAAGCCCATTCAGATGCAGATCCGACGGGTTAAGCCCCACACCGAGTTCTTCCTCTGCCTCACGGCAAGCGCAGGCATACGGTGACTCGCCGATATCAGTGTGCAGCTTTCCGCCGCACGGGCTCCACGTGCCCAGGTTCGGCTCCTTGGCGCGTTCCAACAGCAGAACCTCGTCTCGCGGATTGAAGCAATAAAGCAATGTGGCGATTTGATAAGGCAGGTGCGGCTGACTCATGCAAGTTCGTCGGTCAGCGAAGCGGGAATGAACAGAGAACGCAAGAGCGAACCACCCTGCTTTCTTTCAGAGTTGCTCTTGAAACAAGCAAAAATCCCATTGCCTCGGTAGCCGGAACGATTAGCATCCCCAGCCCTGTCCGATGGGCGGGCAAAGACGACTTTTAATGAAAAGCTACAATATTGCAGTGATTGGCGGCGACGGCACCGGACCGGAAGTGGTTCGCGAGGCGATCAAAGTTCTGGATGTTGCCGGCAAGAAATTCAATCTCAAGTTGAATTACACAGATTATGATCTGGGCGGAGCGCGCTATCTTCGCACGGGCGAGGCGCTACCCGACAGCGTTTTAGACGAATTACGCAAATTCCCGGCGATCCTGCTCGGCGCAATCGGGCATCCCGATGTGAAGCCGGGCATCCTGGAAAAGGGAATCCTTCTTCGTACACGTTTCGAGCTCGAGCAGTACATCAATTTGCGCCCGGTGAAGCTTTATGATGAGCGCTTCTGCCCGCTCAAGGACAAGAAGCCCGAACACATTGATTTCGTGGTCGTGCGGGAGAACAATGAGGGACTTTATACGGGGGCCGGCGGGTTTGTTTTCAAAGGCACTGCCAATGAAGTGGCTTTGCAGGAAAGCGTCAACACCAGGCGCGGCGTTGAGAGGTGCCTGCGATTTGCATTTGAGTTCACGCGCAAACGGAACAAAGACAAGAAGCTCACGTTATGCGGCAAAACCAATGTGCTGACTTTCGCGTTTGATTTATGGGAACGCGCTTTTAATGAGATTGGGCAGAAAGATTATTCCGATATCAAGCGCGACTACGCGCATGTCGACGCGACGACCATGTGGTTTGTGAAAAACCCGGAGTGGTTTGATGTGATCGTGACCGACAACATGTTCGGGGACATCATCACCGACCTGGGCGCGATGGTGCAGGGCGGCATGGGTATTGCCGCGGGCGGCAATATCAATCCTCAGGGCACGAGCATGTTCGAACCCATTGGCGGCAGTGCGCCGAAGTACACCAACCAGGGGGTTATCAATCCGTTGGCTGCCATTTGCGCCGGCCAAATGCTGCTTGATTTCCTGGGGGAAACTCAAGCTGCCAAAGCGATCGAGAATGCCGTCATCAAAATCGTGCGCGAGAAGATTAAGAGCCTGGCGGCGGGCAAAATGGGATATAACACCTCGCAGGTCGGTGACATGGTGGCAGCAGCCCTGTAGTCATAGCAATCTGCCGGAACGCGAGGAGCACACGAAGTGGATCGTTTTTTCGTGTATTTCATGCGTTTCGTGGTTTCATGTTTTCGATGACAGGGTCTGTGGCTATGCAGGCAACGGCAAATCACCCAGTTCCAGTTCAGCTTGGGCAGTTCCTGGCGGAACTCGATTCGGTAGCGCTGGGCTTGCGGCAGCGATTGGAAAGCCAACGCGGAGTCGCCACGGGCGAGAGCCGGCTGCTTCAATTGCTGGGCGAACACGCCAGCCTTACCGTGCCCCAGCTTGCGCGACTGCGCGGCACCTCACGTCAAAACATTCAAATCCTGGTCAACCGGCTCGCCAGCGAGGGTTGTGTGGAATTGAACGGCAATCCAGCCCACAAACGCTCGGCACTGGTGCGTTTGACCGAGCAAGGCCGGGCACGATTGACTGTGGCGGAGGACCAGGACCAGCAACTGGAAAAGGAGTTATTGGCCAGGCTTTCAGAAACCGAGTTCGGGCCGGCACTGGAACTGATACGACGCCTTCGCCAGGCTATTTCACGAGTTGAAAGTAACTCGGGACCGCCGCCGCAGGGTGCGAAACGACGCGGGCCCGAAAAGAATGATCTAATTACAAAGTCGGAATCGGTGCCGGAAACACCAGGGTTGAACGACGAACCCAACGATTTCGGTTTGCCCGTAAACTTGCTCTAGATGGACGGTGTTACGCCCGGTGCGCGCGGTTGACCCGAGCCGATCCCAGCGCGAACACGGCTTTAGCCGATAGGCGAAAGTGCACAAGCGTGATTCGCAATAGGTCGCGCCAGGGGTCAAAATGCGAGAGCTGCGAAGTCGGCGCGGCGTAGTCCGCCTGGACGGATTGAGGGACCAGTTGAATACCGCTCCAGGCCGCTTTCACCATGACTTCCAGTTCAAAGGCGTAGCGATTCGCCTCTACGTTCAATTGCCGGATTGCGCCCAATGGGTAAACCCGGTAGCCGCATTGCGTATCTGGCAAGCGAATGCCGGTTTCGAAGCGAAACCAGAAATTCGAAAGCGCATTAGGGATCCGCCGTATCAAAGGCGCGCCGGCCTGCTTGAGATTGCGCACGCCAACAATCAGCGCTTCCGGACGTGCCCGGCATTGCTCCGCGAAGGCTGATAACGCTGCGACCGGGTGCTGGCCGTCCGCGTCCAAAGTAATCGCATGCGTAAAATCGAGTTCAATTGCTCGCGCAAAACCAGCCCGGAGCGCCGCGCCTTTTCCCTGATTGCGGTCTAATGTGACAATCGTGATTCCGCTCATTGCGGCCAGGACTTGAGCGGTGGCATCGGTGGAACCGTCGTTTACCACAATAACCGGGAACGACCGCTTTGCCCCGTCGATGACGCTCTCAAGCGTCAAGGCGTGGTTGAACACGGGGATCAAGACAACAATACGAGGCCTCGCCACAGTGCGCGACGGAGTCGATTATCAGCGTCAGAAAAGCCGCAGGTCAACCAAGGAAGCAGCGAAACAGCCTAATTAACTTTATAAGCGTCCTAAATAGAGGCAACGAGTGTGCAGAATCGGGACACAATCCCCCGGTCGCGGAACAGGATGGTATCAGTGCAAACGGTTTACAGAGCGCGGATCGTGCGTTTGCCTTCGTCAGGAAGTGTATAACTGGCAAACTGCGCGCGGACCATGTTGGGTGGCGTCGGGACTCGACTTTTGATGCAGCCTTCTTCGAGCGGCCCGTAGATCCGGCTGTCAGTACTGCACGTACGGTTGTCACCGAGCACGAAATACTGACCCTGGCCCAGCTTGAAAGCGAATCGGCCGGAATGCTCATCCGGGAAGGTATAGGTGTGTTTGGGGAGATACGGTTCACGCAGGAGCTTGCGGTTGATGAAGATATATCCACGCCAGATATGCACAGTTTCTCCCGGCATTCCCACGATCCGTTTGAGCGCGAAATCCTTGTGTCCGTCATCGACGAGCACGATATCACCACGTTCAAGTGGAGTTGAGACCGGGGCGGTGTAAACGCGCGCGCCCGGCTGATACGTTGGGACCATGCTGGACCCATCGACGACGGATATGGAACCTAAAGAGCCGATAACAGTACGTCCGGCGGCAATTCCGAAAAAAGCAGCGAAAGCGATGGTGAGGAGCCAGCGAACCGGGCCGTTTTGCCACAGGCACCGGGTAAAGCGGTAAAACTGCGTCATTCAGGCGATTAGCATGCAAGTTCCTTGCCAAAAATGCCTTTCCGAGAAATCCGGGATCTTCATGGAAATACTATATCTGCTGGGGCAAATCCCTCATAACTAGTGCCAAATCAATAGGCTAACTTGGTTTAGAAAGACACTGCGTATATGAACCCTCAATCCAGAACGACGCCGCTGCCCACGTGCCCGGGATGCGGCATGCTGAAGAATGAATGGCCGGGTGAAGGTTATACCCATGAAGGCCAGAGTTGGTGTTGTCAGGGCTGTGCTAAGGGGACCGGTTGTACCTGCCGCAAAGTGACTCCCGGTTTCTCTCGCGAAGGACAAAAACGCACACGCGCTGAGGCGCGACCGGGCGAACAACGGTCCGGAGCTCCTGCGCCGCAGGGTGAATTGAGCGGTGAACGGGATGCGGTCGGCAGCGCCGAGGGGATTGATGAGCCAGAATGCAGCCGTCCGATTGAAAAGCTCAAGGCTCGAAATCGATAGGCACCTTTAGAAACAGCCCCATTTTTCCCGCTAGTGTACCGTCTCACAAATGAATGGATTTATTTTCAACATGAGGAAACAGAGAAAACAGAGCATTTCTCTCCGTTCTCTCCGTTTTCTCCTGTTCAAATAATTCCAGTTGTTTGTGAGACGCTACACTAGCAAGCTTTGAAAAGGACAACGCCGGATTTTCAGAGCAGTCTCACTTTCAAAAATTGCCTGAGCTGAGCTACTATCGTGTGCTTCAGCAGCCAATAACGAGTTGGCTGTCGGTTCAAAACGTTGATTTGACCTTCTGGGTGCAAGCCTCCGTACTAACCCTCGGGAGCTTGCCGCTCCTGCGAATAATGTGTTACCAACGTCCAATAACTTTGATTTGATTGCGTCAAAAATTTCACGTTTGGTAGTCACAACATGATCGACTCAGTTGCCGAACCTGCGAAGTCCACGCCCGATTTAAAGAAATCCCGGCCACGAAATGCAACCACGACCGCGGCTGGGGTGGATCGATTACCGCCGCATTCGCCCGAGGCCGAACAAGGAGTGCTCGGTTGTATTCTGCTTTCACCCAATGATTGTCTGGGAGAGTGCATCACAAAATTGAAGGGCGGCTCCGAAGTCTTCTACGATCTGCGCCATCAAACGATCTTCGATACGCTGGCTGAGATGTTCGATAAGCGAGAAGGCATCGACATTATTACACTGCAGCAGCGGCTGAAGAACAAGCAACTGCTCGAGCAGGTGGGCGGGCTCGCTTATCTGTCAACATTGCCAGACATGGTGCCGTCGGCGGCGAATCTGTCTTATTACCTCGATATCGTTCAGGAGAAATTCCTGCTGAGGAAAATGATTCGGGTGTGCACCGAAGTGGTTGGCCGGGTGTACGATTACGAGGGAGAGGTCGATGCGCTCATGGACGAGATCGAGCGGGATGTGTTGCGGATCAGTGAGTCCCGGGTGCAGAGCCAGACCAGCACGATCAAGGACCTGGTCAAACGCGCGATAAATACCATCGAGGATTACCACCAGCGACAAGGCACGCTGACCGGTATTGGCACGGGCTTCGTGGATCTCGATAAAATGACCACTGGGCTGCATGGCGGGGAAATGATCGTGATCGCCGCGCGGCCATCGGTAGGAAAGACCTCGCTGGCGATGAATATCGCGGAGCATGTATCCATTGATCAAAAATTGCCGGTAGGGGTGTTCAGCCTGGAAATGACCGCGGAATCTCTGGTGTTGCGTATGCTCTGTTCGCGCTCGCGGGTGAACTTGCGCAACGTGCGCGAAGGATTTCTGGCGGAGCGCGATTTCCCCAAGCTGACCGGAACAGCGGGGAAACTCGCCAATTCACTTTTGTTTATCGACGATTCCTCCGGGTTGTCGATTCTGCAATTGCGGGCCAAGGCGCGGCGCATGCACCAGCAATACGGGATCAAGCTGTTCGTGATCGATTATTTGCAGTTGTTGCATTCCACGTCGCGACGGGCCGAAAACCGCCAGCAGGAAATTGCCGACATCTCCAGCGGCATCAAAGCGCTGGCGAAAGAGCTCAATGTGCCGGTGATCGTGCTCAGCCAGCTCAATCGCGAGGTAGAGCGTGAGAAAGGACGTCCACCGCGCCTGTCCGATTTGCGCGAGTCAGGTGCGATCGAACAGGATGCCGATCTAGTTGGGCTGCTGTACAAGCCTACCAAGCAGGGAGAAGACGAAGACGGCGTCAGCGACGCCGGCGAAGGCGATGCCATTGCGGTAAACCTGCTCATCGCCAAGCAACGAAACGGCCCGGCCGGTGAAGACGTGCATTTGACCTTCCTGAAGGCATATACTCGATTCGAAAGCGCCGCTAAAATACAGGCGGAGGATGTGCCGTAGTGCAGCGCAATCAGCGCCGCAGGTTAGAACCTATCAGATTCAATCTTCTCTGGATGTGAATTATCTGTTTTAACCCGGATAGGGCGGATTAAATTCCGGCATGGCCGAAACGAAGTCCCCGAATCACGGGGGCACTGGCAGTGAAAATCCTAAAGGCGTGGCGATTGGCCGGCGAGTTCGTCACAGTAACGCCAAAAGCGGTCGCACTTTCCGTATCGGCGTGGACACCGGCGGCACCTTTACCGATTTCGTTTGTCTGCGCGGCGGTCGGCTGGAACGCTACAAATGTCGCTCCACGCCCGAGGACCCTTCAGTGGCCATTCTCGATGGCATTGGCCGCTTCAGGGAAGGACGTAAAGAGCCGGCCTTGGAAGGATTGCTAAGGACTCCTCACGCCGTCCCCTACAGTTCTCAAGTGGAAGTCGTGCACGGCTCAACCGTGGCAACCAATGCCGTGCTTGAGCGGAAGGGTGCGCGCGTAGCACTGATAGTGACGCGAGGTTTCGAAGACGTACTGCACATTGGCCGACAAAACCGGCCTGAGCTTTACAACCTGTTTGTGCCACCGAGGCGGCCGCTGGTGGACTCGAAGTTGGTGTTTGGGATTCCGGAGCGTCTGGACGCCAGCGGCCGTGTGTTGGCGGCTGTTAACGTCACCGCCGTGGATAAGCTCGCCGCTCGCCTGCGGCAGCATAAGGTGGACATCGTGGCGGTGTGCCTGTTGCATTCCTACATCAATCCCGCGCACGAGCGGAAAGTCGCTGATCGACTGAAGCGCGCGGGATTACGCGTAAGCGCCTCACACGAAGTGCTGCCCGAGTACCGGGAGTTTGAGCGTTGGAGCACGACGGTGGTGAATGCCTATGTCACGCCGCTGATCGACGGTTATTTGGCAAACCTCGAACAGCGACTGTTTGTAGGGGACGACGTAAGGAGTCCATCGCGAGCCCAGGTTTGGGCGAAGGGACTCCTAACGTCGTCCTCTACAGTCCGTCCGACGTTGCATATTATGCAATCCAACGGCGGCTCAATTTCTGCCGCCGCGGCACGCGCCCAGGCGGTGCGCACCGTCCTCTCAGGGCCGGCTGCCGGAGTCGTCGGAGCGCGGGCGGTGGCGCGCGCAGCCGGTTTTAATCGGATTATCTCGTTCGATATGGGAGGAACGTCAACGGACGTAAGTCTTATCGACGAAACAATCACGATGACGACCGACTCGGTCGTCGGCGACTTCCCGGTGTGCCTGCCCATGATCGATATCCACACGGTCGGCGCTGGGGGCGGTTCGATTGCGGCGCGAGACAGTGGCGGTGCGTTGCGGGTTGGACCTGCGAGCGCGGGAGCAAAGCCTGGACCAGCCTGCTACGGCACGGGCCAGGAATTGACGGTCACCGACGCCAATTTGCTGCTGGGCCGATTGGATGCCGGTCGCTTTCTCGGTGGTCGAATGACGCTGGATACTGAACGCGCGCATCAGGTGGCTCGAGAGTTGGCAGCGGCTTTTAAGCTCAGCGTCCCCGCATTGGCAGAAGGCGTCGTGCGCGTCGCCAACGCGAACATGGAGCGGGCCCTGCGGGTGGTTTCGGTTTCGCGTGGGCATGATCCGCGTGAGTTTGCGTTGCTGGCCTTTGGCGGTGCCGGCGGCATGCACGCGTGCGAACTCGCGGAGCGACTGGAAATCCCCACCGTCATTGTGCCGCGCTACGCCGGCGTCCTCTCTGCCCTCGGTATGCTTCTGGCTGATGTGACAAAGGACTATTCGAGCAGCGTGCTTCGCCGCAGCGATTCAATTTCCTTAGCCGAATTAAGGAAGCGATTTAGGCCCCTGTTGAATACAGCCAAAACTGAGCTCGAGCGGGAGGATTTCCAGCAAAGCCAACAAGTGTTCGAGTGCCTGGTAGATGTGCGCTATGCCGGTCAGTCGCATGAGATCACGGTGCCCTTCTCCGAAGCCTACCGGCGCACCTTCGATCAGCGACACGATCAACTCTACGGTTATTCCGACCCCTCACGATCCACGGAAATAGTCACGCTGCGCGTGAAAGCCTCGGGGATCACGGACAAACCGACTTTGCCGCGGTCGTCGGAGCGATTTGCCCGGCCCAGACCAGCGTCGGTGCGTCCGGCGCGTTTCGCAGGCCGTATAATACCTACTGCGTTCTATCTTTGGGATGATTTGGCTTCAGGCGCGCGCGCGCCGGGACCGGCGGTGGTTACCGGCGGAGAAGCTACCGCAGTGATTCCTCCGGCGTTTGCCTTTCGCGTGGACGGTTTTGGGAATCTGATAGTGAAAAGGAAATAGACAGAGAAATGGAAGACCGAAAAAATGTGTAAAATTTAAGTAGGAAAAAGCGAAAATCCGGATCCGAAACGAACTCAAATCTCTAAAGAAAATATCATGTTAAAGGCCGTTCATCCCATCGAGTTTGAGGTTTTTAAGAATCTTTTTCTGTCGATAGCCGAAGAGATGGGCGTGACCCTCCGCCGCACAGGCTTTTCGCCCAACATAAAAGAGCGGCTGGATTACTCCTGCGCGGTTTATGACGCGGCCGGTGAAACGATTGCGCAAGGAGATCACATGCCCGTGCACCTGGGTGCGATGCCGCTCTCAGTGCGCGCAGCAATTGAGACCGCGCCGATGGAGCCCGGTGACATGGTCGCGCTCAATGACCCCTTCCAGGGAGGAACTCATCTGCCGGACATTACCCTGGTCGCGCCGGTTTTCCTCAGCCGTGCCGGCCGCCCTGCTTTCTATGTCGCCAATCGGGCACATCACTCCGACGTGGGCGGCATGAGCCCGGGCTCCATGCCTATGGCGTGCGAGATATACCAGGAAGGGCTTATTATTCCCCCGGTGCGGCTCGTGCGGCGCGGTCAGATCTCAAAGGATGTGCTGGCGTTGGTGCTGGCGAACGTGCGCACGCCAGAGGAACGGGAAGGTGACCTGACCGCGCAGATTGCAGCCAATCGCGTCGCCGAAACACGTCTGAAGGAGTTGGTTGCCAGACATGGAACAAAACAGGCGGCCGCCTATGCCGCCGCTTTGCAAGATTACACCGAGCGCGTGGTCCGCGCGACGCTCAAAGCCATCCCGAACGGTGATTATGTCTTCGAAGACGCACTCGACGACGACGGTTTCTCGGCTCGCTCGGTGAAGATCCGCGCACGCATCCGGATTCGCGGCGCTCGTGCCGAGATCGATTTCACCGGCTCGGCGCCCCAAGTGCAAGGCAGTGTGAACGCCAATTACGCAATCACACTGTCGGCGTGTCTCTACTGCGTGCGCTGTTTGGTTGCCGAGGACGTGCTTTATAACGCCGGTGTGGCTCGTCCGTTGCAGGTGCGGGCGCCACTGGGCACCATTGTCAACGCCACCCGGCCGTGCGCGGTGGCAGGTGGCAACGTCGAGACCTCGCAGCGTATTACTGACGTGGTAATGGGCGCGTTTAGCCGGGCAATACCTAAGCGTTTGCAGGCGGCCAGCCAGGGTACGATGAATAATGTCACGCTTGGTGGCGTGGACCCGCGGACCGGCGCGCGGTTTGCCTATTACGAGACGCTCGGCGGCGGGATGGGCGGCCGACGCGGCTTGGCCGGCTTGAGCGGCGTGCACACGCACATGAGCAATACGCGCAACACGCCTGTTGAAGCTATTGAGAATTACTTGCCCGTGCGGATTCGCCATTATGGCCTGCGCAACGGCAGTGGCGGTGCGGGGGCTTTCCCGGGCGGAGAAGGATTAATCCGTGAGTACGAAATGTTGGCCCACGCGTCAGTCACGATCCTCTCTGATCGTCGCCGTTATTCGCCCTACGGCCTGCAGGGCGGCCGCCCGGGCGACCGAGGCCGCAACACCATGGTGCGCCGTGGCCGCGAGCAAATCCTGCCCGGCAAAGTGCAACTCGACCTGGAGCCGGGCGACCGACTCCGCATTGAGACTCCGGGCGGAGGCGGGTACGGGCGACCGGGCAAAGGGCGCAGTTCCAGGGCATGACCACCTCTCAATTCACCACGAAACACTCGAAAATAAACGAAATTATGCAACAGAACGGTGCTGGCCCCAGCGGAGCGCGGACTTCAGTCCGCAGCAAGTTCCAATCTTCGAGTCGGTTCCTCCGTTTTGCGGGGCCGATGTGGTCATTCGGATGTTGCTGCGGACTGAAGTCCGCGCTCCGCCCATCGGTTACGGCTTCTCCGCGCTGCGGTTATCGCGTCTCTGCGGTTTAACTGGCTTCTTTGACTGGGTCGCGGCTCTGCTGCTCTGTGTAGCTCGTAGTGAACGAAAAGACTCTAACTTGAAGAGCTCATCGCCTATATCGCCGGGGCTTTTTGCCTGGTGGAGGCGCGCCGAACAGCCGGCGAGAACGGCACTAATCGCTGCCGGGCTTGGCTGGATGCTCGATGGCTTCGACGTGATGCTTTATGCGTTGGTGCTGGGATCCATTAGAAAAGATCTCGGCCTCGACGCCGCGACCGCTGGTTTGCTGCAATCCCTGACGCTGGTTGCCTCGGCTGCCGGCGGCTTGCTCTTTGGAGTGTTTGCCGATCGTTGGGGCCGGACGCGGGCATTGATGTTGAGCGTGCTGCTCTATTCGATCTTCACCGGGCTGTCTGGTTTCGCTTCTACCGCGGTTCAACTGGCAGTGTTCCGAGTTTTGCTGGGCTTGGGGATGGGCGGCGAATGGGCCAGCGGCGCCGCGTTAGTATCTGAAACCTGGTCCGGTGAAGATCGCGGCAAGGCGCTCGGATTCGTGCAGAGTTCGTGGGCCATTGGCTACGCGCTGGCCGCATTTGTAAACTGGTTCGTCCAGGATGTCGCGGGCCTGGGTTGGCGTGCGGTGTTTTTTGCGGGAGTGCTTCCGGCATTGTACACCCTTTGGGTGCAACGCCGAGTCAAGGAGCCGGCGATTTGGCAACAGACCCGCAGCCAACGCGAAGGTGTTTCACTGCGCCAAGCTTTCGGCGGCAGTATGTTTCGCATAACCGCAGCACTGACGCTGATGAACGCCTGCACAATGTTCGCCTGGTGGGGTTTGAACACATGGGTGCCCTCGTTCTTTAGTGCGCCGGCGAGCCATGGCGGCCTGGCATTGAGCAACGCCGCGATGAGTGGTTTCGTTGCGGCAATGCAGGTAGGAATGTGGTTTGGTTATGTCACCTTCGGTTACATAAGCGACAGGCTCGGGCGGCGTCGTACTTACGTGGGCTATCTCCTGCTGGCCGCCGTTTCGGTATTGGCGTTCGCGCATTCCGGCAGGCCATGGCTGTTGTTCGCCCTTGGACCGGTCGTGGCGTTTTTTGGGACGGGATATTTCAGCGGCTTTGGTGTGGTAACAGCGGAACTTTACCCCACTGCCATTCGGGCCACAGCCCAAGGCTTTACGTACAACTTTGGCCGCCTCGCCAGCGCTGCGGCACCCTGGCTGGTGGGCGGCCTGGCCGAGCGTAGCGGCTTTCCGGCAGCGCTCGTCTTGACCTCCGCCGCTTTTTTACTGGCGGCAGTGTTTTGGGTTTTTATTCCGGAGACCCGCAGATTATCCGCGCGGAGCAATTGAATACTTTCCAAAAGCTCGCTCAAGACTCAAATCGCGCGTTCGACGCAGAGCGCAATGAAGGCGAGGCGGCCCAGGACGCGATCATAGAGCGGCAGGAGACGCTCGAGGTGGCAGGTGCAATCGTTGATGAGCGATTGCACTTTGTTGCTGGCGGGGATGTCGTTTTTGGCGAACGTGTCTAGCGTGAGATCCTGACGCGCATGGTGGAAGGGATAAGGCACCTCGCCCAGGGGCAACCGCACCTGCTGAATAAGTTGCTCGAGCTGCGGCGCCAATTCGTTGACCCGCGCCTCAGCCTGTTCGAGACGGTTGGTCCGGCGCTCTTCCTTTGAAGCGGCCTGGAGCGCGGAAATGAAGGCGCCGAACTTGCGCCGAAGTTCCTGCAAAGGCCCAAACGCTTCACCCAGGCTCGCGAACACCGGCAGAAGTTGCACGGCTTCATCTCTAAGGGCGGCGGCATTGGAAAGTTTTGCTGCAGTTGGGGGATCGTTCAACAAAAGGAGCGCAGCGGCAAGACGGACCTGGGCGTTACGCTCGAAGGGTTCGAGTGTGGGGAGCAAAGCGTGCATGCTTTCCGAAGCGATGGTGGTAGCCTGTTGAGAGGCTTGGCGGATTGCATCCAGTCCGCGTTGGTAGTTCAGCTCGGCCTGCTCATATTCCGCTAATGCCTTTTTCACTGAAGGCTGCGATTGTTCCATGGTGCCTCGCGCTTCCTTACTGCTGTCGGCCAGTCCTCGGTTAAGCAGTTCAGCCTGGTAATCAGCCGGAATGCGGAGCGGCCGAAACTTCAATTTGAGACCGAAGAAGAACTCTTTGAGGGCTTGTTCACCTTCGGCCCGCGTTAGCGTCTCGTGCTCGGCGACATCTTGCGAGATGAGGTTGTGGTCGGTGATGCGGAGCTGGAGGTTATGTTCGTAATGGAAACGGGTAGCGGCACGGCAGAGCCCGTGGAAATCGTTGAACAGTTCGCAAGCAGGTCGCTCACTGCGGTAAATGCCCGGCTGATTGAGGGCGCGGGCGGCTTTGACGCGGTCGGCATCACATGGGTGGGTATCGAGAAAGCGCGTTTTGCGGGCAGCGGCCTCGACCTTTTCGCGCAGCTCAGCCGGCGTATTCCTGGTGCAGACGTTGATGAAGGAAGGGAGATTCTCCGGAAGGCGGCGGCCGTTCCAGCTTTCCTGGATTTTTTGACGGGCATGCAATCCGGCGGCATTGAGCTGCTGCAACCGGGTGGCGGTGCGCGCAAAGGCTTCGCTGCCGGCCAGGCGGGTTTCATAACTGTCGGCGTCGTATTCCATTTGGCGCAGCATGAAGCAGCTAATCGCATGCCCGATATGCATGAGCACCCAAAGAATGCGGCGGCTTAGCCATATAACGAACCGGACCATGTGAAGGAAGATGCCAAAGCGGATGTTGAGACTGTAAGCGGCCTGCGCGAGCCGAACATCCCATTCGTCGCGCTCATACACGACTCGAGCAAACCACGAGCTGGTGGCACGGATGAGATACGTGAGGCGCATGCCGGCACCCTGCGCGAAATGACCGAACTCATGCGCCAACAAGCCGGCGAATTCCTCGCGCGTGAGACCAGCGGCGAGCGGCAAGCCGATGGTGAGCACGACGTCATTGCGGTGCATGCTCAAGAGGCCGCGGCGAAAGCTGGCTGAAGCATTAATCTCACAATCCACGTCCACTCGGCTGGGCAACGGCGCGCGGACGAGTTCACAAATGCGGCCAATCAGAGCGAACAACGCAGGATCGCTTTGCGCAGTGAGCGAATATTTGGGTGGCTGCTCCGGTCGGCCGGCCAGGATTGGCTTGACCATGAAGAAGGTGAGGATAGCGCCCGCGACGCCCGGCCAGAGATAAAGAAAAACGGTGGTCGAATTGGTGGCGGCTCCCAACATGGCCTTATCGACTGTGAGGTGATAATAAACACCGTAAGCCGTCAGTCCGATGATGCCCAGGTAAACTGCGAGAAGCAGCGCCATGCCGATGCAGGCGGCGACCAGGCCAATTCGGTAGCCGAGCGACAGGTGGTTAGGTTCGAGCGTGCCGGTAATTTCGGCCGCGGAAATATTTTGGGGGGCCGATGTGAGAGGGGCGGCGTCCGCCTTCGAGCCATCAGGCGCCCCGGCCAGAGTTGCACAGGTATCCATTCCGAAGGGTGAGAAAGAGCACTTTATATGCCGGGATGTGCGTTAGATATTAGCCAACGCCGGAAATGATTTGCCATCCAAGGACGCTCGGACGCAATGGAGAAAACTCAATACTTCTATAAACCAGACTTCGTTCGGTTCCCGTATCCGAGGCCTTCGCGACCTTGGCGTCCTTGGCGTGAGGCTTCAAGGTCTCTTAATCAATGCTGCAAAAGGACTAGTCAGCGCAAAGCAGCGCACTACTTTGGCGGCGGTCCTTGAGTGACCTCTACGAGATCATCCGGGCGCAACCATTTAGCGAAAGCGTCGCGCACGTCCGAGGCCTTGAATCGCAAGTATTGGTGAGCGGCGCGATAAGGTTCGTCGAGCGGGAGTTCCAGAAGGGAGCGGGTGAGCCAGCCGCCGGCGATGTGGCTCACGCTGGATTCTGAGAGCGGGATTTCGCGCAGCAACAGGACTTTGGCCTGGCGCAGCTCGCGCTCGGTCACGTCGTGCTTCTGCATTTCCCGTAAGTTGCTCACGACGATGGCGCGTGCTTTGGAGACGTTCGGCGGATCGCAGGCGTATTCGGCGGCGTAGATACCGCGGGTCTGGCCAACAGAGAATTGGGAGGAGACAAAATACACCAGGCCGGCATTTTCGCGCAGGTCGCGGTAGAGGCGGGTGGCATAAAACGCGCCACCCAGGACGTGATTGCCCAGTTCCAGGCGGTAATAATCCGGATCTTTCCGCGTGAGGGCCAGCGTGTGAGCCAGGACGACTTTGTCCTGAGAACGGCTGGCATCGGGCACGGCAGTGAAGCCCGGTCCGTTGGTTGGCGCTTGCGGAAGCAGAGTCTCGGGTCGGGGAGCCGTCGTCCGCCAATTGCCAAAATAATTGCCGATGATCTGTTGGGCGTGCGCAACGCTGACATTGCCGATTACGACGATCGTGGTCAGATCGGGACGGAAGATTTGCTGATGGTAGTTGCGGACATCCTGCAACGTTAGCGATTTAACTGTGTCCGGGGTGGTCTCGCGCTGGATCGGATCCGTTTTGGGATAAAGAGCCGTGCGCAGGGCGCGAGTGACGAGGTAGCCGGGGCTTTCGAGCTCACCCGCAACGGCGGCCGCGAGTTCCGGCTGAACTATTTTGAATGCCTCAGCCGGCAATGCCGGCGAGAGGACATTGTCCGCGAGCAATTGCACGGCACGATCAAAGTTTGCGGACAGAACCTGAACGGAGAAATTAGTGCCGGCAGACTCATCGGCGCCGATTTCATCAAGGGCTTGTTGGAAGGCCAGCCGATCGAGGGAAGTGGTGCCGTAAGAGAACAATTCATCCAGGACCATGCCGGCGCCTTCTTTGCCGAGCGGTTCTTCGAGCTTAGGAGTGCTTTTGACCCGGCCATAGACGCTGACCGTGTCGCTGATGGTTTCGGGCTGCACGATGAGTTTCAGTCCATTGGGAAAGTTGGTAACGGCCGGTTGCAAGGTGGGCTTGGGAATTTCCAACCGATTGACTGCGGCTTCGGCCCAGGGAGGCAATTTGACACGTTTGGTTTGAGTGGGTGTAAACGATTCGGCGCCGCCAAAACCTTTTGGCGAGAGCGGTTTGCCGGAAGGCTGCGGTGTCAGAACGGCGCTGATGGCGTGGTCGAGATCGAGGTACTGCCGCGCAACGTGATTGACGTCGGCAACGGTTACACGGCGAATCATATCGACATCGTCGTCGGGCGATTCGCGGCCTTCGACCGCGACGGCCTGGGACCAGGCCATGGCCAGGCCGGGCACGGAGTCGCGTTGCTCTTCAGCGCTGAGGATTTCGCGGCGCTTGGCGGCTTCGACCAGATCGGCGGAGACACTGTTGGTGGCCTCGGCGGCAAGGATGGCGCGCACTTGTTCCTGCAACGCGGCGGAATCAGCGCCGGCTGGGAATTCGGCGATAGCGTAGCCGATACCGGATTTTGGCAGAGCATCGTAATTGAACGAAGCGGACAAGGCCTTGCCTTCCGGAACGAGCGAATAAAGACGGCCGCGTTGACTGCCGAGCACATCGGCCAGGACCTGCAAGGCACCGTAATCGGGGCTGTCGGACCCCGGGAAGCGAAACGAGA
>CAZUVM010000261.1:0-5026 GCA_964623885.1 uncultured Verrucomicrobiota bacterium
GTTTCCTCTACCCTGCCCCATCGCGGGTCGCGGGCGACGTCGACCACGGGAGTAAGCGCCTGGTGAGTGCCGCGCGCGCGGGCTTCTTCGGCGGTCATCGAATACAGGGCTTTAACCAGATCAGGATTGAACGTGCCGGCCAGCGCAATCGGTTGAGGAAAACTCGTGGCTCCGGGCGAGGCCTGTCCGTGCAGGCATTCCTCATGAAAGATCACCGGGATCCCCAGGCGGCTGTGTTCGATGAAGAATTTCTGAATTGTGTTAGTCAGTTCGGCGTTTTCCTTTGGTCCTTTGCCACTACCGGCATCGCTCGGCCGACCCACCTGACCAAGACCGAGACGCTTTTTGAAAGCCGTTTTCGCCTTTTGCAGATCAAAATTCCCGTTACCGTCCAGGAGCGTCTGGGCTTTGTGCTGCCACACACAAACCATTTGCGCAACCTTCTCTTCGAGGGTCATGCGGGACAACAGGTCCTCGACCCTTTTTTCAATTGGCAAAGCCGAGTTTTTGTAGGCGGGCAACCGAGCGGCTTTAGCAAACCTGCGGCCATTGGGTTTGCCGTTGCCCCAGCCGGCAAGGGGCTTTGGCGCGCGCGTCCGACGGCGTTTCATTAAGGATTTTTGCTCCTGGCGCATGTGTCACGCAAGATTATGAATGGACGGTATTAAATTCAAGAGGTGAATTATTTCAGCGGTTCGGGCTTGCAAAAATGGAGGATACTATGATTTGTATGGAGAATCCTAGCTCTCAAGGAGTTACTCCTTGAAAGGCAGTTCGACAAAACCCAATTTGGGAAAAAGCAACTGGCTCCTTCAATAAGGGCGCCAATAGCTTGGGGATTATGTCAGAGGACGGCGAGGGGCAAGGAAGCCGTCGTCATTGCAACTTTAATCGGGATTGAAGGCGTAAGCATGCGCAAGCTGGACCTGAACAATTTCAAAGTAGCGCGCAGCGAAACAGCCCGGGACATCAACCGCCGGATCGTGCTGAACTTGATCCGTCGGCATCAGCCGATTTCCCGCGCCGGGCTGGCGCGCCGCTCCGGGCTGCAACGAAGCACGGTCTCGGCGATAGCAGAACAACTGATTTCGGAGCGCTGGGTCATCAAAGGCGCGGCCGGCCAATTGCCGCGTGGCCGCAAACCGACGTTTCTGCATCTGAATGACGATCGCGCCGGGATCGTGGGGGTCGATATTCAGCCCGTTACAACCACGCTTGCTGTGGCAGGAATGGACTCAGCTTTTCTGGCTCAGGAATCGATGTCGACCGGCAAAGAACCCTCCGAGTTCATAGGGCGCCTCAGCCGGCGGATTCTGGATCTGGTGCGCGCTCATCCGAAAAGCTCTTACGAGGGCATTGGCGTCAGTCTGCCGGGCCGCATAGATCCAGAAACCCGCAAACTCACATTTGCGCCTGGACTCGGTTGGGGCGGATTAGACATCAAAACACCGCTCGAACGTGCTACCGGATTACCGGTTGAACTGGAGAATGCCGCGAGCGCGTGCGCGCTGGCCGAGCTGTGGTCGGGCCGGCACACCGACGGTTTAAAGAACCTCCTGGCTGTCACCGTATCCGACGGCATTGGTGTCGGTATGATCATGAATGGGCAGTTAGTCAAAGGCGCAGCCGGAGTTGCGGGCGAATTCGGACATGTTACGCTGCTTCCCGACGGGCCAGCCTGCACCTGCGGCAATCGGGGTTGCTGGGAAGTGCTGGCTTCGAACGCGGCGGCGGAGCGCTACTATGCTCAATCCGCTTCGGCTCCAAAACGGGGCGTTGGCTCGAAGAGCGATATGGCCAGGGTAGAGTTTGGCGATATTCTGCGGCTGGCTGAACAGGGAGATCTGAAAGCGTCAAAGGCGTTGCAGAGAATGGCGACACACCTCGGCAGCGGAATGGCTATGCTCATTACCGGCTTGGCTCCGGAGGTCCTGGTGGTCGTCGGGGAAGTCACGCGAGCCTGGCACAAGGTCGGACCAATCATAACCGAGGTGGTCAGGCAACACTCCTTTACACACGCCGGGACGAAAGTGCTGGCGTCGGACCCCTATACCCAACCCCGATTGCGCGGAACCTTTGCCTTGGTTTTGCAGAAACACTTTGGGGCGCCGTTCTTTGGTTAGCATTTAGCCATCAGGGATCTTCATCAGCGCATTTTTTTCTCGACATCAGGGCGGAATCGAATATAGTTCGACTCGAAAACAAAATACCCCCGGGACATTTTTGGGCAGGTCTCATCACGCCCAGGAGCTGCTTCGTTCTCCCGTCAGGCAGCTTGAGTCCGGCGCCTGAAATTAGCGGTCCCTCTCGCTCCCGGGCAAATGAGACGTCGATGGCGATAAAATCGTAGTTTCACCAGCAGATGAGAAGCTCTCGAGTCGACTCTTCCATCAGCATTGTGCTTTGCGGAAGCAGCGTGGAATCTCCGCCCGACGCGCACTTCCGGCCACCAGCGGTGGTTTTGCCCCGCGGGAATGACGAGCAGCCGGCGAACCGCACCGTAAACCAGCGCACTGCTATTCTGCCTTTACGCTCTGTTGAGTTGGCGATGCAGACGCCTGTGCTTCAAGGCCTGATTCCGCTGGCGGCAGGTACAGCGACGAGCACGGAACCGCGGGTCGATCAGCCGGCGCTGGAATGTCAGGAGGCGCAACTGCTCTACTGCACCAAAGGGGCAGGTTGGTGCGAGATCAATGGGTGCCGTCACCGCGTTATGGCTGGCGACCTGTACGTCATGCCGCCGGGAGCTTCACGGGTGTACGGCACCGATAACATCCATGGCTGGTCTTTTTGCTGGGTTCATGCCGCTGGTTCCAACCTTGAATTCTTTTTGCAGCAACTCCAGGTCAGCCGCCAGCGGCCTTTGATCAGAATTGGGGAAGATTTGCGCATCCTGGGCTGGGTACTCGAATTGGTAGAACTCCTGGATTCGGCGCTTCGCCCGGGCGAGCTGCTCTATGCGTCCCAAACGCTGGCTCATTTGTTAAGCTCGCTCGCGTGCCGGCAGCCTGAATCGCCCCGCCGGGAGCAAAGTGTTTCGCATCGGATCGAGCGCACCATTGATTACATGCGGCAGCACCTTGCTGAGCCCCTGCGGGCCGGGACTCTGGCCAGTGTGGCCAATATGTCCCTGCCCCATTACTTCGCGCTGTTCAAACGTTCGGTTGGGACGACGCCGATTGATTATTTCATTAAACTGCGGATGGAACAGGCGCGGCGCTTGCTCGCGGAAACACCCTGGAGCATCAAGGAGATCGCTTCGTCGCTAGGTTACGAAGATCCGCTTTATTTCTCGCGAGTATTCAAAGCGGTGACCCGGGCCACCCCTAGCAATTACCGCGTCGGTCAGAGCCGCCCGGAGATACAATCCTCCATGTGAAACATAGGATCTTCCATTGCCGCCGCGCTAGATTGTTGTCATCCTGAACTAAATTACGCCCCGCAGTATCGCCCTGCTATGAGCGCGAATTCGTTGAGATTTATTTAGTTAATGTTAGTTACTCAACAACCTCATCCCAATCCATATGACCACCCCATACAGCAGCTCCGAGATTGCCCTCAGCAGACCAGTCTTCGCTCCGAGCCGGACACGGTGTACGACCCTTGCGATGGTTTTGATCGTTTTGTTCGGTGCCCTTGCAACGATCCCTGTCTTTGGCCAGACATCCTATGTGTGGACCAATCAAAACCCCGCACAATTGTCCGGTGGTGACCTAAATCAAGGTACCAATTGGACCGTCAACGGTGTGCCCGCCGCCAACCGGGACGCCAATGGGGTCCCGAGACCCGACTTTACGGATACCGTCACTTTTGGCGACGAAATGCTGTTTGATGGCCAAACGACGAACGCTTTATTGGTGACGCAAAACGGCGGCTCCCAAGCTAATGGCGCGGGATCTGGACAACCCTACGGACTGAGAATCCATCTTACGGCGAATCAAACCGCGCCGGTGACAATTTATTCTCCAGTGGCAGTCTCTGGTGGAATGCGAATGAACTATTTTGCCATTGATGCCGGCAGCGGAGGTCTGAATCTGGGAGATCATGTAACCGGGAATTGCCTGGATATCGTCGGCGGCGTTCTCAACGGACAAATTTGCGGTTTCACCAACAATTCCTCCACGCCGTCCTACGTGAATGAATCTGTGAGATGGCGTATGGGTGGCGCCGGGGCGCATCCGTTCATTTTCGAAGGCTCGGGAGATTGGATTGTTAACAACCATATGCGAAGCGCGAACACCTCCGCGATTCTCGTACAAAAATACGGCTCTGGCACGATGACCTGGACCGGGACGAATAACGCCAATGCCAATTTCCCGGATCAGCTCGGCAGTCCGATCACCATTGGCGGTGGCACGATGATCTGGAAAACTTCCGACCTTGTGGGCGGGAGCGCCGGCAACCCGGGCATCGTTAACAATGGAGTACTGTGGAAGTATGATGCCCCCGTGGGAGTGTGCACCATCCTGGGAGTTATTTCCGGCACTAGCCCGATTGAGATGCACGCCGGTACGCTTACGCTCTCGGGCCAGAATACCTTTACTGGAAACTGGACGCTGAGCGGAGGGACGCTGGTCCTGGGCTCGGCTGAGATCGTAGCCGCGGCCACTGGCCCGCTCGGCCAGACCGGCACCCTTTCGTTCAGCGGCGGCACGCTGACCTATAGCGCGAACAACGCTTTTGATTATTCTTCACGGTTCAGCACGGCGTCCGGCCAAGCGATCAGCATCGACACGGCTGGGCAAATCGTGACATTCGCGACCGGCTTGACCAGCAGCAGCGGCACGCTGACCAAGATTGGCAACGGCGAACTCATTTTGACCGGCGCGAACACTTACAGCGGCCAGACTACAGTCAGCAGCGGCACGCTGACGCTTCAAGGCCCGACCACCGGTTCCGGCAGCATCACGGTTGCCGATGGCGCAACGCTCGACGTCTTTGAGAGCGGCACGCCAGTCACGCCGTCCACACTTACGGTGGGAACGAGCGCGGGAGCGAATCTGCAATTCGACAACGTGACCAACCA
>CAZUVM010000262.1:0-9006 GCA_964623885.1 uncultured Verrucomicrobiota bacterium
TTCTTAGGGAAGGCAGGGCCCCTGCGTCTGGTCCCACGTTGGGCGGATTGGCTTCCATATTCGCGAAGCGTTTGGAGTGCGGCGCATTCCGCCGCTCTGAAGCTCAAATCCTCCTTCTGACCCTTCTCACCTTTCCCACTCTTCCGACCCTCTTCGCACCTGTTCACCAAAATTAAAAGCCCGCTTGGAGTTGTTCTTTGAACATCAGCTCGGCGAAGTAGCTCTCGGCCGAGGTGCGGGTGTGCTGTGTATTTATTTGCAGCCGCACGCCTCGCACGATCGGTGGTTTGCCGGTGCCGCCGTAAAGCTTGCGGTAGTCATCCGCCACGTTTCGCGATTCAGTCAGCCACTTGCCGGACTCGGCGGGGCTTGAGCGGACCACAACGACTTTGATGCTCATAAAAGGCGGGGCATGGGCGTCGCCCATGAAACCCTGTGGCGCGGTGGTGTCCCAAATGTAGACGATAAATTGAGTTTTGCTGAAGGCGACAAAGAGCTGAGCTGCCTGATCATCGGTTTTGGTATTCCGGAAATCTCCGCCTTGCGGCAATTTGTTGACTCTCCATTTCCATGAAAGAATAGGATATTTCGAAAGGTCTGCGTTAACTGGCCGTTGCAGCGAAAAAGATGTGTTTGTGCTGCGCAGCCCGAGCGCATGCAGGCCATCCATTTCACATAAGGAAAAATTGGCAAGGCCAAATCGTTGCTTCAATTCCCAACCGGCAGGCAATCCTTTGTCGTCGGGCTTTTGTGAGAAGTCACCGATGAGCAGAGGTTTGGCACCGGACACCAAGGTTCCGAATGCCAGCGCTACAACGATTAACAGGTGTTTTCCAAAATTCATTTCGCTCGCGTTTCGTGCCGGCTAAATCGTATGCCACGCTTTAGCGTAGGAAACAGACCTTGACAACCAAACCGGCACTAAGGCCCGCATTCTACCAGCATTGGACGGTGGTGGCTTGGATTTTTTTCATTTTCGTGGAGTTAGCGTGACATTTCGCAGACCCCGGCAATGTGTGGGCGGCTCGCCTCGCCGAGGAATGTGAGGGTAGTTTTTCCAAACGTTCATGTTCTGCTTTCCCCTACTTGTCGATTTGACGGTGTACACTACTCTTGAGGCAAGGAATGACCCGCCGACAGACAGGTTCCCGCTGGTTCAAATTATTCACCGTATTCTTATTGGTCATTTCCGGCGTAAGCTGTTTTGGTCACAGCACTCCGGATGAGGAGGGGATCCGTCATTTTGGCAAGGTGGATGAATTGATATACCGAGGTCCAACACCGACCGAGAAAACATTTCAAACGCTGCAGCGGTTTGGCGTTAAGACGATTGTTGACTTGCGAATGGTGTCGCGCAAAACCGCTCGAGCGGAAGCTGCGGCTGCACTTGCGCACGGCATGCAATACACCAATTTCCCGATGCCAGGAGTGGGGCGGCCGCGTCCCAAACAGGTCCGGCGCACGCTCGATTACATCTACTCGTCAACGAATCCGGTTTACTTGTTTTGTCGGCGTGGTTGCGACCGGACCGGCCTGGTGATCGCCTGTTATCGGATCGAGCACGATCATTGGAGCCAGGAATCGGCTTTACAGGAGGCCGGCAGGTACGGTCTTTCGATGTTTGAACGGGGCATGAAGCTTTGCATTCGGTCGTTTGGGTATAAAGGCCTGGTGGCACCGGCAAACGCAAGAGACCATGATCCGCCTTGTTTGATCAAAGCGGCCGAACAGCAACGCGAGGCGTTGATGCAGGAAATGGCGGTGCCGGGAAGACAGGAAGATTGAGAAGCGCTGGTTCCACAGGCCCGTTTCTCTTCACTGGAACGATTCTTTTTAACCACTGATGAACGCAGATAAACACAGATGGAAATAGGGTGGTTAAACCGCAGAGGCATAGCGCAACGAAGCCGCAACCGAAAGGTAGGCTGAATTTGGCGCAGAGCGGCGAAGAACGCGGAGAAACGCAGAGAAAAAAAGCACAACCACAAGAAAGAATTCTTTAACCGCTAATGCTCGCTAATTGAACGCTAATCTTTTTTGGCGTCCATTCGCATGAATTCGCGGTTCGATTGCCTTCTTGGTTGCGGCTTTGCCGCGCTGGGTTCATCTGTGTTTATCTGTGGTTTTGCTGATGCAGTTCCCGAAGCAAGCGGATGAGCCGGTCTCGGGCGGCATTGAGGAGCGTGGGAGGTTGCGGCCATTGCTCCAAAATGGCAGATCCATGATACCCGCGGGCTTGAAGCCGCTGGAACAGGCCCGTAATGCCGTTTGGGTCCGTGGCGGCCGGGCCGGTGAACAGCGGTAAATGAGTGTCTGCGTCTCCCCAGTTCTCGTGCAGGTGGAGATGAATGATTGGAACTGAGGGGTGAAGCTGGTCTATAAACGATAGATAGTCGTTGCGGGTTGCCGAGCAGAGATTAGCGTGGCCGATATCCATGCACACACCGACTTGATCGGTTCCTGGAATTCTTAGGGCCAGCAGGCGATCAAAAAGCTCGTTGAACGCTTGCGGAGGCGTTTCCACCGTGTTCTCAATGGAAATATCAATCTCGTTTGCAGTGGCGGTGTTGATCAACGGTGCGATAGAATCAACGTACGCCTTCACGCCTCCTTCCAAATAAAGGTGGAGGTTTAACAGGGACGCTCCGAGTGATTTCGCCAGCTCCAGATCCCGTTCCAGAACCGATCGGCCGTCCAAGCTCAAAGGATTAGCGGTCCATCGGGCATGGAGAGATACTCGGACTCGGTTGGCTTGAGCCTGATCCCGCAACTGCTCACGCAAGTCGGGACCCAGGTCGGCCTCATCCCATCCGACACCTGAAGATTTGCGATCTGGAAACCATTCGAAAGCTTCAAAGCCGCTGGCGATGGCGTATCGAAATGGATCCAGAAAATGCGCGGCCGCAAAGGATGTTTGATTACCAACGCGCAAATCCATGGCTCGTTTTAACTCTTGTCGGATTTCGAACTGACACCAACCTGAGGCCGTGTTTGCACGACATACAGTTTGCCTTGCCTGACGGCGCCTTCGATGTCCTGAGGCGCGCCGGCAGCGCGCTCGATTTCGGCGCAGGCTTCGGCGATGCGGCGCAGCAGGTCGCTGCGGATCGCGCTATCCCAAACCAAAGGCTCGGAGGAGTAGTCGACCAGACTGGTTTTTGGTTCCGGCAAAAAGAAGCTTTCGTACAAACCTGCGCCGGCAAACCCGGCGAGATCCTCACCGTTTGAATCCGAGCGGAAGATCAATCGACCGCCGTGCAGCGCGTGGCTCTTGCTGGGATAGCCTACCAGGCGTGCAGCGCCGGAGCGTTTATCGCAGATAGCGCCCAATGCGCGTCCTGGATAATTCCCGACCAGAGTTTCCCCAAGTCCAACCACAATTTCGACGTAGAGTTCGTTGGGATCGCCGGAGAAGGGGTTTACCGTATGTGCCACATAGGCGTAATCGGCCGGCACCACTTCCTGGATGAGGACGGCCATGAGCAAATCCTCGTCAGGCAGATTTTGGGTGCGGCGACTGAAAAAGGCCCGGTCATTCCACTTAGAAGCCCAAACGCGCTTGACGCACCGCCAGGAAGGCTCCCAATTATCTTGCCACGGCAAATGTGCCTCGATTGCTTTCTGGCGGATTACCTCTTCGAACTCGCTCGGAGCGGCCAGTTCTTCGATAGTCGATCGCAGTTCGGGCAAAACCTCCTGTGGTTTGGCGGATACTCTCGAGAGCAGCTTGCGATATTTTGCAGCAAGGGCGCGATTGATTTCGTGTTCGAGTAAGTGCTCGCAAATTCCGAATGGTATTGCGATCGAAGCCGGCCGCTGGACGCCGGCCGGCAGCTTCAATCTGGTTAGATTGACAGACTTTCCGCCAGTCAGTTTGGAATCGAATTCATTGGCGGAAAGGACCCAGCGGCTGAACTTTGGCCGGGACACAGCTCGCCTCGCTCGTGGCTGTGGCCGAGTCGCCGAGTCGGTCACGAAGTTCTTAGTTTCTTCAACCAGCACGTCGCCTGAGGGATTCACCTGGACACGCACGCTGCGGCCGCGCAGAGACTTCAAATGTTCGAAGGTTTCACGGTCGTAGCAGGAGGCAAAGAGCAGGCCTGCATTCCGCGCTCGCACGGCGACATGAGATACGATATCAGTGACATCCGGGGCGATCACGGCCGTGACACCTTCGGGGATCTCTTCGTCGCCACTCACGTGATCGGCAACCACAACCCGGGGACTATCGTAGGTTTTGCCTTGCACGTCGCGCAACCGGGACAAAACTTCTACCATCCCGGCGCCGGCGCCGCGGCTGACGATTTGCCAGTTTCCAAGCCTGGCGGCCTTGCGGAGCATGGGTTCGGTGTTGCGCAGAAGCATGGAGAGAACAAAGTCGAGGCTGTTTCCCCTGACAACTTCCTCACTGAACAGGGTGATGACCCAGGCGTCGGCCTGAAAGGCGTGACCCAGCATTTCCGCTTTAGGCTGCAGCAATCGATAGGTCGAATCGATGTTCGCACTTAGTACGCGAGCGATGCGGTCGAGGACCGATTTGGCATGCAGCGACCAGTCCGCGTCGAACCGGGGCAGGCCCTTGAGCCGTTGCCAATGTTTTTGAGCGGCGTCCAACTCGGGGTCGACCGCCGAAAGCAGCCGGTTCTGCAATGCGCCGGCGACCAACTCTACCAGATCATTTCCTTCAGTGGCCTGCTGAGCGTTACGCTCGATTGCCAGGCGCAAGAATTGTTCTAACGCAAGGTCCAAGTACAACAATTCTCGCGAAGCACTCCCGGTTCCAATCCTGCCATGCAGGCGGTTCCGCGCCTCGGTAATTTCAGACGCCACTGCAGGCATAGGGATCTGGCCCTGACGGTGATCCCAAATGCGCCAAAGCAAAGCCTGAGTGTCGCCATCGATGGTCGAGCGCGCATTCTGGATCGCACTCTCCAGATCGGTGCCGCCATGAACGGAACGCAAGATCCGCAGAAAGTTCTGAAAATCGTGGACCAGCGCGTCCTTGAGATGGGGCACAAAATCGGGCTGGCTGCGGATCGGGCGCTCGAATGACTCGAGTCGCTGACGCGTCACGCCGCCTTCCTGCAGTTTCTGGTAAAACCGTTCGATGTTGCCGTTGCTGTATAGGAACTCGAGGTACGCATCGCAAATGACGATATCGTCAGGCGTGGTGTTGTTATGGAGTTTCTGATGCCACTCTTCCAAAAAATGCCCGGCCACTTCTTTGATATGGTGCCGATGCATGATCTGCAGAATCTCGTCGCGGATTCGCTGGCCTTCGCCGCCTGGGCCGACGGTCGACAGCATCAAGCGGACGAGTGGTCGGCTTTCAGGCTGCTGATTATAGAGCTGTGCCAGTTTTTGAGTGAGCCGGTCTTCGGCGTGGCTGAGCTCGCGGGGCTTGGTATTGTAATTGCGTTGCCAGGTCAACTGTCGCAGGGCCGAGTAACGGAGCCAAACAAAGAGAAGCGCCAACCCGTCGACACTTCCGTTAATGCGATCCAGAAGGTCATGACAGAGGTTAAAGCGATGCATGAGAGTCCACGAATTCCGGGCCATCTCAGCCTGGATGATCTCCTGGGCAATCGCCGTTAACTCGGGGGAACCCACGCCAGCGTGTTGGTTATAATCCACACGCACCGGAACAAAGAAATTATCCCCGCGACACCGCAGCCACTGATTCGAATCGGCCTTCTTCAATACGAACTGCAAGCCCATGGGCGCATCGGCAGCGGGGCTTTCTATGCGCAGTTCGCTCACACCGTTGCGGCGGACGAAAGGTGTTTGTGCCGTGTGGCTTTCGTACAGCACCGTGCCTGGAGGACGGAGAGCTTCCGCCGGTACAAACCATTCCGATGAGGAGTAGCGGGCGACTCCCCAATGAAGGAGCAGGCCGGGGATGTCGGTTAACAGCAGCAAGACAAAGCGATCGTCCTTTTTTGTGACCAGCGCGGCCAGTCGGCCCTCGGCTCCGAGCTCGAAGGTTCTTTGAAACAAGGGCTCATTGTTCTTGCGGTATTTTTGCAGCGCGCGATCCAATTCTCCGGCGGTCAACTCTCCCGGCGGAAATTCGATTCGGTAGTTGCGGCCGTGATTGTTGTCCCAGGCGTTCTGGTCGGGGAAAAAAAGCACAAAGTCCAGGGAAGCGGCCTGAGGCTGGCGCGGCAGGCGAATCTGGACGGCTTCACGGCCATTGCTTTGGGCAAAAGGAGTTTGAAGGGCGGCACCCACCATCCGGGTTTCGGGGGGCCAAGTCGCTTCCGGTGGTAATTGCCACGTTTGTTGTCCGGGCTGCTTCAGGCCCCAATGCAGCAGGCACTTCTTTTTGCCGGGCAACCTGAACTCGATGGCCACGTTTTCATTCTCCACTTTTTTCAGAACTTCCAGGGCCATGCCACTGCCAGTGGCGATAGTTTCTTTCAGACTCGCCTGCTCAATCATTGCCACCAAAATTTACCGCGTGCTTAAAAAAAGCAAGCTGGCAGCCGGGACTGGTTTGCGCGAACAAATTGACGCCGAAATTGTCCATATACCGTGGAAAAACAGGCTTTATCGAGATACAGCCTAGCCGAAGGCTTGCGCGGCGGCACTGGGCTGGGCAAACTATAGGGATAAACTGATGGTAAGACCTCATCCCGAGCTGCAGCGGACATTTGCCAAGCGCAACCGAGCCAAGGCGAAGGTTGGGTTGGCGGCAGCCCTTTGGCTTTCAGCCTTGCTGGTGCACGCGGCGACTTTCACGGCATCGCTGGACCGGGACAGTATTACTCTGGGAGAACGCGCCACGCTGGCGTTGACGGTTGAGGGTGGCTCCTTGCAGACCGAGCCGGCGCCACCGGAAGTTGCTAATCTGCAAATCGTTTACATTGGGCCATCGAGTCACTTCAGCGTTATCAATGGCCAGGTCAGTTCATCGGTTACGTATAACTTTACCGTCGCGCCGAGACAGGCGGGTGATTACACGATTCCCGCAATAACAGTCGACGTTGGTGGAGAGAAGCTCAGCAGCCAACCATTGGCGCTTAAGGTGTTGAAACCCAATGCCCCTGCGCCGGATGCGATCAACTCAGGGGCACAGCTCGCCTTTTTGAAATTGGCTCTGCCCCGAAAACAAGTGTACGTGGGGGAAACGTTCGCCGGCCAATTGCAGCTCTTCGTCCGGAACAACGCGCAGATCGGCGGGTTTCAATTAAACCCAATCGCTATGGACGGCTTTAATGTGGGTAAAATGGCCGAGGGACAACGCCGGCAGGCGCAGGTGGGTAATGCTGTTTATACGATGATACCCATCAACATTGCGTTTACGGCAATAAAAGCGGGATCGTTCAACGCGGGTCCGGTGACCGCCACGATTGTTTTGGAATTGCCTTCAGCGAATCGTCAGCGAGATGCAATGGATCCGTTCTTCGGCATGTTTAATCGGACCGAGCAAAGGCAAGTGCCGCTCGCCACAGAAACGGAAGCCGTGCAGTCACTACCGGTGCCGAAGGAGGGAGCGCCGGGGGATTTTACCGGGGCGGTGGGCACCTACACGATGAATATGACAGCGGGGCCCACCAATGTGGCAGCCGGCGATCCCATCACGGTAAAAATCCAGATCGCTGGACGCGGCTCACTCGATTCACTCACACTGCCGGAGCAGCCGGCCTGGCACGATTTCAAGACCTACCCTCCAACGAGCAAAGTCGAAACAACGGACGCGCTGGGCCTGCAAGGCACCAAAACTTTCGAGCAGCTTGTTACGCCGCAAAACTCTGATCTCAAGGCGCTGCCCTCCGTTTCGTTTAGCTTCTTCGACCCGGAAGGAAAGACTTACCGGACGCTGACGCAGCCGGCAATTCCTTTGACCGTGCGGCCAGGCGGTTCAGCGCCAATGCCAACGGTGCTAACGGCCTCCCGCGGGCAGGAGAATTCGCCGCCAGCGCAAGACATTGTGCCCATCAAGCAGCGGTTGGGAGCGATCGCGCAAGCGAATGTCCCTTTGCTTCAGCAACCATGGTTCCTTACGCTGCAAGGCGCGCCGCTCGCGGCTTTTCTGGCGGCAGCATTCTGGCGCAAACGAACCGATCAACTCACCAATAACCCGAGATTGCGCCGCCGGCGCCAGGTAGAGCGCACGGTTCATGAGGGCTTGGACCAACTGCGGCGACTCGCCGCGGCCAACAAATCGGAGGAGTTTTTTGCGACGGTGTTTCACTTGCTCCAGGAGCAATTGGGCGAACGCCTGGATCTTCCTGCTTCCTCGATCACCGAAGGAGTGGTTGCAGAGCAGTTGCGTCCGCGCGGCGTGCCGGAACCGTTGCCGGCGCAGGTTGAAGAACTTTTCCAAGCGTGTAACCTGGCGCGCTATGCTCCGATCAAATCAAGCCAGGAGCTCGCGGTAATGATTTCAAAACTTCGAGCGGTTTTGGAAGAACTGAGTGATTTGAAAATATGAACTCGGTTTTTTCAACGATTACAAAAAGGACGTTTCACATCGACTCGGCGATGCTCCCCCGGTTGTATGTTTTTTTGTTGGTGGTCTCGGGTGTGATAAGTGCGGCAGCCAGTGCACCTGCAGCTGACTTCGACGCAGCAAACAAACTGTACGAACAAGGCAAATATGCCGAAGCGCAGCAGGTGTATGAAAAGGTGATCCAATCTGGCCAGGTTTCCCCCGCGATTTATTACAATCTAGGCAATGCGTATTTTAAAGGTGGCCAAATCGGGCGGGCGATTGCCGCATACGAGAAAGCCATGGGATTGGCACCGCGCGATCCGGATTTGCAGGCGAATCTGCAATTCGCCCGGAACCAGGTGCAAGGGCCAACAGTTTCTCCCGATTGGTGGCAGCGCTGGTTGGGTAGGCTTACATTGAACGAATGGACGTTGGCGGCTGCCGGCGGACTTTGGGTTTGTTTCCTGCTGCTTGCCGCACAACAAAATTTTGACCTGACCAAGGAGGAAAACGAAAACGTGCTTCAGACCCGCGCGAGGCACGAGATTTCGCGGCTCGAGCGCGGCTTG